>NZ_CP034086.1:1200000-1500000 GCF_003855495.1 Methylocystis rosea | reverse complement strand
TCGGCAACGGTCTTGTGTGGCAGGGTGAATGCCCAAATTTCCCTATGTCGACTTGTGGACAGCGGCGGGGATTCGCGTCACATATCACCTCCGCCCCGCCGCAGCCTTGGCATTGCCTTGGCGTGGCGCACCGCAGCGATTGGCCGGAAGCGGCAAAACGTGGAACGATCGCCTTGGGCGCAGCCGCAGCCTCGGCCGCGAAGACTTGAGAGCGTTGGGAGAGGTTCGAGCGTGACAAGCAAAGACACCGCCGCAAAACCGGCGGAGCCAAGCCGGCGGGACATTCTCTATATCGCAACGGGCGCCGCCGCAGCAGGCGCAGCGGCCGGCATGGTCTGGCCGCTGATCGCCCAGATGAACCCGGACGCGTCCACCCTCGCGTTGGCCTCGACGGAAGTCGATCTTTCTTCGGTCCCCGAAGGCCAGATTGTCACCGTGAAATGGCGCGGCAAGCCGGTTTTCGTGCGCCATCGGACGCCGGCCGAAATCAAGGCGGCGGAGGACACGCCGCTGTCGGTTCTGCCGGATCCGGAGGCCGATTCGAAACGCGTCCAAAAACCCGAATGGCTCGTGATCATCGGAGTCTGCACGCATCTCGGCTGCATTCCGACCGGCAAGGAAGGCGAATACAACGGCTGGTTCTGTCCCTGCCACGGCTCGGTCTACGACCTTTCGGGCAGGATTCGCAGCGGCCCGGCGCCGACCAATCTGGAGGTGCCGCCTTACGCCTTCATCGCCGAGAGCAAAATTAAGATCGGCTAGCCAAGGCCAAGCGCCTTTCATTTTTCCCGCGCGAGATTCCGAGAGCACCAAGCCCATGGAAGGACATTCCCAATACACGCCCAAGAGCGGCTTCGCTCGCTGGTTGGAGCGCCGTCTGCCGATTTTGAGCTTCATGCATGATTCTTTCGTCTCCTATCCGACGCCAAAAAACCTGAACTACATGTGGGTGTTTGGCGCGATCTTGAGTTTCATGCTCGTCGCGCAGATCGTAACGGGCGTCGTCCTGGCGATGCATTACACCCCGGAAACGACGCTCGCTTTCGATTCCGTCGAGAAGATCATGCGCGACGTGAATTGGGGCACTGTGCTGCGCTACGCGCACGCCAATGGCGCGTCGATGTTCTTCCTCGCCGTCTACCTCCACATCTTCCGCGGCATGTATTACGGGTCCTACAAGGACCCGCGCGAGGTCTTGTGGATTCTCGGCGTGGTGATCTTCATGCTGATGATGGCCACGGGATTCCTGGGCTATGTCTTACCGTGGGGACAGATGTCCTTCTGGGCGGCGACCGTCATCACCAATCTCTTTTCCGCCATTCCCGTCGTCGGAACCGCCATCACGACCTGGCTGCTCGGCGGCTATTCCGTCGACAATCCGACGCTCAATCGCTTTTATGCTTTGCACTATCTGGTGCCGTTCATCATCGTCGCCATCGTCGCGCTTCATGTTTGGGCGCTGCATGTGACGGGCCAGAACAATCCGTCCGGCGTCGAGGTGAAGGACGTGAAGAAGGAAACTGTTCCTTTCACGCCCTATGCGACCATGAAGGACGCGGTCGGCATCGCGGCTTTTCTCGTCGTCTACGCCTGGCTGACGTTTTTCGTGCCGAATTACCTCGGCCATCCAGACAATTACATCGAAGCCAATCCGCTCGTCACGCCGCCGCATATCGTGCCGGAGTGGTACTTCCTGCCGTTCTACGCGATCCTTCGCGCGATCCCGAACAAGCTGCTCGGCGTCACTGCTCTCTTTGCATCGATTTTGATCACCGCGGCGCTGCCGTGGCTCGATACGTCGAAGGTGAAATCGGCCGTGTATCGGCCGCTGTTTCGCAAGGAGTTCTGGATTTTTGTCGCGGTGTGCATCGGGCTTGGCTATCTGGGGGCGCAGCCCGCCGAAGGCGCTTATCTTTGGTTCGCCCGGCTATTGTCGGCTTATTATTTCCTGCACTTCCTCGTCATTTTGCCGGTCATCGGCAAAGTGGAGAAGCCGGAGCCGGTGCCAGAATCCATCGACGCTTCGATGATGCGGGGGGAAACCTCCCATGTCTGACATGATCGTAGGATCTTCCCAGCGACAGCCCTCGATGCGTCGGATGAAGCGCCTCTCGCTCGTTCCCCTCACGATTGCTGCGGCGATGACGCTGGTCAGCCCCGCCTGGAGCCAGCAGGAAGCGCCGCCATCCGCGACCGATCAGGTCGCTGCGCCTCAGGCCACGGAAAAGGAAGCGCGGCACGAGAGCGAGCGACATGAGCGGACGCCAAAGCGCTTTGACTGGAGCTTCGCTGGCGCCTTCGGCCGCTACGACAGGGCGCAGTTGCGCAGAGGTTTCAAGGTCTACAAGGAGGTCTGCTCCTCCTGCCATTCGATCAAAATGCTCGCCTTCCGCAATCTTTCGCAGCCCGGCGGGCCGGAGTTTCCTGAGAAAGAGGTCGAAGCGCTCGCCGCGAGCTACAAGATCAAGGACGGCCCAAACCAGGCGGGCGAATATTTCGATCGGCCGGGCCGCCCCAGCGATCGATTCCCCCCGCCTTTCGCCAATGAACAGGCGGCGCGCGCCGCGCTGGCCGGCAATTATCCGCCGGACATGTCGGTTCTGGCCAAAGCGCGCGGCTATTCGCGCGGCTTTCCACTCTTCCTGTTCGACGCTTTGCCGGGCTTTTCCTATCAGGAACACGGCGTCGACTACATCACCTCGCTGATGGAGGGCTACGAAGACCCGCCGCCAGACGTGAAACTGCCGGAAGGACAGTTCTACGATCCCTATATGCCCGGCCGGCGCATCGGCATGCCGCCGCCACTCTCGGAGGGCGTGGTGACCTATGAGGACGGCGCGCCGCAAACAATCGACCAATACGCCAAGGACGTCGCGGCCTTCATGATGTGGGTCGCAGAGCCGCATCTTGAGTCGCGCAAGCGAGTCGGGCTTGGCGTCGTGGCCTTCCTGCTCGTCTTCGTCGGGCTGCTCTATTTCACCAAGCGCAAGATCTGGTCGGGCGTGCCGCATTAGCGGGACGCTCGCCGACGAGCCGCGCGCGAGGGCGCATTACGCCGCGAGAGAGCGGCGAGCAGAATGCCGAGCTATCTGGCGACGACCATGCCGCCGCTATGAGTCCTTGCCCGCGTCCTCGCCGCGTCGCGCGCCGCCGTCACTTGATCTTCTTCAGTTCGGCGAGCGCGCTGGTCGCGTGCTTGACGGCGCGCACGGGGTCGCCAAACCGTGCGCGCATTTCGGCCAGGCGCAGATGCCTGATCGCGCGATGCAGCAGCTTGTTGGCGGCGCGGTCCCGTTCGATGGCCTTTTCGTGCAGCGCCTCGCGCGCATGGCCGAGCGCGCTCATCACATGCGTAACGATCTCCTTGGAGTCGCCCTTCGCGCCGTCGTCTATCGCTTCTTGAGTATGCTCAATAGCCGCCTCCACATGCACGCCAATGCCGGCCAGCGCATAAGTGCCGGAAAAGGCCAGCGCCAAAGCGGTCAGAATCGCGAATACGCTCATTCGTGGCGTCATTGTCATCTCCCTTTCGCCGCCAGTAGGCTTGGCTTCAGCTTGTCCAAGAGTTAGGGCGTCAATTGCAACGGCTCAATCCCCCTCGCGGCGTCGGCGGTTTCTTGATTGAAGGCGCCAAATCGGGCACAAGGCGCTAGCGTCTCTGGGCTTTCGTCGCCCGCTCATTTTCCCGGAAAGGTTGCAATGTCGGAGATCTTGCGCGTCGGCATCGCGGGGCTCGGCACCGTCGGCGCGGCGGTGGCGCGCCTGCTCCGCCGCCAAGCCGAGGCGCTCACGGCCCGCACCGGACGGCAGATCGTCCTGGCGGGCGTTTCGGCTCGCGACGCAACCAAAGAGCGGGGCGCCGACCTTTCCGGCGCGGAGTTCTTTCCTGATCCGGTCAAGCTCGCGTCCTCGCCGGCGATCGATCTTTTCGTCGAATTGATCGGCGGCTCCGAAGGGCCAGCGAGGGCCAGCGTTGAAACCGCGCTCGCACATGGTAAGGCGGTCGTCACCGCTAACAAGGCCTTGCTCGCCGCGCATGGTTTGCATCTCGCAGCGCTCGCCGAGGAGAACCATGCCGCGCTCGCCTTCGAGGCGTCCGTCGCCGGCGGCATTCCGATCGTCAAGACGCTGCGCGAGGGGCTCGCCGGCAATTCGATTGAGCGCGTCTACGGCATTCTCAACGGCACCTGCAATTACATCCTGTCGCGCATGGAGCGGGAGCAGCTCTCCTTCGAGGAATGCTTGACGGAGGCGCAGAGGCTCGGCTACGCCGAGGCCGATCCGACCTTCGACATCGGCGGTTTCGACACCGCTCACAAGCTTGCGATCCTCACCTCGCTGGCCTTCGGCGCGCGCATCGCCGCCGGCGCCATCGATATCGAAGGCATTGAGCGCGTGACGCTTGCCGACATCGACGCTGCGGCCGAGCTTGGCTACCGCATCAAGCTGCTTGGCGTCGCGCAGCGCACCGCTGATGGAGTCGAGCAGCGCGTCCATCCGACGATGGTCAGCAAGAATTCCGCCATCGCCCAGGTGATGGGCGTGTTGAACGCCGTCACCATCGACGCCGACGCGGTGCATGAGCTGACGCTCGTGGGGCCCGGCGCCGGCGGCGACGCGACGGCCTCGGCCGTCGTCGCCGATATCGCCGACATCGCCAAGGGCGTGCGTTCGGCGCCGTTCGGTCTGCCGACCGCGAAGCTCGCCGAGCTCAAGCGTACGCCGATGCAGCGCCACGAAGGCGGCTATTACATCCGCATGTCGGCGCGCGACGTCGCCGGCGCCTTCGCCAAGATCGCGACGCGCATGGCGGAGCGCCGCATATCGCTTGAAAGCATCGTGCAACGCGGCGCGCGGGGCGCGCCGGGGGATTGCGTCGATGTTATCCTCATCACCCATGCGACGAGCGAACACCTCGTGCGCGAGGCGCTGGACCTGATCTATCAGGATGGCGTCATCGTTTCACGTGCGCAGGTCATCCGCATCGAGCGCGAGTAGCGAGACATGACGCAGCAGCCTGAAACCGACGCGTCGAAGATCGACCGCTACCTGACCTTGGAGCTGGCGCGCGCCTCGGAGCGCGCCGCGGTCGCCGCCGCCAAATTCCGGGGACGCGGCGACGAGATGGCCGCCGACCTCGCGGCGGCGGAGGCGATGCGCGAGGAGCTGTCGCAGCTTCCCGTGCGCGGCCGCATCGTGATCGGCGAGGGCGACGAGGACGCCGCGCCGATGCTCTACATTGGCGAAGAAATCGGCGCGGGCGTCGGTCCCCGCGTCGATCTCGGCGTCGCTGCGCTCGAAGGCTCGACGCTTTGCGCCAAGGACATGCCGGGCTCGATGGCCGTCGTCGCCATGGCGCCGGCAGGATCGCTCCTTCATGCGCCCAATGTTTACATGGACAAGATCGCCATCGGTCCGGGATACCCCGAGGGCACAATCGATCTCGATCGCGACCCCGGCGACAACATCAGAGCGCTTGCGATCGCCAAGGGCGTGCGGGCGAGCGAAATCACGGTCAGCATTCTCGATCGGCCGCGCCACGCCGAAATCATCCGCAATTGCCGCATTGCCGGCGCCTGCGTGCGCCTCATCACCGACGGCGACGTAGCGGCGATCATTCTCACCACCCACCCTTTTGAAACCGGCGTCGACATGTATCTTGGCCGCGGCGGCGCTTCGGAAGGCGTGCTCGCCGCCTGCGTCCTGCGTTGCGCGGGCGGCCAGATGCAGGGACGGCTGGCGCTCGAATCGCGCGATCAGATCGCGCAGGCGCAGCGTCTGGGCCTTCTTGATCCGCGCCGCAAATATTCGGTCGGCGACATGGCGGCCGGCGACGTCGTCGTTTGCGTGACCGGGGTCACCGCGGGGCCGCTCGTCGGCGGCGTTTCGCTCGGCAAAACGACGATCGACACCGAGACGATCGTCTATCGCTCGGCGACCGGCACGATCCGCCGCATCCATGCGACGCACCGGGCCATCGGAAAGTTCGATTGACGTCGGTCCTAATACGTCCTGCCGGTCTCGAGCTGAGTCTTGGCGTCGAGCTTGCGCCTCGGCGGCGGCGGATAATCCGGCGGCGGCGGGGGCTGTGTCGCGCAGGCGGCGAGCGACAAAGCGATAAGCGAAGCAAGGATCAGATGAAGGCGTCGCATCAGTTTCGTCCGCATTTCTCATGGCGCGCATCTTCGCGCCTGTTGCGTAAGAGCGTGGCTTTGGCGACGGAATTATGTCCATCGCGCGCTGGCGGGACGGCGCGCCGATGACTCCCGCCGCCCACATCTCCGCCGCGATCGAGGTGCTGGACGATGTTGCAAAGCGCCGCCGGCCCGCCGCCGAGGCGCTGAAGGACTGGGGCCTTGCGCACCGCTTCGCAGGCTCGAAGGATCGCGCCGCCATCGCCAGTCTCGTCTTCGATGCGTTGCGGAAGCGCGCTTCGGCCATCTACGTCATGGGCGCGGACGATCCGCGCGCGATCATGCTGGGCGCGCTGCGCGAGGCGCGCGGCCAGGACGCCGAGGCGATCGCGGCGCTCTGCTCGGGCGCCGGTCATGCGCCGGCCCCGCTTTCGGACGAAGAGCGCCATCGGTTGGAGACGGCCTCGCTCGCTGACGCGCCGGATCATGTGCGCGGCGACTATCCGGAATGGCTGGCGTCGCATTTCGAGGCGGCGTTCGGCGCGCGCGCTGCCGAAGAAGGCGCGGCGCTCGCCGCCCGCGCGCCTGTCGATCTGCGCGTCAATATTCTGAAATGCTCGCGCGAGCAGGCGCTCGAGAAGCTCGCGCATCTCTCTCCCGCGCCGACGCCGCTTTCGCCGATCGGCCTGCGCATCGAGGCGGGGCAGGGGCGGGGTCCGGCGCTGACGGCGGAGACCGCCTATGTGAAGGGGCTCGTCGAGCCGCAGGACGAGGCCTCGCAGCTTGCGGCGCTGCTCTGCGCCGCCGGGCCGGGCGAGCAAGTTCTCGATCTTTGCGCCGGCGGCGGCGGCAAGGCGCTGGCGCTCGCGGGGCAGATGCATAACCGCGGGCAGGTCTACGCTTATGACGCGGACGGGCGGCGCCTCATGCCGATCCATGAGCGGCTGGAGCGCGCCGGCGCCCGCAACATTCAGGTGCGCGCGCCGCGCGGCAAGGCCGACGTGCTGGCCGATCTCGAAGCGCGCTGCGACCTCGTGCTGATCGATGCGCCCTGCACGGGGACCGGCGCGTGGCGGCGCCACCCTGACGCCAAATGGCGGCTCGCGCCCGGCGCGCTGGACCGAAGATTGAAGGAGCAGCGCGAACTCTTGGCGATGGCCGTCCGCTTCGTGAAGCCCGGCGGTCGGCTCGTTTACGTCACCTGTTCGGCGCTGTGCGAGGAAAACGAGGACCAGATCGCGGCCTTTCTCGCCGCCAATCCTGATTTTGCGGCGCGTTCGGGCGCCGAAATCGCGGAAAGCGCAGGCCTGCCCGACCTCGCTGGCTTCGCCTCGCCGCATGGACCTGGCATTCGCCTGTCGCCCGCAACGAGCGGCACGGACGGGTTTTACATTTGTGTCTTGAGGCGAAAGTGAATTCGTCTGAGCTTGCGCAAATGTCGAGCGTTGGCGTCCCCTCTCCCGCGAAGCGGGGGAGGGACAGGGAGGGGGCATGACGCACGGAAAACTGCCCAAGGTCGCCTTCGCCCGCAATCTTCGCCGCGACATGTCGAATGCCGAGCGGAAGCTATGGGCGGCGCTGCGCGGCCACCGGTTTCATGGGCTGCAATTCCGCCGCCAAGCGCCTTGCGGCCCCTATATCGCGGATTTTCTCTGTCACGCCGCCCAGCTCGTGATCGAGGTCGATGGGGCGACGCATTCCACCGATGCTGAGCTTGCGCGCGACAATCGACGCGACGCATGGTTCGAGGACAACGGCTTTTCGGTCTTGCGCGTGACCAATGCAGCGGTCTACGCAGAATTTGACGGCGTGCTCGAAACCATCCGATTGCGCGCCGAGGATAGACTGCCCCCACCCCAACCCTCCCCCGCTTCGCGGGAGAGGGAGTCCGACTCGGGTCTCGCCAACACATCGCGCGCTCTGCGTCGTTAGGGTCCTCTCCCCTTTGAGAGAGGGTGGGGCCGACAAAAAAGAGAATCCATGACCACCGCGCCCGACGCCTTCCATCACGATATCGCCGATCGCCACGATAAGGTGCTGATCGTCGATTTCGGCTCGCAGGTGACGCAGCTCATCGCCCGGCGCGTGCGCGAGGCGGGCGTCTATTGCGAAATCGCGCCGTTCCAGAACGCTGAGCGCGCCTTCGCCGAGATCCGCCCCAAGGCGGTGATCCTCTCGGGCGGGCCGTGCTCGGTGACGGACGAGGGCTCACCGCGCGCGCCGCAGAGCATTTTCGACTCCGGCGTGCCGGTGCTCGGCATCTGCTACGGCGAGCAGACGATGGCGACTCAGCTCGGCGGCACCGTCGAAGGCGGGCATCATCGCGAGTTCGGCCGCGCCGATGTGACGGCGCTGGAGCAGAGCGCGCTGCTCGACGGCGTGTGGGAGAAGGGCGGCAGCTTTCCGGTCTGGATGAGCCATGGCGACCGCGTGACGAAGCTGCCCGAAGGCTTTCGCGTCATCGCCGCCTCGGAGAACGCGCCCTTCGCCGCGATCGCCGATGAACGGCGCCGCTACTACGGCGTGCAGTTTCATCTCGAAGTCGTGCATACGCCCGACGGCGCCAGGCTCTTATCGAATTTCGTGCATAAGGTCGCGGGGCTGAAGTCCGACTGGACGATGGCGGCGTTTCGCGGCGAGGCGATCGCGGCCATCCGGCGCCAGGTCGGCGACGGGCGGGTGCTCTGCGGCTTGTCGGGCGGCGTCGACAGCGCCGTCGCGGCGGTGCTGATCCATGAAGCGATCGGCGAGCGTTTGACCTGCGTCTTCGTCGATCACGGCCTGTTGCGGCAGGGCGAGGCGGAAGAGGTCGTGCGGCTCTTTCGCGATCACTACAACATTCCGCTGCATCACGTCGAAGCGGAGGAGCTGTTCCTCGGCGCGTTAGAGGGCGTCGACGATCCGGAGGTGAAGCGCAAGACCATCGGCCGGCTGTTCATCGAGACGTTCGAAGCCGAGGCGAAGAAGATTGCGCAGGACGGGCGCGGCGCGCCGCAGTTTCTCGCGCAAGGCACGCTCTATCCCGATGTCATCGAGAGCGTGTCCTTCACCGGCGGCCCGTCGGTGACGATCAAGTCGCACCATAATGTCGGCGGATTGCCGGAGCGCATGAATATGCGGCTCGTGGAGCCGCTACGCGAACTCTTTAAGGACGAAGTGCGCGCGCTCGGGCGCGAACTCGGACTGCCGGAAGCGTTCGTCGGGCGCCATCCGTTTCCGGGGCCTGGGCTCGCCATCCGTTGCCCGGGCCTCATCACCCGCGAGAAGCTGGCGATTTTGCGCAAGGCCGACGCCGTCTATCTCGACGAGATCCGCAAGGCGGGATTGTACGACGACATCTGGCAGGCCTTCGCGGCGCTCTTGCCGGTGCGCAGCGTCGGCGTGATGGGCGACGGGCGCACTTATGATTACGTCGTCGCGCTGCGCGCGGTGACGTCGAGCGACGGCATGACCGCGGATTTCTATCCGTTCGACATGAGTTTTCTGGGCCGCGCCGCGACGCGCATCATCAATGAGGTGAAGGGCGTCAACCGCGTGGTGTATGACGTGACGAGCAAGCCGCCGGGGACGATTGAGTGGGAGTGACCGGATACCCTCGGCGGCAAATAGCGTAGACTCGGCCGCGCACCACGAGGTGGCCCGGCAATGTCGCAACAAGATTGCTCTCGGCCAACTGCGCGAGCGCCAATGTGAAATTCGGCACTGTAAGCGCGACGCGGCGTGCGATTGAGATAGGGTTCATCGCGCGCACCTGCGCGCTCCAACACTTCCTCTACTACGAAGCGCGCCTGGTCGGCTTCATCGCGCGCCGTAACGAGGCGCGGGCGCTCGGCCGATTCTCATTAGGACAATCAGCAGGGGCGCCGCGCAACCAGTAGCAATCCGGAACCTTCGTCATCGGTCGACGGAACGCCACGGATCCAGTGCGCAACGGCGCCGCTGGCTAGCCCCACTGCAGCAGAAGCATGCCAGGACCACGCTTCACTGTAATGATGGCTGGCGCTTTTGAAAGGCGTACAATGTTCTATCCAATAGATCAGGGCGTCGTGTTTACCCCAGGGAACGTTCTCTATGCTGTCGATGACGACGTTGACGTCTTTCGCCAGGTGGATCAGCGCAGACTTCGTCCACCACGTTAGATGGTGGGGTGGCGCGTTCATTAAGAAATTTGGTATGCGGGTCATTGCGGAAGGGACATGCGGCACGCCGACCATAATTAGCCCCCCCGGTTTGACTGCCTGCACCATCTCAGCGAAGAGGTTGACGGGCGCCTTGACATGCTCAAGGACCTGAAAGGCGCACACGGCGTCATAAGCTCCCGTGTGGTTTACGAGGTGCTGAGCCAGCGTCTCGCTGCACACCGAGCCGTCCGCGTCGCCCTCGGCGACATGCGGGTCAAGCCCAGTGTAAGTCGCCTGTGGCACGCACGTTCGGAAGTTCGCAAGTCCGCACCCGATATCGAGCACGCGCGCGCCGGGCTTGACGTGTCGGGCGGCCATCACAAACTCCGGGCGGGCGGTTTGTTTAGAATAGAGACCTAAAGCGCGAAGTCTTGAATAGAAAGCCGCGTAAAATGCGTCGTCGCCTTCAACAGGTGGGTCAAAGAAATAGAGACCTGTGGGCGACTCCCACAAGCCAAATCGATCGACCCCGTCGAAGCTCGGCCGGGGATCCGTCTTGAACTCAATTCGCCATAAGCGAGTGAGGAGAAGTGCTGGCACCCACTGAATATGGCGGACTGCGGGAAGGCCGGTGATCGGGCAAGCCGGAACGCGTCCCTGATCCAAGGTCATTGAGGTCTGCCTCCAATTTCGTGCTTGCTACCGGTTGGCGATTTTGTGGCCGGCATTGAGGCGCATGCAAGCAAAATCAGCATGGACGCTCGGATCAAGTGTCAGAGTCATGACCGTGGAACGCGAGGCGAGCCGTTGAGCGACTACGGCCACCGCAGCGGAGATCGGCTCTTGTCGGGGATGCAAGACCCTAAATCTCGCCATCACAGCAGGCAGAGAACTGTATGAGAAAATTTGGATTCGCCAATCGTCGGCGCAGCTCTTTGCTTTGCATGTTCCCCGGGCTTCGTCGCGTTGCGCGCGCTATGCGGATTCGAGAATCTTTCGCAGCAAAGACATGAAGCGACTCGACCGCCGGGAATTTACGTGAGTCGTCGCGTGGCCGGCTGAGCAACCTCAATCGGCTCCCCGTCCACGCTCATTGCAGGAGCGGCCGGTCATAGACTAACATCCTCTAGCCCCGACCACGGGCAGTCTCGCGATGGGCTAAGTAGCGTGCGCAAAAGGA
Organism: Methylocystis rosea; assembly: GCF_003855495.1. Classification (NCBI taxonomy): domain Bacteria; kingdom Pseudomonadati; phylum Pseudomonadota; class Alphaproteobacteria; order Hyphomicrobiales; family Methylocystaceae; genus Methylocystis; species Methylocystis rosea. The sequence continues at coordinate 1,488,565 of NZ_CP034086.1, read as the reverse complement.
CAACCCCATGACGAATGCGGTCATTCATGCGTCGGTGCCGATGAAGCAATTCCGCTGCCCAAATGGACTGCGTGTTTGGAATGCTCCGAAGTCTCGCCATGATACGCACTTTCTCTTCAAGGAGATTTTCGAACGGCATTGTTACGAGCAGCATGGAATTTCGGTCAATAACGGCGATGTTGTTCTCGATATAGGCGCAAATGTCGGGATGTTTGCGCTTTCACTGATGGAGCGCTTTCGTGATCTCAAGATCGTATGCGCGGAGCCGGTGCCCAACACATATGCCTGCCTCGAACGGAACCTGAGTGGATCACCACGTTGGAGTTTGCACGACATAACGCTTCTTGATTGCGCGATTGGATCAACGAACGCAGACGCGACGATCGCGTTTTTTCCGCAAATGCCAAGTAACTCGACACTGCATTTGCAAGAAAAGCGACGCCACTGGGAGAGATTTTCCGCGGAAGTAACCTCGTCTGAGCTCTCGAACCTGCATCGCGCTTTTGCGTTTCTTCCTCGCCGCGTGTTTGCTCTAATCGTGAAGCCGATGCTCAAAGACGCGCAGACTATAAAGTGCAAGCTACAGACCTTGAGCGACACAATTCGTCAACAGGCGCTAGGAAGCGTTGATCTGTTGAAGATCGACATCGAAGGCGCCGAGATCGAAGCTCTGAATGGTTTGGAAGAACAACACTGGCCTCTAATCCGGCAACTTGTGCTCGAGGTAGAACCTTCAAACAAGCGCGTATTGTCGTCACTTGTCGCGAAACTCGGGGACTTGGGATTCAGCAAAGTGACGGTCGAGAGTTTCGCGGGCGGAACGGTCGACATCGAAGACTCAAAGCCTTGCACCGTCTACGCTTTGCGCATGACAGGATAGCAGTAGGCAAAAGCGGCGCATTCGCTTTATTGAAGGAGGCTGACGAAAATGCAGATCTCCGATTCATGAATTCGCCTTCGATAAATCAGGAAACCGCTTGCGTTATGAAATTGCGCGCCGCTTGGGCGAGGGAAGGATCGAAAAGCGCCGACCTTTTTTGACTGGTCGAGCGAGAGTTTGATCGCCCTGACGTCGACCTCTCGAAAGATTGGCTCGGCGCGCGCACTTACCGGACGGTACGGCGCGCCACTTTGCCAAAGACAAACTAGGCGGCGCGCCATGCTTAAATGCCTGTCGGCCTCGCCGATAAAGCGCGTGGTATTTGAGCCGACTGGTTCTTGCCACCGCGCCCTCCAACGCACTCAATACGAAAGGTCTGCCGGTCGCCAAGGTCACGACGGGCGCGTCGCTTCGTCGAGGCCATTGAGAGACTAGTCAAAACCGATCATGTTGATGCCGCCACTCTCGCATGCATGGGCGAGCTTCTCGATTTGCCGGAGCCAATGCCAGCCAAAATCATCTTCTCCGTCACGCTCGCGGGAAGAGCGGGCGGTGGAACCCGTGTCCCGAAATGAAGGGGCGACAACAAGAACTCAGCCAAGACCGCAATCACCCGATGGCTTTCAATCTGCCAATTTCTTTAGGCAATCACCGGCAGCCTCGGCGGTCGTCTTTGCGGTTAAAGGGCTTAATCTGCCAGAGCTTACCTTGCTTAGGGTGATTGCTGTTACGACCGCCTCGTTGTCAGCTCCTCGACGCATTTTCCCGACTGCTGCCGCATAGATAGCTTTAGAGTCAGGTGAAAGACCCGCTGCACATGCGTCCGCCTTTTTTCTGTCGGCGTAAGCTGGCGAAGCGAGAAGGGCGGCAACTATCCCGACTTTTAGCGCCCTCATGTGTATCTCCTTCGTCGACTTGTGGTGCTTGCTATATCGGAAAATCTCGACATCGAGTTAAGCTCACATTCGGCTGCGCTAGGCGGTCGAGCCAGCGCGAAAGGCGCGGCAGCGAATGCGGCATGCGTCGCGCTCTGATGTACGAGGAGCGTGCACAGCTTCTGCGTCGAGGTCGTGCCGCAGTTGAGCGGTGTGCAGACGATGGCGTCGCCCGTGCGTCGCATGAGGCCGTTCCAGCGCGCGCTATCATAGACGATTCTGGAGTAGGTGTGATGCGCTCCGGCGCGCTCATCTGAGATCCCCCCGCGTGGCGAAGACATCGGAGAAAACTTCTCCGATCAACAAGCAAAAAATGTTCCTGGCGTCATTGCGATTGGGAGTCAGCCAGAGAGATGGTCGACGGCAGTTGCGCCATCTCTTTAAACACGCTTCAGGAATGGATCGTCTTCCGATTGGATCACGGCGCAATTTTCGCTTTTTCAAAAATTTCTAAATCAAGGAAGTCGCTGACAACTCGAAATAAATTTACGCATTTGCTCGGTGTGTGACGCAAAAATTCAGGAAAAAATGTGCGCCCGATGCAACGAATTTCGGAATGAAGCGTTGACAGATCAGCGATTGCTGCAGTGCATCTAGCTATTAGGCGCAATGCTCATAATTTGGCCAGGGCGCGGTGGCGATTTCTTTTGGAGGGACATTGATGGAAGCCATCAATGCAGTCACGCTCAATACATGCTTTGAATCGGATAAATCCATTCGTGGACGCCGTTCGGAAGAGGTCGGCGTAATTGTCTTAAACCGGCAATTCGTGGCCGCCGAAGATCAATCTCTCGATCACGAAGTGAATGTGTTGCGCGCTAAAGCGCGTTCGGCGCTGCAACTGGCGCAGCGTGAGCGGGATTTAGTCAAGGCGACGAGAGACCGCATCCAGGAAGCCGTCGAACGCGCCAACAATTTTTCTGCTGCGATCCAGAGAAGGCTTTCCAGATTCGCCAATCTTGACAAGCGGATCGCTGAAGAGTGCGCGGCATCGATACTTCGTTCGACAGGACAAGAGGCGGGCCGCGCGCTCGAGCTGTCGCCGAAAACGAAGAGGCTCGCTGAAAGGATTTTCTCTCTTAAAAATCAATCAGCCTCGTTTCGACGCGCTTCAGATTGCCTTCGTCAAGAACTCGCGAACGCCGAAAGCAGTCTGAAGTTAGCCGAGGGCGAAGTTATAAAGGCGGCTGTCGCTGTCGCCGCTGCTGAAATGGAGCCGATCGCGGCTGAACTGGCGCGCGTTGAAAGTCGGGCGGCGACGCTTCGGCGTCTTCTTCTGGGATACGGCGCTCTCCGCCATGACGGTGGATTTCTGCCGATGAGCAGCGCGACCGCGCAGCTTCTCAGGGCGCCGCCGAAGAATGCGATGGTGGGCGGAAGCGTGCATTGCTTCGAGGCCACCGCGCAATGGGCATCCTATTTGCAACAGCTCAGTATCGATAGCGAAGCGACGCTCGATGCGAAAGTGCGTTGTTGAGTGTGTTGCAGCACAGATTTTTTCATGCGCAGGCGCGATACAGCGCAAGCGAACAAGCTGACGAAGTGAACATTAAAGCGCAAATAAGCATAGCTGAAATAAGCTTTTAGCCGTGTTTTTTGGACACAAGCTCAACTCGAGGAGATATAGATGGAAACGGTGATTGCGATCACTCCGAGCCATTGCCTCGACCCGCAAATCGCCATTGCCGCCTGCAAGGCGGGCGAGACTGGCGTCCTCGATTTGGGTTGGCGTGCAGACGCCTCCGTCATCACTGACGCGATAAACGCTCTGCGAAAGTCGGTGGGCGTCCGCGGAACATGGGGTGTCAGATGGGACGCCGCCGCAGGTCCTTACCGGGATCTGAACGAACTTTCGCAGCTCACGCAAGGCAAAGTTCCGCTTCTTATTTTTGCGGGCGTTAAGGCGCGAGAGGCGACCGGTCTACTAAAATCTACGAAAGAGTTCGCACAACGAGTCCTGCTCGAAGTCCATGATCTCGACTCTGCGCTGCTCGCAGAGGCGGAAGGCTTCGACGGGTTAATCGTGAAAGGCCACGAGGCCGGGGGATGGATTGGCTCCGCCACCTCATTCATCCTGCTGCAGGAATTGAGCGGGAAGGTCCAGATTCCTTACTGGATACAAGGCGGCGTCAACATGCGCAGCGCCGCGGCAGCCGTTCTTTCGGGCGCGCGCGGTGTCGTTCTCGCCGAGCAGCTTTGGTTGACGGAAGAGGGGCCGAGCGCGTCCGCAGAGCAAAAAAAGCTCTGGAGCCAATTCGACGGCAGCGAAACGATCGTCGCCGGGCGAGGCGCTGATCTGTTTCGTCTTTCCGCTCGACACGGTCGAGGCAAGCTCCGCGAGCTGGAAGTCGGCGTCGCCAAGGGCGACGACCTGCGGGATCTCTTGCGACGACTGTTGGTGGAAGACGCGCTCACTCCGCTCGCACAGGACATCGCCTTCGCCGCCTCGCTCGGGCGTCGCTACGGCACAACAGGACGCGTGATCACCGCGCTGCGCGACGCAATAGCGCCCGCGATCGGCGAGGCCCGTGCGCAAAATTTGCTGCGACCCGACTCGGCGCTCGCCAAACTGCACGGCGCCCGTTTTCCAATTGTGCAGGGTCCGATGACGCGCGTCAGCGACGTCGCGCCCTTTGCCGACGCGGTGTCTCGGGCGGGAGGCTTGCCGTTTCTGGCGCTCGCCGTGATGCGCGGTGTGGAAGTGCGTTCGCTGCTGACGAAGACCAAAGAGCTGATGGGCGCGCGGCCCTGGGGCGTCGGCATCTTGGGCTTCATGCCGCTCGACTTGAGACAGGAGCAGATGGAGGCCATCCGCGACGTCAAGCCGCCCTTCGCGATTGTCGCCGGGGGCAGGCCGAGCCAGGCCAAGGAACTCGAAGCGCTGGGCATTTCCGCCTATCTGCATGTGCCGTCGCCTGGTCTGCTGCATGGCTTCATCAAGGAAGGCGCGCGCAAATTCATTTTCGAGGGAAGCGAGTGCGGCGGGCACACCGGACCGCGCACAAGTTTCGTGCTGTGGGAGTCGGCCATCGAGACGCTTCTCAGCGCGAAGATTGATGATCCCGAGACGGTGCAGATCCTCTTCGCCGGCGGCATTCATAACGGGCTTTCCGCCGCGATTGTTTCGGTGTTGGCGGCGCCGCTGGCCGCGAAGGGGATGAAAGTCGGCGTGCTGATGGGCACCGCCTATCTCTTCACCGAAGAAGCGGTGCGAACCGGCGCCATCGTCAACGAATTTCAGGATCAAGCCATCGATTGCCGTGAGACTGCGCTGCTGCAGTCGGGAGTCGGCTCATTCACACGCTGCGCCAACACCAGCTTTTGCGATGAGTTCGATAAGACGCGGCGCGACCTGATTTTGCAGGGCAAGTCGGAAGAAGAAATTCTCATGGCGCTCGAGCTGCTCAACATCGGGCGGCTGCGCATCGCCTCAAAGGGCGTCGCACGCAACGAGAATCCTGCGGCCGAGGATAACAACGAGAAATACGTCAGCCTCGACGCCGAGGCGCAGCGCCGTGAAGGCATGTATATGATGGGCGAAGTCGCGCGCTTGCGCGACTCGCGGTTGAGCATGGCCGAACTGCACCAGGCCGTCTCCTCCGGCTCCCAGGCGGCGCTGGCCCGCGGCGACAACCGTAAGAGTTCGCCGAAGCGAGAACCGCGCGAAGAAATCGCCGTCGTCGGCATGGCCTGTCTGTTGCCGGGCGCGAACGACGTGCGCAGCTACTGGCGCAACATCATGCTGGCCGTCGATTCAGTTCGCGAGGTAACTGAGGATCGCTGGCGCGCGTCCGACTTCTACGACTCAAAACGCGGCGTAAAGGACAAGGTCTATTCGAAGTGGGGCGGCTTCCTCGACGACGTCGCTTTTGACCCGACGCGTTACGGCATTCCGCCCGCCAGTCTGCGCTCCATCGAACCCGTGCAGCTCCTCGCGCTGCTGGTGTCGAGCATGGCGCTGGAAGACGCCGGCCTGGATCGCCGGCCGTTCCCGCGTGAGCGCACCGCGACAATTTTTGCCTCTGGCGGCATGAATGATCTCGGAACGATCTACATCTTCCGGACGTTGCTCGCGCATTATCTGCCAAAAGCCGAAGGCGTCTCCGAGGAAGCGCGCAAGCAGATCCTGGAGTCGCTCTATCAGGATGAGTTGCCGAAGTGGACGGAAGACTCCTTTCCGGGATTCCTCGGCAATGTCGTCGCCGGGCGCGTCGCCAATCGACTCGATCTGCGCGGCGCGAATTTCACCGTCGACGCCGCCTGCGCGTCCTCGCTCGCCGCGCTCGACGTCGGCATCAGACAGTTGCGCAGCGGCGACGCCGACATTTCACTTGTCGGCGCGGTGGACGGCACCAACGGTCCCGTCAGCTTCATGTCCTTCGCGCAGACCCACGCGCTGTCGCCGCGCGGTCGCTGTCGCCCCTTCGATGACAGCGCGGACGGCATCGCCATTGGCGAAGGCGTCTGCGCCGTTGTGTTGAAGCGGCTCGCCGACGCCGAACGCGATGGCGACAGGATCTATTCCGTCATCAAGGGCATTGGCAGCTCAAGCGACGGCCACAATCGCAGCCTCACGGCGCCGCATCCCGAAGGGCAGGTTCTGGCGCTCGAACGCGCCTATGCCGACGCCGGCGTCGATCCATCGAGCGTGACGCTGATCGAGGCGCATGGCACCGGCACGTCGGTCGGCGACAAATCCGAGATCGGCGCGCTGAACATGGTCTTCGGTTCCGCATCGGGAACGCCGCAGCGCTGCGCCGTCGGCTCGGTGAAGTCGATGATCGGCCACACGAAAGTCGCGGCGGGACTCGCGGCGCTCATCAAGGCGAGCCTCGCGCTCAAGCACCGCGTGCTGCCGCCGACCATCGGCGTCGAAAAACCGGTGTCAGGCGTCGATTTCGCCAAATCGCCTTTCTACATCAATACCGAAATTCGCCCCTGGCTGGGCGCCGGCGACAGCGCGCCGCGCCGTTGCGGCGTCAGCGCCTTCGGGTTTGGCGGCACCAACTTTCATACCGTGCTCGAAGAATATCGCGGCGACTTCCGGGCGTCAGACGCGCAGGATCTGAACCCGCGCGCGGCCGAAATCTTCGCCTTCAGCCGTTCGAGCGTCGAGGCGGTCGAAGACGCGGCGCGGACTCTGCTGCAAGGCGTCGAGCAGACGCAGGAGCTCGATCTCGCGCAGCTTGCATACTCGGCGTCCCTGGACGACGCCAGGCTGCGGCCGAAGAACGGCGGTCAGATCGTGCAGCTCGCCATCGTGGCGAACTCGGTCGCCGACCTGAAGGGCAAGCTGGAATTCTTCCTGCGCAGCCATCAAGGGAAGGCGACGCTCAGCGCGCCGAGCGGGATCTACTATCGGAACCTGCAACATCGCGCCGACAGCGGCGCCGTCTGCTTCCTGTTCCCGGGCCAGGGATCGCAGCAGATCAACATGCTTCGCGATCTCGTCCTCGCGCGTCCGTCCGCTTACGCCTTGTTCGAAAAGGCCGACGCGATGCTCAAGGGCGCGCTGCCGAAGCCGCTGTCGCAATATGTCTATCCCGTGCCTGTCTTCGGCAAGGAGGAGCGGGAGCGCCAGCAGGCCGCATTGAACGACACGCGCGTCGCGCAGCCGGCGCTCGGATTGGCGGGCCTCGCGGCCTATGACGCGCTGTCGGCCTTCGGCGTGAAGCCCAACTTCGTCGCCGGCCACAGCTACGGTGAATATGTAGCGCTCTGCGTCGCCGGGGTTCTGTCGCGCGAGGATCTTATCCGCATCTCCGATGCGCGCGGCCGTATCTCCAAGGAGATATCCGTCGCGCAACCGGCGACGATGGCTGCGGTTAACGCCAACGAGGCATGGACGCTAGAGGCGATCGCGCGTCTCGAACTGGCGGTAAGCGTCGCGAATTTGAACGCGCCTGACCAGACGATCATCGCAGGGCCAATCGCCGCAATCGACGCTGCGGTGAAGGCGCTCAGCGGGGAGGACGTGCGCGTCAAGCGGCTGCCAGTGACGGCGGCGTTCCACTGTAACGCGATGGCGGGGGCGCAAGCGGCGCTCGCCGCGGAGCTCGGCTCGGTGACGTTCCGAGCGCCGACGACCAAAGTGTTCAGCAACACGACGGGCGACCGCTATCCCGAGGAGCCTTCTGAAATCCGCGCGCTGTTGGCGCGCCACATCGTCGAGCCCTTGCGCTTCGTCGATGAGATCGAGCGCCTCTACGCGGCCGGGGCAAGAGTCTTCATCGAGGCGGGTCCCGGGCAGGTGCTGAGCGGGCTCGTCGGCCGCATTCTCGGCGACCGGCCGCACACGACGCTGTCAATCGACGCGCCGGAGCGTTCGGGCTGGCTGCAGCTCGCGCAGCTGCTCGCGCGGGCGTTTGCGCTCGGCCTTCCGGTCGATCTCGCGCCATGGTTTGCGCGCCGCGGACTTGCGGAAATGAGCCTCGCGCAAGTCTTCGAACAGGCGCGCGCCAAAGCCAATCCAGGGCCTATGGCTTGGCGAGTGAATGGCGGGCGCGCCGAGCCCTGGCGCGGCGAAGCAAAGCCGCCAAAGCGCGCCGCCGGCGCCGCCGCGCAGGCGCCTGTGAAAGCGCCCGCGGCGCCCCTCCAAACCAGACCCCATGGGAACGCAGCACCCCATCCACCATCGGCGCCATTATTCGGCGTCGAACGCGAGAGGAGCAGAGCCTTGTCTACTCACGTACCATCGCCAGCGCTTGGCGCGGTCAGCGCGTTAGGCGCTGAATCGCGGTTCGCCCAAGTGCAGAACAGTTTGGCGCAACTCATCGATCTACAGCGCGAACAGCAGGACGTATTGCGTCGTTTCTTCGAGTTCCAAGGACAGCTGCTCGGCGCCAACGGCAATGGCGCCGCTGAACGAACCGGGTTTGGCGCAGAGCCGATCCCGTTTCTGCTCGCCGAACAGCCGACGGCGGCTCCGACGATGGCCGGCGTCTTCGTTCCGCCGGCCCCTGTGCTGCCGAAGCTTGCAGCCACGCAGAACGGCAAGGCTCCGCAACCGGCGCCGCGCCCCGCGAGCGCGCCGGTCGCCGCCGCGCCGCTCGCCGCGAAACCGGCGGCGAATGGCGTTGGCGCTGCAAAGACGACGGACCAGAAGGGCCCAAAGCAGCTTGCATCGACCGAGGCGTTCAAGGCCGATCTGTTGCAGGCGGTCGTCGAGCGCACCGGCTACACCGAGGACATGCTCGATCTCGACGCGCATATGGAGGCGGATCTCGGCATCGACTCCATCAAGCGGATCGAAATCTTGAGCAAGCTCAAGGACGATCACTCCTTCATGGAGAACCAGGACGAAGAAAAGGTCTTCGAGGAACTGTCGGGCCTCAAGACCCTGAATGGGATCGTCGATTGGTACGATCAATTTCGGAAGTCGCAGGCCGAGCCGGGAGGCTCCGATTCAATAAAAAAAGCTCAGACTCCGCTGTCGCTCTCCTTGCCTGAGACAGCGGAGTCTGACGCCCCGAAGGCAAATCCCGCGGACGTGCAGCGCTATGCGGTCACCCCGGTGGCCGCGCCGCGGGACGCTTCAAGGCAAGTTAAGGACTTCCCGGCCGACCGCCTGATCCTCGTGGTCGGCGGCGCGGGGGAGTTGAGCGTCGCTTTCAGCGACGCTCTGAGGGCTAAGGGCCATAAGGTCTGGCGGGTTTCGCCCGGCGGCGAGACTCGCCTCGTCGATAATGAGCGCATCGAAGCCAATTTGTCTTCGCTTGACGCGGTGACCGCGCTTCGCGAGATGCTCGCCGACGAGGGCGCCAAGGTAGGCGCGATTTTCAATTTGTCCGGCTTGCAGTCGATCGGCGGCGTCGCGCATGACGCCCGTCTGGACCACGCGAGGCAATTGTTTATGCTCCTCAAGGCCTTCGAAAAGGATTTGAGGGAAAGCGGCAAGAGCGGCGGCGGCGTCCTTTTCAATCTGACCGATTTCGATGGACAATTTGGTCTTCGCCGGGCGCGCCCGTTCGCCGCGGCTCCCGCGGGCACGCTCGGCGTCGCCAAATCGGCGGCGCGGGAGTGGCCGGAGCTGCGAGTCAAATGTATCGACGTCGATCCGGAGATGGGTCTGGAGCGGCTGGTCAATGAAGTCCTGCTGGAGTGTTGCGGCGGCGATCCGACGATCGAAGTAGGCTTCACCCGGAGCGAACGGTTCAAGCTCGATCTAGCCGAGCAGAGCGTTCCCACCGCAGATCTGTCGGGACTTCGGCTGGAGAAGGATGGCGTGCTGCTCGTCACCGGCGGCGCTTACGGGATCACCGCGGACATCACGCGCGCGATGGCTGAAAAATTCCGCTCCCGGCTCATCCTCGTCGGACGCAGCGCAATGCCTGGCGAAGAGCCCGACGCGACACGAGGATTGAATGATCGCGCCGAGTTGCGGCAGTTCCTCATCGGCGAAGCGCGGGCGCGCAACGCCAAGATCAAACCCGCGGAAATCGAAAGTGCGATCAAACGCATCCTCAAAGACCGTCAGATCCGCGACAACATCGCGGCGATGCGTTTGGCCGGGGCGCAGGTCGAGTATCACGCGCTCGACATACGCGACGGCGACGCCTTCGGGCGTCTGATAGATTCGATCTACGATCGCTATGGCCGCATTGACGGCGTGCTGCATGGCGCCGGCGTCATCGACGACAGGATGATGAGAGAGAAGTCGCCCGAGTCCTTCGACATGGTGTTCGAGACGAAGGTGATCCCGGCCATGGTTCTATCCGAGAAACTGCGGCCGGAAACTCTCAAATTCCTGGTGTTCTTCTCCTCGATCGCGGGTCGTTTCGGCAACGCCGGCCAGAGCGACTACAGCGCGGCGAACGAGGTCGTCAACAAGCTGGCCGATGGCCTAAGCCACAAATGGCCGCATGTTCACGCCGTCGCGATCAATTGGGGACCGTGGGACGGCGGCATGGTGAACGACGATCTGCGCAAGCTCTACGCCTCCAAGCAGATCTATCCGATCGCCGTCGATCAAGGAATGCGGCGCTGCCTTGAAGAGCTCGAGCGCGGGAACACCGGCGCGCCAGAAATCGTCGTCGCCGCCAGTCTCGAACAGATCGCCCGACAGGGCATGCGGCAACAATAGCAGGCGTTCGCCAATTACCGACGCCGAAGTCGACAGATCGAGGAGTAGGCGATGTCGTTTTGCCTGACTAACTTTGTTCCCGTCCGCATGATCGAGCCTGTGCCGCAGGCTTTGACTCTCGAACTTTCAGCCTATGGATTCGCCAAGTCCTATTGCCGCAGTCACGGGATCACCGATGCGGAGAGCTTTGGAACGATCATTCACGAAACGCGGCAAAAGTTTGAAAAGTTCGCGCTGTCTCCCTCAGTGATCAAGCGGCGCCAATTGGTGTTCTTTCCGCGTCTCAGCGACATCAGCTTCAGCAATGGCGAGTTCACGGTCGCAGAGCCCGAACACGAGTATATGCAGCTCTTCGACAACTATGAGAACCTCCAGGCGAAGGACATCAAGACGCGCCATTCGAGCTATGCGAAAGTCGCCGACGGCTGCCTCAAGGAGATGTATGGCGACGCCGAGGAGGCGCCGGACGATCTCATCCATGTGACCTGTTCCGGCTATCTGGCGCCCAGTCCCGTGGAGCGGATGGTGGCCGGCAAGGAATGGTTCAACACCACCGTCACGCATAGTTACCACATGGGCTGCTACGGCGCGTTTCCGGCGATCAAGATGGCGCACGGCTTTCTCTCGTCGTCGCAATTTGCCATGACCAAGCCCAAGGATCGCGTCGACATCGTGCACACTGAGGTGCTCTCCGTTCACCGCGGCATCGAAGAGCTCAAGGCCGAGAACATCATCACGATGACGCTGTTTGCCGACGGCTTCATAAAATATTCGATGGTGACGGAAGATTACCTGCGGGAACGAGGGCTTCGCGGCTTGAGGATCCTCGCCTTCAACGAGCATCTGCTGCCGAACTCGGCCGACGACATGACCTGGGTGCCTGGCTCAACGCGCTTCCACATGACGCTCTCCGTCATGGTGCCCGTCGTCATCAAGCAATCGGTTCGCCCATTCGTCGAGCAGTTGCTGCAACGCGTCGGCGTCGATTTCGAGCATGACAAGCACAGGCTGATTTTCGCCATTCATCCTGGCGGCCCGAAGATCGTCGAACATATTCAGGAGGCGCTCGGGCTTGAGCCCGATCAGGTGGCGATCAGCAATTCGGTGTTTACCGAGAACGGCAACATGTCCTCGGCGACTGTCCCCCACATCTTGAAGGAAATTTTGGAGGAGCCCTCGATTCCTGCGGGGGTCCGCATCGTCTCTCTCGCCTTTGGACCGGGTTTGACGATCACCGGCTTGGTGGCGGAAAAGATATGAGCTTCGAGCGCGCTAAGAGAGTCAACGGCGGAGACGCTCCATCCTGGCCAGCGACGGGCGAGGGCGGAGCGCCTCTCATCGCGCGCATGTTCGAGGTTCAAGACGCGAAGGAGCTGGCGCTCGCCGTCGAGCAGCCGGAAGAAGAGGCTCATCTTTCCGAGCGGCCCAGCCCGATGGCAAGAGCGGGCGCGGGAAGCTCTGATCAGATCCAAGAGGCGGATACAAGCGAACCGCGCATGCCGTTCATCGGTTCCGTGCTCGATTACGTGCCCGGCGAGCGCATCACGATCGAGCGCAAACTCAGCGTCGACGAAGATCTCTACCTCGCCGATCACGCTTTCGTTCATGCGCCTGGCATAAAGCCGACGTCGGCCTGTCTGCCGGTCGTGCCGATGACGATGAGCCTCGAAATCATGGCCGAGGCGGCGGCGTGTCTCGCGCCGGGCTGCGGTCTGATCGGATTTGAAGACGTACGCTCGGTGACCTGGATCGATCTCGCTGACGTTGACGAAGTCGCGCTAAACATTGTGACGCAGATCGTTCGTCACGATGCGGAGCGCGGAGCCTTCAGCATCTCCGCCGCCATTTACGTCGAAGGTAAAAGCTCTCCCGCGATCACTGCGACTGTTCTTCTCGGAGATCGCTACTTGGTCGAATTGTCGCCGACCTTTAGCGATTTGAGCAACGCGCGTGCTCACTCGCTCACAGCCGATGAAATCTATGCCGAGCGGCATATGTTTCACGGACCGAGCTTTCAATGTCTCGTTGGAGAGTTCGTTCTCGGAGACGAAGGAATCGTCGGCGAGCTTTGTGTGCGGTCTCCCGAAAAGCTTTTTGGATCGACGCGTTCTCCGCAACTTCTGACGGACCCCTGCTTACTCGACGCGGTGGGTCAGATCGTCGGCCTTTGGGCGATGGAGCAAGAGCGCTACGTTTTTCCAATCGGTCTCTCGAAGCTTGAAATATATCGGCCGACGCCGCCGGTCGGAACGCGCGCGCCTGTTCGCGTTGAGATCTTGCAGTCGGAAGGCAAGACGCTCGTCGCCGACGTCGAGGTGCAGGATGGCGAAGGCGGCGTTTGGATGCGAATCTCAGGCTGGCGGACATGGAAGTTTCGCTGGGAAAAGCGCCTGGTGGATTTCCGTCGTCAGCCCGACAGACACTTGTTAGCGACGCCAGCGCCCGCGCCGCGTTTCGATGGCGCCATTTCATTGATGCTTTCTAGCGCCGAGCTGAAGCAATTCGATCCTGCCTTGCTCGCGCGCTATTGTATGAGCGCCGACGAAATGCTGACCTACAAAGAACTGGAACGCTTTCCCAAGCGCCAGCGGCAGTGGCTCTATGGCCGCGTCACGGCCAAGGACGCAGTCCGCCTGTGGGTGGCGAAGCGACAGCAAGCGGAGATGTTGCATCCGGCGGCGTTCGCCGTCTCTTCGGATGAACGCGGACGACCGTTCGTCAAGCCCGCGCCGAGCTGGGGATCCGCGCCGTCGGTGAGCATTTCTCATTGCGAAGAACGAGCGATAGCGGTCGCTCACGAACATGACATCGGCGTCGATATAGAGCGTATCGCCACTCGCGACGTCGGCGTTGTCGAAGCCTTCGCCTCAGCGAAGGAACGCGAGATGATCGGTAGTTTTCCCGTCCAAGAACGCGACGCTTGGTTGACCCGGCTGTGGTGCGCGAAGGAGGCGGTCGGCAAGCTCTTGGGCGTCGGTCTTGAGGGGAAACCGCTCGCGATGGAGGCTGCCGAAATGACCGGTGACGGACAGATCGTCCTTTCGCACAAGGACAGGAACGCGCGCGCGCGCGTCTCGACTATCGAAAATGACGGATTCATTATCGCCTACGCAGACTTGGAGCAGTCAGTCGCGTAATCGGAAACCATTTGGCGGCATTCGCCGAGGAGGGATCATGCTGCAGACGATGCTTCCCAATGAACAGCGGGTGTACTGTGTGAATCCCTTGGAGGCCCCGATCATTTTTGGACAGATTGCGCCCTACTTCAAACATGGGATCGAAATTGAGGAGGGAGACACCATCGTCGACGTCGGCGCGAACATCGGACTCTTTACCTTGACCGCGTGCGATTGGGGCAAACGGGCCGTAAAAATTCTCGCCTTTGAGCCGATTCCAGACCTGTTCAAGTGCCTCACGGCCAACGCCAAGAAGTACAAGCTCGATAGCCTCGTCACCTCGCCCTACGCCCTCTCACGAGAGCGCGGCGCGATCGAATTCACTCACTATCGGCTGCTGACCTCCATGTCGACAGCCTATCCCTATGATTCGAACGCAGCGTCGGTTCGACTTGGCTTTCGAGACATACTGCCTCAGTTCCCGCCATTTCTGCGATGGATACAGCGACTGCCGCCCAAGCCCCAGGAAATTGCGCTGCGCATTCTTCTTAAAGTTTTGCTACGCGGCCGACGCGTTTCGTGTCAGGCGTTGTCGCTTTCAGACGCAATTCGCGACCATGAACTCACACGCATCGATCTCGTGAAGATCGATGCTGAAATGGCCGAACTCGACATCCTGCAAGGCGTCACAGCCGACGACTGGGGAAAGATCAAGAAGATCGTCGTCGAAGTGCACGACGTTGAAGGCCGATTGAACAAGGTGCGGAGCCTGCTTCAGGCCGCCGGCTTCCGGCGCATCGACGATGAGCAGGATCCGCATATGAGGGAGTTTCGCGTGCACACCGTTTACGCGACCAAGTGAGGAGAATGGTGGCGTCGATTTCCGCTCAGGCCTGGTTGGCTGATGCTAATCCGAGGAGCAGAATATGCTTTACCCGCTGATTATCGCTTTCCTGGGGCTGCAGCTGCTCGTGGTGCTCGCGCCGATGCTACGCTTCGCAAAGTGTTTCCGCCGGTCGCCGTCCTTGCAAACAGACCAGCCTAGAGCAGCTGTCATCTTGCCGTGTAAGGGGATAGATGGCGCTCTGGTCGAAACCGTTCGGCGGTTGTTGCGCCAAGACTACAATAACTACGGGCTGCTGTTTGTGACCGAGAGCGAGGAAGATCCGGCGCATAAGTTGATTAAAGGCCTGATCGAGGGCGCTTCGCCTCCGGCGCGACTGATCACTGCTGGCCCCGCCGCGGCCTGCGGACAAAAGGTTCATAATCTCACCACCGCGGTCGACGCTCTCGATGAGTTCTTTCCCGACATTGAGATCATCGCCTTTTGTGATTCTGACGCACAGCCGCAAACGGATTGGCTGACCAATCTGGTCGCGGGGCTCGCGGACCCCGAAGTGGGCGTCGCCACCGGCTATCGCTGGTATCTCCCGGCCGGCGGCGGCCTCGGGTCTCTGCTGTTGAGCGCCTGGAACGCGCAATCGCTGTTCTTGTTTGGCGATGAGTCGAGCTTCGCCTGGGGAGGGACTATGGCGATGCGCCGCGTTGATTTCGAAAACTTGGAAATCCGGCAACGCTGGCGGGGAGGGGTGAGCGACGACGGCAGCGTGACGACCGCGGTCCGTTCGCATGGGCGGCGCATTCAATTCGTGCCCAGCTGTCTGGTCGCCTCGCGGGGCGACGCGAGCTTGAGTGACGTTCTGGAATTCACGAACCGCCAGATCATCCTGACGCGAGTTTATATGCCACGCGCATGGCGCGAGATCGCGGCGCTGACATTGTATTTCTGCGCTCTTTTTGTGCTTGTCGCGTCGCTGCTCTACAGAGCCTTCGCCCAACAAGTTCTGCCCGATGGCGTCGTCAGTCTGCTGCTGCCGGGCATGGCGTTTGCAATGGTCTTACAGTGCTGGCTGCAGACCACCTTTGCGATGCGCATTCTGCCGCAGCATCGCGACGAGTTGAGACGGCTTCGATGGGCCTATCTTGGAGTAATGCCTCTCGTGGCGCCTCTGGCGCTCTGGAACGTGATCGTATCGTGCTTCTCTCGACGCATCGTTTGGCGCGGGATCGGTTATGAGCTGCTCGGCCCTAATCAGACCGTCATCTGGAAACGCGATCTTCCCGATCCGCGCGCGATTTAGGGCGACTGCGTTGTGTCAAAGGAATCATGATGTCCGGCCTGCAGAGCAAGCGTACTGATGTTTTCGTCCTCCGGAGCGTTGTGTGGTGGCGTCATCCGATGAGACGATGCGCGTTTAGCGGAAATTCGCTGGAATCGAGGGAACGGTTTTGGACGAATGTTGTTACTCCTCTAGCGGAGGGACTGCGATGTATTTCCTTCCTGATCAAGATCTAAAAATCGAATGGGTTCGCAAGGACGAAAGTTGTCCGCACGAGGGCCATTCCTGGTACGGAAGTCGATACTGCTACTTCGAGATCGATCGTAGCGAGTGCGACTCGGCGATAGACGTTTGCCCTGTCTACGTTCTCTATTCAATGACCGGCGAAACGCTGATCAACGAGCTTGCACGGCGCAAGGCGTCTGAACTGAGAGTGGCGCCGGCAACCGACGCCGTCAGTGAAATCGAGCGCTTGACGAGCGGCGAAGTCAGACATCGCTCGGACGAGATGCAGTTTATCGGACGCTTCATCATGCGCTCGATCGAGGACGCCTGGGACGATCGTACGAATGACCAAGCTATGTCGACATGGACAAGATTGGCGTCAATGGCGCCATCGTGGAGATTCGGCTTCAGGCGAAGAAAGATCCAAGTCAATCGTGACGCCATACGGCTGACGAAGGACGCCGCTGAAGTCTTAGAGACCAGAGAATCGGCGAGCCGGCTGCGGTAGGTTCAGGCGTGATTGAGGCGCTAGGACGCAGTCCGTCGGCTGCGCCATCAGATGTTGTGAGCGGAGAGAATATGTCGCCTGGCGCTGTGCGCAGTCACCGGCAAGGTGAGCTTGAAGAGCTAGAATAGCTGCGGGAGCCTTTCGAAATGTCGCTAGGAAAAGAGATTGGCCTCGCCACGAGACAATTTGGCGGACGCAGCGGCGTTGCATGGACGCGTCCGAGTCTTACGCTTCTCATCGCTTGGCGAAACCTCGTCCACGATCGAGTCCGTTTCGCCGTGACGCTCGTCGGAATTGCCTTCTCGACAATCCTCGTCGGCATTCAGTTGGGCATGCTCCTCAATTTTCTCCACACGACGTCGACCGTCGTGGACCATGCCGGCGCGGATCTTTGGGTCGCCGCGCATGGCGTTCCCAGCGTCGATCTTGCAACGCCTATCGACGGCAGACGCAGATTCCAGTCGCTGGCGGTGGAAGGCGTCGCCGTCGCCGAGCCTTATCTTCTGCATTTCGGCTTTTGGAAGCGCGCCGACGGGATACGGCAGATTGTCATCCTCATTGGCGTCGAACCGGGCGCCGAGATGGGGTTGCCGCTGACTTTGCCAGCCGGGCAAAGCTTCCGAGAGGCGCTATCCAGCCCCGACGGGATTATCATCGATCGACTCTACGCCGAAAAGCTTGGTGTTACCGGCCTCAATCAACTCGTTGAAATTAATGATCGCCGGGCGCGGGTCGTCGGCTTTACGGACGGGATAAGAACATTCACGCAATCGCCCTATGTCTTCACCTCGCTACGTAACGCGCGATCGCTGCTGGGTCGAACAGACAATCTCATCACTTACGTGTTGATCCGGCTCTCCCCCGGTCAGGATCCGGCTACGGTGATCGAGAGACTGTCCGCCCGAATGCCAGACGTCGACGTAATGACCTCGCGCGAATTTGCGGCCAATAGCCAGAAATACTGGCTTCTGACCACGGGCGCGGGCATTTCAATCATCTGCTCTTCGCTGCTTGCGCTTTTTGTTGGCGTGGTGATCGTCGCACAAACGCTCTACGCTAGCACCATGGATCGTCTTCCCGAATACGCGGTCATTCGTGCTATGGGCGGGCCGCGATGGTATCTCTACAAGATCGTCATTGAACAGGCGGTGATCGGCGGTCTGATCGGAAGCGTCGTCGGGATCGGCGCCGTGGCGGTGCTTGTATATCTCGGCCGGAACATGAGTTCGCCGCCGCTTTTCCCAGCTTGGCTTGCTGTTGGCATCGGCGCCGTCACCGTGCTGATGTGCGTCGGCGCCTCGCTGGTGTCGATCAGCAAGATCACATCAATTGATCCAGTGAAGGTGTTCAGATGAAACACGCCGTCATCAGCGCCTCTGGCGTCAGTCATTCCTTCGACACCGGACCGACGCCGGTCACCGTGCTGCGGGACATCGACGTTGAGGTTTACGCCGGCGAGTTGCTGATGCTTGTGGGACCGTCGGGCAGCGGTAAGACGACGCTGCTCCATATTCTGGGTCGGCTGCTCAGCCCTTCGAGCGGAGTCGTGACGCTTTATGGAAAAAGCACGCAGGCGCTCGGCGAAGAGGAGCTCGCAGCGCTGCGGCTGAAATATTTTGGTTTCATTTTTCAAGCCTACAATCTGTTCCCCGTGCTGACCGCCACGGAAAACGTGATGGTGATGCTCGATCTTCTCGGAGTGTCGCGGGAGATTGCTCGGGAGCGCGCGCGCGAGCTCCTGAAATCGGTGGGCTTAGGTCAGCGGCTCGATTCCTTTCCCTCTCAGTTGAGTAGCGGCCAGAGACAGCGCGTCGCGATCGCGCGCGCTCTGGCCGGCGATCCCAAGATCGTGATGGCCGACGAACCGACTGCCGCGCTGGACGCAGAAAGCGGACTTCGCGCCATTGAGCTTTTGCAGATGCTTGCGCATCAGCAGGAGCGAGCGGTGGTCATCGTCACCCATGATCCGCGCATCCTTCAATTCGGGGATCGGGTGATACATCTCGAAGATGGACAAATCGCCGAGCGTTTGGCGACGCCGCGCGGTCCATCTCCATCTCCCCTACACGCAATGGGAGCCTTGTGATGAAAATGTCGTCACGCGTCGTCGCAATTCTGACTTTCCTCGGCCTGGCCGCGCTGGGCCTCTTTCTCTTTCAGTCGATCGAGAGCACGCAGTCAACCGCTCGCGCCACAACGTCGCTCGCTAGTCTTGCGCAGCATGTCGCCGCCGCGCCGGGAATGGTGGAGCCTGAAGGCGAGGAGCGAGAAATCTCCGCGCAAGCGACAGGCGTCATCCGCGAGATGCGGGTCGAGGAGAACGATGAAGTGGCGGCCGGTCAGATCATCGCGGCGCTCGATAATACCGAGCAGGTTGCTCGACTGGAGTCCGCGCGCGCCGCGCTTGCGCTGCGGCAGGCCGAACTTGAGCGCCTCACCAATGGCGCGCGCGCCGAGGAGCGCCGAGAGGCGAAGGATGCTCTGATGGAGGCAGACGCGGCGCTCGACTTGGCGCGACGCGAACATGAGCGACGTCTGCCGCTCACTAAGAGCGGCGTTTCGCCCCAAGCGGCGCTTGATCAGGCCACGTCCCACTGGAACGTCAACAAGGCGCGGCGCGCCGCGATCGCGGAAAGGCTCGCGATGCTCGAGGCTCCGCCGCGCGCTGAAGATCTCGCGGCGGCGCGCGCGCGGGTGCGGCTCGCGGAGGCGGATGTGGCTCTGTCGGAAGCGCTTTTGGAAAAGACGCTGGTGCGGTCGCCGATCGCGGGTACGATCCTGCGTCGCTCTCGCGTCGCCGGCGAAGCCGTGACGCATGTGCCGCCGACGCCGATCGCCATCGTCGGCAATGTTCGCGGTCTGCGGGTGCGCGCGGACGTCGATGAGACCGACGTCGGTAAAATCGTCGCCGGGCAGCGCGTCGAGGTCACTGCGGACGCCTTCCCAAATCAGAAATTCGGCGGAAGAGTTTTCCGCGTATCGTCCAGAATGGGCTCCAAGATGGTTCAGACCGGTCGGCCGACCGATCGCGTCGACGCCAAGGCGCTGCAGGTGCTTATAGATCTCGACCCCGGCGTGAAATTGCCCGTCGGGCTGCGCGTTGACGCTTATTTTTTGGTCCACCCGCTCTCGGCGCAGACAGGTTGGCTCCAACCAATGAAGGCGCAAAAATCCGCGGGACGATTCGCCATAGCGCGCGACTGACGGAGCGCGAGGAAGTCGCGCGAATTGATTGGCTAATTCTAGATGACGTCCAGGCGGGCGCCGGAATTATCCTAACAGGGGCTATCAGAAGGAGAGCGCCAAAATGGCTAAGCTCGCTCGCGCAGTATATCCTGAACTTTTGGATTCTCTTCCATGCGACGATCCCCGAGCCATGCAGTCGCGCCGCGACCTGCAGCGCGTCAACAGCTGGATGTTGCAGACCAAGATTATGGCGACGATGCTTTCCCGCCATTTCGACAGGACGCCGAAAACCATTCTCGATCTCGGCTCCGGCGACGGGGCGTTGATGCTCGGCGTCGCAAATCGCCTGGCGCCGAAGTGGCAAGGCGTGACGGTGCGCCTGCTCGACCAACAGGACATTCTATCGGACGAGACGCGCCAAGCCTTTGAAGCGATCGGATGGCGGGTGGAGAGCGTCGTCGCAGACGTCTTCGATTACCTTTCGCATGACGCCGCGACGACGGACATCATCTCAGCAAATCTGTTTCTGCATCATTTTGAAAACCCAGACCTCGCCCGCTTGCTTGAATTGGCGGCGGCGCGCACGACGCTGTTCGTCGCATGCGAACCCCGTCGCGATCATTTTTCGCTCATGGCGAGCAGCCTGGTCTGGGTCATCGGCTGCAACGACATCACGCAATGGGATGCGAAGACGAGTGTGCGCGCCGGCTTCAACAACCGTGATCTATCGAAGCTGTGGCCAAATCAGAACGACTGGGTTCTCGACGAGAGCCCCGCAAGGCCATTCACGCACTGCTTCGCGGCGCGGCAGTCGAATTCCGCCTCAGGCGCCACGCCTTCGTAAGCCGTCTCTCTCGCGAGCGGCTGGCCTGGGCCATTCGACGCAACAATCGCTTTAACAGACGGGAGGAGCCCCCAAAGGACTAACCAGTCACTCCGGAAGTGCTTCGCGAAGAGGTGGATGAGGAGTCGTATCGTGACGGAAGCAAGCGTGATCATCGGCGGCGGCGTCGCGGGAGCTACGGCGGCCCTTGCTTTATCCCGCGCGGGTCGGCGCGTCGACCTCTATGAGCGCTCGTCGTCGGCGAATCATAAGATTTGCGGCGAGTTCATGAGCCGTGAAGTCAGCGCGAATTTGCGATCTCTTGGCGTAGACACGGTGGATCTGGGCGCTCGACCGATCAACCGTGTCCGATTGGTTCGGGGGAACCGCAGCGTGGACCAACCGCTGCCATTTCCGGCTCTAGCGCTATCAAGAAAAGTCCTCGACGAGGCTCTGCTCGAGCATGCAACGTCTTGCGGCGTGAACGTCATTCGCGGCAAGGCGGCGCGGTTCATCGTGCAATCGGAAGACGGCGGCTTCGAAGTGTCCTTCGGATCCGGAGACAGCGCGCCTGCTCGCGCGATTTTTCTTGCGAGTGGCAAGCACGATTTGCGTGGCGTCAAACGCGCTTCGCCTGGGCGCCAAAGCGATTATCTCGCTTTGAAAATGTATTACCGATTCAACAGGAAAAAAACTGAGCATCTGCGATCGGTGGTCGAGCTCATTCTCCTGAAGGAATGCTATCTCGGGCTAATGCTCGTCGAAGACGATTGCGTCAATTTCTGTCCTGTGCTCAGCCAAGACCGCTTCATGAAGGCGGGAGGAACCTGGCAAGGCGTTCTGCAGCAATTCAGCAGCGAGTCGGACTACGTAGCGGCTTACTTGGAGGGCGCCGAGCCTTTGCTGGATCGCCCGCTTGCGATCAGCCGCGTGCCTTATGGCTTTGTGCATAATCCCTCCCCCGAGGACCCGCCGGGACTATGGCGGCTTGGCGATCAGATTGCGGTGATCCCTTCTTTCACCGGCGACGGCATGGGCATGGCGAGCTGCAGCGCAGTTCTGGCGGCCAACATGTTTCTCGAAGGCGGGACCTCGCATGAGTTTCATCGCCGCTTCAGTAGTATCGTCAGAAAACAAATGCGCGTTTCAAAGCCCTTAAACAGCATGTTCTTCAGACATTCGGTTGGCCAGAACGCTCTTATATGGCTCGCCTCGCAGTTTCCGAGCGGCGTGCGCGCGATGGCGCGCGCGACGCGCGTTCCCGAACAGGCGATGCCGCGTATCGACTGAGTCCTGACCGGGCCATGTTTATGGCCGCTAACGCCCTATCTCCAAATCAGCCGATCAGACTCGCCGCGCATCATGCGTTTGAAGGTGGGCCATTAACGGCGTTTACAGATCAAGTATCAACTTGTACAAATAAACGTATGAGCCAAGAAGCCAGATGCGATGGTCTCTGGCTAGGCGCGTCATATCAACAACGGAACTCTCGAACGTTACGGCGGTCTGCCCCAGCGAGATGAATGTGAGATGGCCCAACGATAACGTTTTAGGCGCGGGGCTTGACTGAGCCAACTTTTTCCTGGTCTCCCTAGAATCGACAGCTTCTTTCAGCGAGGAGATCGATAATGATACTCTCGAGCCGGATTATCGATCAGGGAACCCAGCTGAACTCGAGCCGCTCGATACAACAGACGCGGTTCATGCTTCTTCTGCTGTCTGGTTTGACCTTCTCTGGCGTGCAGGACGCCCAGGCTCAATCCCTCAAACGCGATCTGCGGGGCTTTTCGCTCGGCATGTCCAAGGATGAAGCGGCGAGACTCGCGCGATCGCAATGCAACAATTTCGGAAAGGTCTCGTTTCATGGCGGCATGCGCGCCGAGGAGTTCTTCGCATCGTCATCTGAATATGGGAAACAGTTCTCCTGCAGATTTGAAGACGGCTCCATCGTCAACTATGCGCTCACCCCGCGGACCGGCAAGGTCTACAGGCTGAACGGCGTGTTCCTTTCACAGATGACCTGTCCGGAGCTTCTCGATTTCATCATCGAGGAATTCAAAGTGAGCGAGAAATATTCGAAATACCATCCAAAGCCCAAAGCTGAGCGCGACTGCCAGGGATGGTCCTGGCAATCCGGTCCGAGCTACGATTTAAAAGTTTGGCTCAACGAGCCCGACGCCACGCGATTCAACGTGAGTTTGATGGATAGCGAAGTTGTCCGGCAGAACGAGGCCTCGGCCGAGGATCCCGAAAAACAGTCGGGTGTCAAACCTCGCTTGTAGGTTCAGGGGTTGCTCGTCGCGGCGCCGCGCCGCGCAGGTTTATCGATCAGGCGTATCGGTCCCGTACCATTTGTATTTGACCTGCTCGAAATGAACGACAGGGTCGTAACGCACGACATTGAGATTGAGCGTCTCGGCCGTCAGTCTGCCGATCGCGGCCAAAATCGCGTATGAGGCGACGACGCGGTCCCTTTGGGAAATGACCAGATTGGCGCGCGCATTGAGCAAAGTCTGCTGAGCGTTCAACACGTCGAGCGTCGTGCGCTGCCCCACCTGCGCCTCGTCCCGAACGCCTTTCAGAGCAAGTTCGGCCGCCTTCACCGTCGCCTCATCCGATCTGATCTGCGATCTGGCCGTGTCCAGCAGACCATAGCTCGAGACCACGTTAGCGCGAACGCGGTCGCGCTGCGCGTCGGCGTTGAGGCGCGCCTTGCCGAGCACCTCTTTCGCCTTACGGATCGAGGAATACTCCCCTCCGCCCTGGTAGAGGGGGACATTGAGCGCGCCGTTGACGCCCGCCGAAAATTGCCGCGAGCCGGGCAGTCCAAGGAAAGAGTCATACTGCTGGGATACTTGCGCATTGACCGACAGCGTGGGTAAAAGCGCGCCTTCGGCGACTTTCACCGCCGACTCCGCAGTGTCCACCCGATGTAAGGCGGCGACGATGGCGGGATGTTCGACAAGCGCGACGTCAATCGCATCCTTCACTGATTTGGGCAACATCCGCTCAACCGATGAAGCCGGCTCGAGACGTTTCGGCTCCACACCGATGATCTGCCGGTAAATGGCGGCGCTGCTTTTCAATTGCGCCTCGGCGGCAAAATATTCTGAGCGCGCATGGGAGACGGAGGCCTCGCTCTGCGAGACGTCGGTATTCGTCACGTCACCCGATTGATAGCGCTTCTCCGTATCGTGCAACTGTAGATCGAGCACGGCGATGTTGCTCTTGCGCAGCGATAGGATCGCCGCGTCGCGCATCACGTCCATGAAAGCGGTCGCGCCGCTACGCAATATCTCCTGCTCAGAAAGCCGCATCAGGGCGCGCGACTCGAATACGCTCGACTCGGCGCGACGCACCGAATTCTCCGTGCGACCGCCATCAAAGACATTTTGCGAGACGTTCAGCGTGGCCCCACGCGGATATCCCGTATATTCATCGGTAAGCGGGATGCGCTGATTGATCACCGGCAGTCGCACTGGAATCCTGAGGTTCGAGCGCTGCGCGCCAACGCTTGCCTGAATATTAGCGTTGGGACGCAGTCCGGACCAGGCGCTCGAGACGTCTTCGTCACGCGCACGCACGTCGGCGCGTTGCTCGTTTAGGTCCGGGTTACCCGCATAAGCCCGAGCGAGCGCAGAGGAAATTGTTTCGGCAGAGACATCGCTTGCGCATGCCAACGCGAGGCCTGCCCCTGCCGCTATGACTGTAAGCGCGCCGAACGATTTCATGGAATCCCACTCTCTCGCTCCAGCGCGAAGCGCACCGCTCAACGCCGGAATGAGCCTTCCGGGCTCTTACGCCGCTTTGAAAATTGGGAGCGAATGCGTGGGTGCAGCAGATCTGATCCCGTTCATTCGTCCAATCATGATATCTTTGCGTATATCGATGATAGTACCAGCAGCGACGCGTCACAGGAAGGTGACCAAAGCTGATCAGCCGACATTTATTGTTGAAGTGGCAAAAATGACACAGCGCTTGCTCCAGACTTGAGCTCTTTTCATAAAAAACTGGTTTGGTTAATTTGAAACGGCGTTCAATGACAAACTTTATTGGAGAGAATTATTTGGGCGGCGATGCCTATTCTTTGAGCAGCGACCGCAATCCGATGCAAAGCCTCCGCAAGCAGATCGGCGCCGAGCACCTTGCCGGCATGTTCGCGTCTCACGGCAAGACGCCTGATTATAGAAACGGGGATGGCGTCGGGGGCGTTGCGGCGGAGCTTGCCGGGCGCGGCGACGCGCTTGATCGAGCCGGCCGAGAGGCAATCGATCCAGTCAGATAGCCAGGCTCTTGGCGGTCGCGCGTCAGTGTCCGGAAGGGCGATACGCGTCGCCCACGCTGTTTGCTTGAGCGGCCGATAGGCGAAAAAATTTCGGACGGAAAGGCACGAATGGAGGATCACGGCTCGAGAGAAATATGTTTGCTTTCCCAGATTGCGGGCCGCGCTCATTAACGAGGCGTTCGAACTTTTCTCAATTTAAAGGAGTCCGTTATGCGAAATCTCCTCATCCTCGCGATCTCCGCCTGCATTGGCGGCGGCATTATCACCTCCGCGGCCAGCGCACGCCCCGTGACGACGGACGAGTGCCTCGCGCGCGGGCTTTGCGCTTACGTTAGCCCGAAAGGTCGCGTGACATGCGGGAAATGCCCTGGCCAGCTAAAGTCATCAGTCTGGTTCGCGACGCGCGCCCAGGCGTCCTCGAAGCGCAGCAAATAAGTTGGTCGTCGCCGTTGGTCCTGCGCGCGGATCATTAGTGATAGACAGGGGCGGGAGCACGACTTGATGTCGCATCCGCTACTGATCCGCGCTCTGGCCGTGGCGCTGTCCATCGGCCTTTATCTCGCGCTGGCGATTATCGGCGCCGGCGGTCTCGACGCTTACTTCGCCAATTCGGCGCGGACGGCGCTCGTCGTCGTCACGCTCGCGCTCGGCGTCGCGTCGCTCTTCGTCGGCGGCAACCTCAGTTCCGGCCTGCGCGAGGACCGCGGCAATCGATGGGTGATCCCGGCCTTTCTCGTCATCGGACTTCTCGGCGCCTATCTGCCCGCCTGGGCGGATCGGGAAGGGCTGTGGAGATTGGACGGCGACGCCATCCGATGGTTCGGCGTCGCGCTGCTTGCGGCGGGCGGGGCGTTGCGGCTGTGGCCGGTCGCCGTGCTCGGGCGCCGCTTCAGCGGCCTTGTCGCCATTCAGCCGGGACACGAACTCGTCACCACGGGACTTTACAGCCGCATCAGACATCCGAGCTATCTCGGCCTGTTGATCTCGGCGCTTGGCTGGGGGCTGGCGTTCAATACGGCGGTGGGCGTCCTCTTGGCGCTTCTGAATATCCCGCCGCTCGTCGCGCGGATGAACGCCGAGGAACGCCTGTTGAGCTCGGAGTTCGGCGCGGCCTATGAGGCCTATCGCGCACGTACGGCGCGGCTCATTCCGGGCGTATATTAGCTTGCGAGACTTGGAAGCGGACGGCGCCCGCAGCATCACGACGGTTCGCCAACGCGGCAAAAGGAAACTCATGAAGCGTCTGCTGTCGCGCCTGTTGCTGCTCAGTGTTTTCGTCGCATTTTCCGCGCAAGCCGGCGACGTCATCAGGCTCGCGCCGGGCGGCAGCGCGATCTTTTCGCTGCAGGAGAATATGACGACCGGCTATTCCTGGCGCATCGATCCCGCGAGCCGTGATCTCGATATTCTGTCGATATCGGAGGGCGGCCGCAGCGGCGGTCGGCGACGCATGGTCGGCAGCCCCAGCGTGCGCCATTGGAAAATCCGCGCGCTCAAACCCGGACATGCCGAAATCGTCTTCGCCTATCAGCGCCCTTGGGAGCCTGCGCCCGTTAAAACCCGCAGCGTCGAGGTGGAGGTCGCGCCTTAGAGCAGGTTCCGAAAAAGTTTACAGACTTTTTCGATGAGAACCTGCTCCACCATTTTGATGTTGAGCGTTTCCTTATCGATCACATGATTCCATGTGATCGGGAAGCGCTCGAGTTCAAGCGTCGCTCTCGCGCGGGAATTTCATCGCGTCTTCGAGACTCATCCTGGCCGAGCCGGGCTTCGCCGGCTTTTGCTGGCTCTCATGCGGCGCCCAGCCCGACGCCCAGACGATTTCGAAGCTCGCGCGCACGCGTCCATCGGGGTCCGAAAAGCGCTCGGCGTAGATTTGCGCCGCGCGCGCAACCACATCGCGCCGCAGGGGTTTGCGAGACCGTTTGACAAGGACGTTGGCGGCGCCCATCGCGCGCAAATCCTTCATCAGCCCGAAGACTGACTCATAGCGCAGCGTGAAGCTGTCGACGTCGGCGACCGGCAGAGCGAAGCCGGCGCGCTGCAGCAGTCCGCCCATGTCGCGCACGTCGACGAAAGGCGATACGCGGGGACTCGCGCCGCCGGTGATTTCTTCTTCGGCCTGCGCCAAGGCGGCGCGAAGCTCGACAAGACTGGCGCCGCCGGCGAGGCAGGCGAGGAAGAGTCCGTCCGGCGCAATCATGCGTCGCGCTTGCGCCAGCGCGCCCGGCAGATCGTTGACCCACTGCAGCGACAGGCCCGAGACGATCAAATCAAATGAGCCCGGCGCGAAGGGCGGAGCTTCTTCGTCAGTGATGACGTCGCCGGTATGGCCGCTTGCGCGCAACGGCCGCGCACGGCCGCTCGCGACGACGGCTTGCGCGAAATGTCCGCTTGGCGAACCGAGATCGAGCGCGCGCGGAAATTCGCGCTTCACCGTCAGCAGGCGATCGAGCAGATCATCGGCGGCGCGCGTCATCAGGAAATCCGGCGCGCCTTTTGCCATCGCGCGGCGCAAGCGCCGCAGCAGCAGCGCGCGATCAAAAATCTTCGGCGGTCCGGCTGTCTCGCTCATGCCTTACTACCGCGCCCGCGCCAGTTACCCTGCAAGTGCGCAATGCGCATGAATTTCGACGAAAGGATGGCGCAATCTTGATGCGATGATCTGAAGCGAAGCGGTCGCGACGATAGAACATCCCAAATTATCTTAACGTTAAGCCATAACCTGAAAACGCGAAACGTTTCGACAAGATCATGGCCAAAGTTAGACTGCCGCCATTCGAGAAGTCGCTGTCGAGGCTTCAACACGTAGGGTGTAGCGTCATGCGTAATCTATTTGCTTTTTTGCGTCGATCCCACACCGCCAAGTCAACCGGAACGTCAGCTGGAACGTCAACCGGAACGCTTCAGGCAGTTTTGATGGCGACAGTTGTCGGCCTTGGCGTCGCCGCGCTTCCGCAGGATGCGAACGCGCGCAACATCGTCTCTTTCTCTCCCCATGTCGCTCCCGGCACGGTCGTGATCAGCGCCAGCCAGCGAAGGCTGTTCTATGTCGTCGATACAGGAGTCGCCATCAGCTATCCCGTGGCCGTTCCCAAGCGTGGAAAGGAATGGTCTGGCGCGACGTCCATCGAGGGAAAATATGTCAATCCCGACTGGGTTCCGCCAGCGGTGGTGAAAGCCGACCACCCGGAACTGCCGAATTTCATTCGTGGCGGTTCGCCGCGTAACCCGATGGGCGTGCGCGCTTTGACGCTCAGCAGCGGCGAAGTGGCGATTCACGGCACGACCCAGAGGATGCGCGCGTCAATCGGCACGGCCGCCTCCTATGGCTGCATCCGAATGTTGAACGAGGACGTTTCCGACCTTTACGATCGCGTCGACGTCGGATCGCCGGTCATGATGACGCGCTAGCCCAAGCGACCCAGAAAAAAAAAAGCGCAAGCCTCGCCCGCGAACGTGCGGACGAGGCTTTTTTTCTCCGCAGGCGTTCGCGTCTCCTCGGCGATTTCGTCCTTTATCCAGAGCTTTTTTTTAGCGCGCGTGGCTGTGGACGAGAGCGGCTGCGCCATGGACGCAGACACGCGAATCCCGCAGTCTCCGCCTCGAACACGGTCTGACGATCCTTTTTTGGCGTCATAGTTCCTGTGTGGAGTATAGTGATCGCAAGAGATGATTCGACTTTGAATCAATCGCTTGAAAAGGAGGCGCCCTCACGCAAAGCTCCACGACGCATCGTCGCCTGTCTTTTAGTCGCCGCGTTATGCTGACATTGAGAAAAAGGTTGGCACATGCTGATCGCAACGGAAAAAGAAACGGAACGCGCTGAACATCCGGTGGATGTTGTGGAGCAACTGGCGGCCACCAATGATTGGTCCTTCGATCGAGACGATGAAGACGAGATTTCCATTTCCGTCGCCGGAGCTTGGACGGAATATCACGTCGCTTTTACTTGGCTTCCGCAGCTCGAAACGCTGCACGTCAGTTGCGCTTTCGACCTCAAGGCACCCGAGCGCAGGCGCGGCGAACTGATGTCGCTCGTCAATGCGATCAACGAGCAGATGTGGATCGGGCATTTCGACTTCTGGCCGAAGGAGGGCGTCGCGATGCACCGACATGGCCTCATCCTGACGGGAGGGGCGCAGCCTTCGGCGACGCAGTGCGCGGCCTTGCTGGACAACGCGCTTCAGGCGTGTGAGCGGCATTATCAAGCCTTTCAATTCGTGCTCTGGGCCGGAAAGAACGCCAAGGAAGCGCTCGCCACCGCCAATTTCGAGACGAAAGGCGAGGCGTGACCGACGCGGGCGGGCTGCGCGGAAAGTCGGTCGCTCTGATCGGCGCCGGAAACATGGGTCTGGCGCTACTAGAAGGCTGGGCCGCGCAGGATCTGCTGTCCGTGTCAGTCCTGGAGCCGCAGCCGTCGCAGCGGCTCCAGGAGCTGTGCGCCGCGAAGGGCTACGCGCTGAACGGCGCCGCTGCTCCATGCGACGCCGTGGTTCTCGCCGTTAAGCCGCAGGCGCTTGAGTCGGGCGCCGCGGCGGCGGCCCCTTTCATGGCGCGCGGCGTCGTTGTCGTGTCGATCCTCGCGGGCAAGCGCACCGCGGACGTCGCCGCGCGCCTGCCGACGCAAGCCGTCGTGCGCGCGATGCCAAATACGCCGGCGGCGATCGGGCGCGGCGTGACCGGCGCTTACGCCAGCGCATCGACGAGCGCCGCTCAGCGCGCGCTCTCCGACGCATTGCTGAGCGCCGTCGGCGGCGTTGAGTGGGTCGATGACGAGGCGCTCATCGACGTCGTGACGGCGGTTTCCGGCTCGGGTCCCGCTTACGTCTTCTATTTCGCCGAGTGCCTCGCCGCCGCCGGCGCCGAAGCCGGTCTGCCGGCCGCCCTCGCGGCGCGGCTCGCCCGCGCGACGGTCGAAGGCGCCGGCGAGCTGATGCGCCGACAGCCTGAGACAGGCCCTGACGAATTGCGCCGGCGCGTGACGTCGCCAGGCGGCACGACGGCGGCGGCGCTCGAGGTTCTTGAAGCGCCGGACGGCCTCGCCGCGCTGATGCGCCGCGCCGTAGCTGCGGCGAAGCGCCGGGCAGGGGAACTTTCCGGTTGAGACGGCGCGCGCCTTGTCCCGCCGCCCGGCGACAATAGAATACTGACTAGAAAATTCCTTCGGACCTGGAGACAGACATGACCAGCGGCGGCTCCCGCGACCGAGTGATCGATGCGACGCTTCGGCTCGCCACGCGGCGAGAGTTCAGCGACGTGACGCTCACCGATATCGCCCATGAGGCCGGCATCTCGCTTGCCGATCTACGCGAACTTTTTCCATCGAAGGGCGCGATCATGGGGGCGTTCTCTCGGCGCATCGACCGGGAGGTTCTCGACGCGGCGCCCAAGGAAGCCTCGCACGAACCCGCGCGCGAGCGGCTCTACGACATATTGCGCCGCCGGCTCGATTCGCTCGAACCGCATCGTGAGGCGCTGGCGAGCGTCGGGCGCTGGGCGGCGCGCGATCCGCTCACCGCCGCGGCGCTCAACCGCGAAACCGTGAACTCGATGCGCTTTATGCTGGAGGCGGCGGACATCGACAGCGAGGGCCCGGTCGGCTCGCTCAAACTGCAGGGGTTGGCGTTGGCCTGGGGCCGCGTGCTCGAGGATTGGTTCGCAGGCGACATTCACGACGCCCTGTCGACGCTCGATCGCGAACTCACGCGCGGCGAGCGCTACGTCGATCGGGCGGAGGATTTCGCAAGACTGACGCGGCCCTTCTATTCCTTCGCGCAAAGCCTGTTAGGCTGGCGGACGCGACGTGGTGGGCGCGATTACCACGACGACGACAGCGGCTATCCCCACGCGCGCGCGTGATCGGCGGCCCCCGGAGCAGGTTCCTCGATGAGAACCTGCTCCACCGTTTTGGTTTTGAGCGATTCCTTGCTCTAAAGCGGGAGACTGGCGGTCGCCCGCAAGCCGCCGAGCGGGCTGCGGTCGAGCGTAATGTCCCCGCCATGGCCGCGCGCGATGTCACGTGCGATGGCGAGCCCCAGCCCTGAGTTTCCGTCGTTCTGGTTGCGGGATTCGTCGAGCCGGTAGAACGGCCGGAAAGCGTCTTCGCGACGCTCGACGGGAATGCCGGGACCGTCGTCATCAATATGCACGGTCATCATCGCGCCGTCATTGATCGCTGAGAGTTCGATCCGCTTGCCGTAGCGCTGCGCATTGCCGACGAGGTTGGCGAGCAGCCGCTTGATCGCCGCCGGCCGCGCGACAATGTTTGGATCGCCCTCAATCTTCACGGACGCCGCGAGACCGCGCTTCACAGTGTCCGCCCTCAGTTCGTCGAGGATGGCCGCAAGATCGGTGGGGGAGGATTTTTCGTCGCCGTCGCCGCGCGCAAAGGCGAGATAGGCCTCGACCATGCGCTCCATCTCGTCGACATCCTTGCGCATTTCGGCGGCTTCATGCGAGTCGCGCATCAGCGCCAGCGAAAGCTTGAAACGCGTGATGATGGTTCGCAGATCGTGCGAAACGCCATTGAGCATCGTAGTGCGTTGCTCGATCGCGCGTTCGAAACGGCGTTTCATGTCGAGAAAGGCGGCTCCCGCCTGACGCACCTCGCGTGCGCCGCGCGGACTGAATACGACATTGCGGCCTTTGCCGAACTCCTCGGCGGCGCGGGCCAGCCGCAGGATCGGCCTGATCTGATTGCGCAAGAAGGACGTGGCGATGGCGAGGATGATGACTGAGGCGATCGCCATCCACATGAAGAAAATATAAGAGTTCGAGGCGTAGGCGTGCGTGCGCGTGGCGAGCATTCTCAGCGTCGCGTCGTTGAGCGCGACGCGGATTTCGATCAGGCTGCCGGGAAGCGCGGTGTTGATCCAGAAGGGCTCCTTAAGTTTGCGCGTGAGCTCCTTCGTGAGCGCCTTGTCCAGCAGCGAGAACAAAGACGACTTTGGCGCCGGCCCAGGCAGATCCTGCTTGGGGAGAACCGCAATCTCCATATTGAGATCGAAGGCGGCGATGCGGCGCAGTTGCGAGTGATCCGGGTCGTCCGGGAACGTCTGGTAGATATCGACCAGCGCCGCCACTTGCCGGGCCACCCCCGCGGAAAGACGGTAGGTTACGACCTCCCAATGCCGCTCCATGAAGACATAGGCGACCGCGGACTGGAGGAGCACGACCGGCAAGATCACGATCAGCAGCGCGCGGGCGTAAAGCCCCTTCGGCATGCGGTCATGCAGCCAGTTGGCGAAGCGCCGCCACAGATTGCGGGGCGCGGCGAGAACTTCCGGTAAGACGACTGTCATCGTGACGACTCTATCATTTTCAGCCGTTGGCGCGTAGCGGGTCGACGAGCAGACGATACCCGTGTCCGCGCACCGTCTGAAGATAGCGCGGCGCATTCGGGTCGGTCTCGATCTTTCGCCTCAATCGGGCGATCTCAACATCGACGCTGCGCTCGCTTGCGCTTCGTGCGGGGTCACGTTGCGCCAAAGTTTGGCGGGAGACAATCGCGCCGTCGCTTTCGGCCAGCGCCCGCAACAGATCCCGCTCGCGCGTCGTGAGGCGGACCGGCGCGCCGTCGTGCAGCAATTCGCCTCGCGACGAATCGAAGACGAATTCGCCAAAGCGTTTTGGTCCCGCGGAATCTGCGCGCCGCGCGCGGCGCAAGATGCTGGCGATGCGCAGCGACAATTCCCTCGGATCGAAAGGCTTGGCGAGATAGTCGTCCACGCCGGCTTCAAGCCCTTCGACGCGGTCCGCCGTCTCGGTAAGCGCCGTCAGCATCAGAATGGGCGCGGAGCGCAGCGGTTCAGCGCTCTTGCGCAGCCGCGCCGCGAAAGCCGTGCCGCTTTCGCCAGGCATCATGACATCCAGGACAATGAGATCGAAGGCGATGTCGCGCATTCTGGCGCTCGCCTCCCTCGTATCGGCTGCAGCGCTAACGAAATAGCCCTCCTTCATCAGGTAGCGCGACAGCAAGGTGCGAATGCGCTGATCGTCGTCAACGACGAGGATATGGGCCGCTTTCGCGTGCGGCGCGGCGCGTTGCGGAAAAACCGTCATGTCGCGGCGCCGGCTGTTTTCGCGCATGCAAGATGCGCTCGTACGCGCTCGCGCTCGCCGGAGTCGATCATCGCGAACAGGAATTTTGAGGCGGCGCCGCGCGCCGCCGGCGGGAGCTCGTCCATGACTTTCAGGAAACGCGCCGATTGCAGCGCCGCGAGATCGCGCGCGAGCGTCGCGCCCTTGGGGGTCGGATAGAGCAGGCGCTGGCGGCGGTCGACGACGCCGGCGCGCGCCTCGACGAAGCCCGCCTCAAGAAGTTGTTTCAGCACGCGGTTGAGGCTCTGCTTGGTGATTTTCAAAATGTCCAGCAGCGCGGCGATGGTGAGGCCAGGGCGACGGTTGACGAAATGGAGCACACGGTGATGCGCCCGTCCGAACCCATAGTTTTCGAGCAGCCGGTCGGCATCCCCCACGAAATCACGATAGGCGAAAAAAAATAATTCCACGAGCTCGAGAGCGTCGCCATCGCCCGCGGCGGCGGCCGCTTCTGCGGCCGTATTCGGCCAGGCGGCGACGCTGGGCGGCTCGGGGATTTTTCTCGCTACGAGTTCATCCACGCTAGTTATTGCCTGACGTTTTGGCGCGAGCTATTTACGTCAACTATATTGACATAAATCTGACCGATGGCTAGTGCTGACCAAGCGTCGCAGCGCCTTGTTTGGCCTCTCGATCGCGTCTTCCCGGAGTTCGCCATGTCGCTTCCGCCCTTCGATCAGCGCGACGGATTCATTTGGTATAATGGTGCGCTCGTTCCGTGGCGCGAAGCGAAGCTTCACGTTCTCTCGCATGGGCTGCATTACGCGTCTTGCGTCTTCGAAGGCGAGCGCGCCTACGGCGGGACGATCTTCAAATCGCGGGAACATTCCGAGCGGTTTCAGACGTCCGCTCGAATCCTCGATTTCGAGATTCCTTACAGCGTCGAAGAGATCGACGCCGCTAAGCATGAGACCGTCAAGGCCAATGGCCTCTCGAACTGCTATGTGCGTCCGGTGGCTTGGCGCGGCAGCGAAATGATGGCGGTCGCGGCGCAGAATTCGACGATCAACGTCGCCATCGCCGTTTGGGATTGGCCGAGCATGTTTGACGTCGAGACCAAGATGAAAGGCATCAAGCTCGACATCGCCGAATACCGACGCCCCGATCCGCTGACCGCGCCCTCGATGGCGAAGGCCGCTGGCCTTTATATGATTTGCACCATTTCGAAGCACCGCGCGGAGCGGCGCGGCTTTGCCGACGCGCTGATGTACGATTGGCTCGGCCGAGTCGCCGAATGCACCGGCGCAAACGTCTTTTTTGTTCAGGACGGCGCGCTGCATACGCCGATCGCCGATTGTTTCCTCGACGGCATCACCAGGCGCACGGTGATTGACCTTGCGAAAAGACGCGGCGTTGAAGTCGTCGAACGCCGGATCATGCCTGAGGAGCTGGCGTCATTTTCGGAGTGCCTCATCTGCGGCACCGGCGCCGAAGTGACGCCCGTCTCGGAAATCGGCGTCTATCGCTTCACGCCGGGCGAGCTTTCGCGCGCGCTGATCGAAGACTATTCGCGCGAGGTGGAAAAGCAGCCTTCGCCGGCGGCTTGAGCGCGACTCTGCGCGCGAGGGCGCTTCAAAAGCGATCAGCCGCTCATTCGCGCCTTAATCGCGTGTTCCGCCAGAGTCTTGCCAAGCGACCAGACGGCGGAGGGCGCCTTATGCGCGTCTGCAATGACCGCGTCGAAGGATTGCTCGATCCAATCGCAATCTTCATCGGAAATCGTGAGAGGCGGCAGCAGCTTGATCGTGTGATTGCCGTGCCCGGCCACTTGCGTCAGCACTTTATGATCGCGAAACAGCGGGATGGAGATGAGCTGGCAGAACAGGCCTGAATTCACCGTCTCCAGAAGATTCCAAGCGGCCTTCAGTTTGAACGACTTCGGCGGCCCGAATTCGATTCCGATCATGAGGCCCTTGCCGCGCACATCGGCGACGAGCTCGTAACCGCCAGCCATTCGTTCGAAGGATGCGAGCAGACGGTCGCCCGTCTTGGCCGCGTTCTCGATGACCCGCTCGTTCTTCAGCACGTCGAGCGTCGCGACGCCGGCCGCCATGGCGAGATCGTTCTTGCTGAAGGTCGAGCCGTGCACGACGGCGCGATCCATGCGGTCGAAGACCTTATCGAAGATCGCTTTACGCGTGAGCACCGCTCCGACCGGCACATGGCCGCCGGACAGCGCCTTTGCGACGACGATCATATCGGGTTCGACGCCCGGGTAGTGATCGATGGCGAAGAACCGGCCCGTCCGGCCCACGCCCGTCTGAATTTCGTCGGCGACGAACAGCGTTCCGTATTTGCGGCAGAGCGCCTGCGCGCCAAGAAGATAGCCCTCTTGCGGAATGTTGACGCCCTTGCCCTGGATCGGCTCGACGAAGAAGGCGGCGATGTCGCGCCCCGCCAAAGCGCGTTCGAGCGCGTCGAGATCGTCGAAGGCGACCTCGCGCGCATTCGGCAGCAGCGGTCCAAAACCCTTCTTGAAGATTTCGTCGCCGTTCATCGACAGCGAACCATAGGTCAGGCCGTGAAAGGAATGCGCGCAGTGCAAGATTCCGGGCCGACCCGTCGCCGCGCGCGCGAATTTGATCGCCGCTTCTACCGACTCCGCGCCCGAATTGGCAAAAAAGACCTTTTCCAGCCAAGGCGCGTAGGCGAGCAGTTTTTCCGCGAGAACGCCGGCCAGCACTGAAACGTCAAGTTGCACGAGATTGGCGAACTCGCCGTCAAGCACGCTTACGAGCGCATCGCGCACGGCCGGATGGTTGCGTCCGAGCGCGAAGACTCCCCAGCCGCTGAGAAGATCGAGGTAGCGGTCGCCCTTGCGGTCCCAGAGATGGGGCCCAAGGCCCCGGGTGAAGCCAACGTCATAGCCGATCGTCTTGAGAACGCGCACCCACATTTCATTGAGGTGTTTTGTATGCAGCGAAAAGCGCTCGCTCTCCCGGGCCGCCACAAGCGCGGCGAGATCATAGCGAGGATCGCCTTGCGCTGGGGCGCTTCCCGCAGCGCAGACAGTCTTGGGCGCGTTCGCTGGCGCGGTCGACGAGTTGGTCATTGGCGGCGCTCCAACCGAGGAAATGGCGGGCAGGCGACAGGGCGCACGGGGCTCGCCGGGTTCCGATTGCGCGCCCGGGGCGCGTTTGTCAAATCCCCGTCGATGTGGCGCATGGGCCACAGGTTCAAAGATTTTGGACGTCTCCGCCGTTTTTATCCGCGACAGCAACTGCGTTTATTGCGCAATATCGCTGCACGCGTCGTGGCGCGCGCGCGCATGTTTCAGTTTCTGCGACAATGGCTTCAACAATTCGCGCAGCGCGGCGCGCGTATCCACAGACATTCGTTGGTGGACGAAATTTGCCGGTTGGATGGCGCGCCGTGGGTGTTATCTTGTTAAGAGTGATTCATGAGCGACGCGGGGTGATTCGCGCTACAGGATAATTGCCAGCGCGCGCCAGTCGAATGCTCTGGATCAGCACGGGGAGTTGGTCGGTGAGCGCTAAAGTGACTTTTCAAGATGATTTGACAGCAAGCGCGACAGAATCCGATGAGACCGGTCTCGAATTGGTCGAAGTCGCGGGACGGATTAAATGGTTCGATGTCGCCAAGGGCTATGGTTTCGTGGTGCCCGACGACGGCTCCGACGATATTCTCCTGCATGTCACCATTCTCCGCCGCAGCGGTCTGCAGACGGCCTTTGAAGGCGCGCGAGTCGTTTGCGAGGCGCAGAAACGCGGCAAGGGCATGCAGGTCTTTCGCGTCATCGCGATGGACGAAACCACTGCGGTGCATCCGTCACAATCCTGCGCCGGGCGCACCCATGTTCAGGTTGTCCCGACAAGCGGCTATGAGATCGCCATCGTCAAATGGTTCAACCGCATGAAGGGATTCGGCTTCCTCACGCGCGGCGAAGGCACCGAAGACATTTTTCTGCACATGGAGACGGTGCGCCGCTACGGCATGACCGAACTCAAGCCCGGCGATAGCGTCCTCGTGCGCTACGGCGACGGCCCCAAGGGTTTGATGGCGGCCGAAGTGCGGCCGCTCGACGCCAAAAGCGTCCCATCGCACTGAAGACATCCATGCTTGCGCAAGGCTCTTTGGAGCCCACCCGAATGAGAGCTGCGCAAATCTTCCGCACGATGATCATGTCGCTCTTTCTGGCGCTGATCGCCTCGACAGTCGCGCGGGCCGAACCCGCCGTTGAAATCATGCGTATCGTGACGGCGACGGCCGAGCATGACTTCAAAGTTGAAGTCGCCGACACGCCCAAGGCGCGCGCCCGCGGCCTCATGTTCCGCAAGTCGATGCCGGCCGATCACGGCATGTTGTTCGAATTCAAGGCCGAGGGCCCTGTTTCGATGTGGATGAGAAATACTTACATTCCGCTCGATATGGTTTTCATCGGGCGCGACGGGCGGGTGGTGGGCGTGGCCGCCGACACGGAGCCCATGTCGGAACGAATCATAACTTCTCCTCAGCCAGCTTATGCGGTGCTGGAGCTGAACGCCGGCGCCGCGCGGAAAATGTCGCTCGCGCCCGGAGACCAGGTGCGGCACCGCATATTCAAGCGATAGTCGCATTCCCTTGTGAGGGGCGGCCGTGCGTGGTAGCGAAATTCGAGCGAGGGCAGAGCCGCCGTAGGCGCGGCTTGGTCCGGCGGGGTATAGCGCAGCCTGGTAGCGCGGAAGTTTTGGGTACTTCAGGTCGCAGGTTCGAATCCTGCTGCCCCGACCAGCGCGAAGACCGCCGCGCGCCGCTCTCATGACGCGTCTACGAGCGCAGCCAACGACGAGGCCCTATGACCGCACGCATTTATCTTCCAGCGCCGAGCGCCACTCAATCCGGTCCGGGATCGGACATGTGGCGGCTTGACTTCGAGCCGGAGCTTCCGCGCAGCATCGAGCCGCTCATGGGCTGGACCAGCTCCGGCGACATGCGCCAGCAGGTCAGGCTCAATTTTTCCACCAAGGAGGAGGCGATCGCCTACGCCGAGCGCAGCGGCCTCGCCTACCGGGTCGAGGAGCCGAAGCCAAATCTGGCGGCCCGGCGCGGCGCATCCTATTCAGATAATTTCAAGACCAGCCGCATCGGTCTCTGGACCCACTGAGGCTGTCTCGACCCCGTAGCTCAGCCGGATAGAGCAACTGCCTTCTAAGCAGTAGGTCGCAGGTTCGAATCCTGCCGGGGTCGCCATATATGACTACCCTGTCGAGCGTTGCTGGCGCCGCGTTGGCCGAACTGATACGGTCCGCGGCGAAAGTTGCGCCGTCGACGGCTCCGTAGCTCAGCTGGATAGAGCAACTGCCTTCGAAGCAGTAGGTCGCAGGTTCGAATCCTGCCGGGGTCGCCAGTCGAAGTTTAGTAGACGGGGACGGCGAATGCGGCTCAACCGCCCGGGTGCGACAGGGATCGCCGGCGCTCTGGCTTTCGCCTTGGCGGTCATCTCACCCCTCGACGTTTTAGCTCAAGGCGAATTTTTCGATTTCCTGTTCGGACCCGATCAACCTCCGGCGTTCTCGCCCCACCGCTCCTGGCGGGTCATGCGTGCGCGCCCGCGGCAGCCGCGGCGCCCGCCGAAGACTTCGGTTCATTACGCCAAACCCGAACCAGCAAACACTGCTGAAACGGACTCAATGTCCGGCGACGGCTATTGCGTGCGCGCCTGCGACGGCTATTATTTCCCCCTAATCAAATTGTCGCGAATTTCCGACCAGCACTCCTGCGAACTCGCCTGTCCGTCAGCGCAGGTGCAGCTCTACGAGGGCGCAACCATCGAGCAGGCGCACAACGCCAAAGGGCAACGCTATTCGGCGCTTCCGGCGGCGTTCAGCTTTCGCGACAAGCTGACGGCGGGATGCGCGTGCAACGATCCGGCCGCCTCTCATGACTATTACCTTGGGCTGTCCCGCCGGGATCCGACATTGCAAACCGGCGATATCGTTGTCGGCGAGAAAGGCGCATTCATTTACAGCCGCTCAAGCTTGGTGAGCGTCAGCCATGCCTCGCGCCAGATCAGGGCGCGGCTACGAGGCGTGTTGTCGCGCAACGTCGCGCCGGACGAGGCGCGCGCCTCCCAGAACGGATCCGTCGCGCTGAATAAGACACAGCGCCCGCCAAAATAGTCGCGGCCGCGGCGTCTCGCGCTTTACACTCGAAGCCGCGCCGGCTATGTGCCGCGAGCTCGTTTGTGACGCTTTTGTGACAGATTCGCGGGAGGCGAGAGCGCCATGCTGTCTTGGTTTCAGGCGCTCATGCCGAGAGAGGAACGCTTCTTCGATCTTTTCGAGCGACATGCCGAGACGCTCGTCGCGGGATCCCACGCCTTGCGCGACTTGCTGAACGGGGGGGACCGCGTGCTCGTCTGCAGCCAAGAAATCCGCCGCCAGGAACATGAGGCCGACGCCATCGTCCGCGAGGCCCATCTGGCGGTTCGCCGCACGTTCATCACCCCGTTTGATCGCAGCGACATCCGTGACCTGGTCACCGCGATGGACGACGCGATCGACCAAATGCATCAGACGGCGAAGGCGACGCTGCTCTACGAGACGCGAGATTTCGAGCCTGGCATGCGTCGCATGGGCGACATTATCGTCCAATCGGCGGAGCTCACGCGCAGCGCCATACCTTTGTTGCGCTTGATGCGCCAGAATGCGGGCAGGCTCAACGCGTTCAGCGAGGAGATCACCCGCATTGAGGACGAGGCCGACGCCATCCACGATCAGGGCCTGAAGGAGCTGTTTCTGGCGCACCGCCACAAAGACCCGATGGCGTTCATCGTCGGCGCTGAAATCTACGGCCATCTTGAAAGAGTCGTCGACGGCTTCGAAGATGTCGCCGACCGCGTCGCCGGCATCGTCATCGAGCATACTTAGGGACGACGCTTGCAGAACTTTTCAATCTATCTGATTGGGCTCGTCGCGGTCGCTCTGATCTTCGATTTCCTGAACGGTCTGCACGACGCCGCCAATTCCATCGCGACGATCGTCTCAACCCGCGTTCTGCGTCCGCAGTTCGCAGTAGCGTGGGCCGCCTTCTTCAACTTCATCGCCTTCCTGTTTTTTGGGCTTCACGTGGCGCAAACTGTAGGCGCTGGCATCGTCTCGCCCGACATCGTGGATGATTTCGTGGTGTTCGGCGCGCTGATGGGGGCGATCGTCTGGAATCTGATCACATGGGGATTGGGCATTCCTTCCTCGAGTTCACATGCCCTTGTCGGCGGTCTCGTGGGCGCCGGCGTGGCCAAAGTCGGCGCTTCCGCGATCGTCTGGAATGGGCTGCTCAAGACCGGCGCAGCGATCGTATTGTCGCCGGCGCTCGGATTCGTCCTGGCGCTCGCGCTGATCCTGCTCGTGTCCTGGATCTTCGTGCGCCGGACGCCGGGCGGCGTCGATTCGCTGTTTCGCATCCTGCAATTCGCCTCCGCCTCGCTTTATTCGCTGGGCCATGGCGGCAATGACGCGCAAAAAACCATGGGCGTGATCGCGGTGCTCCTCTATTCGCACGGGGCGCTCGGCGGCGAATTCTACGTGCCATTTTGGGTTGTCATCGCCTGTCAGGCGGCCATGGGCCTTGGAACCTTGTTCGGCGGATGGCGGATCGTGCGCACGATGGGATCCAGGATCACCCGCCTGACGCCGGTGCAAGGGTTCTGCGCCGAGACGGGCGGCGCGATCACTCTGTTCCTCGCGACGGCGCTGGGCGTTCCTGTGTCGACAACGCATACGATCACCGGCGCGATCATTGGCGTGGGCGCGTCGAGGCGCGTGGCGGCGGTCCGCTGGAATGTCGCGAAGGACATTGTTGTCGCGTGGGTCATCACCATGCCGATGGCCGCCTTTTTCGCCGCGGCGTTCTACGTGCTCGCGAGGTTCGCGGCATGAAGACGCCCAAAGCGAAGAAGAAGCGCGTCGGCGCGGGTTCTGTCCTCCGCACGCAATACGCGGCTTTACCTTGGCGAATCAACAATGGCCGCCTGGAGATCATGCTGGTCACCTCCCGCGACACAAAGCGCTGGGTGATTCCGAAGGGCTGGCCGATGAAAGGCCGCAAACCGCATATCGTCGCGGCGATCGAAGCGGTGCAGGAGGCGGGCCTCGTCGGCAAGACGGACAAAGTGAAGCTCGGCGATTTCCGCTATGAAAAACGCCTCGACAGCGGCGCGGCCGTCGACTGCTGCGTCGAGGTGTTTTCTCTGCGCGTGCAAAGGCAGCGCAAGAATTGGCGCGAGAAGAAGCAGCGCGCCACCCGATGGTTCGAGTGCGTCGTCGCCGCCGGACTCGTCGAGGAGCCAGAACTGCGCGACCTGATGCTGGCGTTCTGCGACGCGTCGACTCCGCCAAAAGTCTAGCGCGCTCTAGCGCGTCTTGACCGGCGGAGGATCGGCGCGCATCCAGCCTTTCGGGAGCTTCATGCGGGCGGCCTTGCAAAACACCGTAGGTTCGGAAACTTTGACGGCCTTGTCTTTTCTGCCCGAGTGGCTCTTGGCTGCTGCTGCGGGAGCATCCTTGTCGCCTTTGTCATAGACCGTCTTGTCCTTGCAGACGTCGGGGCATTTGCCGATGACGTCCGACTTGTTCTGGCCGCATGACTTGCAGGCGCATGTGGAGTTCGGAAAGTCTTGACCACTGTCCGCTCGCGCCGGCGCGACGCCCGCAATCAAAAAACCGCAGACGGCCACATAGGCAGCAACCCGGGAAACGGCCACCATATTGCTTCTCCTGTTCAAGACATCTTTTCAAGATAGGAATGCGAAAACCTGGAATGCGCCGCGGCGCGCCTTCACGAGCCGTTGAGCCGAGCGAGCCCCGCCTCGAGATCCGACTTCAGATCCGCGACATCCTCCAGTCCGATCGAGAAGCGCAGCGCCGGTCCTTCCGGAGTCCAGCGCGTCGCCGTCCTGTAAGAAGCGCAGTCGAAGGGCAGGACAAGGCTTTCATAGCCGCCCCATGAGAATCCGATACCGAACAATTCCAATCCGTCGACAAAAGCGGCGACCGCCTTTTTTGAAGTCTCTTTGAGGATAACCGAAAAAACGCCAGAGGCGCCGGTAAAGTCTCGTTTCCACAGCGCGTGGCCGGGATGCGTCGCAAGGGCGGGATGCAGCACGCGCGAAACTTCCGGTCGGTCCTCCAGCCATTGCGCGATGTCGAGGGCCGCGCGCTCCTGTTCGCGCAGCCGTAGCGCCATGGTGCGCAGCCCGCGTAAGGCGAGCGCAGCGTCGTCGGGACTGGACCCCATGCTGAAAGCGTTGAAGGTGGCGCGCAGGCGCTTCGCCCATTCAGAATTGGCGGAAACGAGCCCCATGAGGAGGTCGGCGTGGCCAGCCAGATATTTGGTGCCGGCTTCGACGGCAAGGTCGCAGCCGCGCTCATGCGGTGGGAAGAATAGAGGGGTCGCCCAGGTGTTGTCCGCGATCACGCAGGCGCCATGGGCGTGGGCGGCCGCGGCGATTGCAGGAATGTCTTGAACTTCCATGCTCTGTGACCCCGGCGACTCGACGAGCACCGCGGTCGTCTCGGGCTTCATCATCGCGGCGATGCCGCCGCCGATCAAAGGGTCATAATAATCGACCTTGACTCCGAAGCGCGCCAGGAGACCGTCGCAGAAGATCCTCGTCGGCTGATAGGCGGAATCCACGATGAGCGCGTGCGCGCCCGCATGCGTGGCGGTGAGAAGCGCCAGCCCGATCGCGGCAAGGCCGGAGGGCGTCAACACCGTATCAGCGGCGCCGGCGATCTCGCTCCAGCCCTGCTCGAGCGCGCGAGTCGTGGGCGTTCCCTTGGTGCCGTAGGTGTAAGGCTGCCGTAACGCCTCGAGAGCGGCGATCGTCGGGAAGAGCACCGTCGAACCGCGGTAAATGGGTGGATTGACGAAGCCGAAATGATCGAATGGCGTGCGGCCGGCTTGCGTCACCAGAGTGGCGGGCTTTAACTTGCGCTTTGCTTTTCGCTTTTCTTCGGACATCCCGCCTCTGACGACTCGCTTTTGCGTGAACGCCGCGCGACCGTAGTATATCCTCCGCCGGATGCCGAGCCCGCCATGATCCGCCGCACAGCTTTCGCCTTCTTTGCGGCCTTCGCCGGCGCGCTTTTCGCCCTCAGCGCCGGGGCGCAAACGGACGTCGGTCCGACGCTTGCGCAAATCATGAAGCGCGGCTTTTTGACCTGCGGCGTCACCGACGCGCCCGGCTTTGCTCAACGCGACGGCGCGGGC
Source organism: Methylocystis rosea (assembly GCF_003855495.1). Classification (NCBI taxonomy): domain Bacteria; kingdom Pseudomonadati; phylum Pseudomonadota; class Alphaproteobacteria; order Hyphomicrobiales; family Methylocystaceae; genus Methylocystis; species Methylocystis rosea. Next base: position 1,445,093 of record NZ_CP034086.1, on the reverse strand, counting down.
GAATGGCGTGGCTTCGACGTCGATTTCTGCCGGGCCGTCGCGAGCGCCGTCCTCGACGACCCGGCCAAGGCGCGATTCGTTGAGCTTTCGCAGAAAGAGCGCGCCGGCGCGCTGCAGGCCGGCGCCGTCGATCTGCTCGTCAGCGCGTCGCCGTGGACCCAGTCCCGCGACGCCGGCCAAAAGCTGATCTACGCCGCGATTTTCCTGCACGATGGACAAGGGTTTTTGGTCCGGCGGCAGCGCAAATCAGCTTCGGTTCAGGACTTGGACGGCGCATCGATCTGCATAGAGCAGGGCACCCCCTACGAACTCGCGGTCGCCGACTTTTTCCGGGCCAGCAAGGCGAAATATGAGCCAAAGCTGTTCCCGAGCCTTGAAGACGCGGCCAAGGCCTATGACGAGGAGAAATGCGAGGCGCTCACCGCGGACGTTTCCATGCTGCATGGCGTCCGCATCGGCTTGACCGCGCCTGCGGATCACGCGGTTCTGCCGGACCTTCTTTCGAAGTCGCCGCGCGGCCCGCTTGTGCGCCAAGGCGACGATCAGTGGCTGAACATCGTTCGCTGGACGCTTTTCGCGATGATCGACGCAGAGGAGCTGGAGGTGTCGAAGGCGAACGCCGACTCCGCTTTGTCTTCGGAAAATCCGCAAATACGGCGGCTGCTCGGCGTTGACGGCGCCCATGGCGACGATCTCGGCCTCTCGCAGGATTGGGCCTACCGCATCGTTAAACATGTCGGCAATTACGCCGACGTTTTTGAGCGCAATCTCGGGCAGGGCGCGCCCTACGCCATGGAGCGCAGGCTGAATGCTTTGTGGAACAAGGGCGGCCTGATGTATGCGCCGCCGGTCAGATAGACGTTCGATCCGGCGACGGCGCGCGTAGCTTCGCCCACCAATCCGCCAACGCTTGGCGCTCGGGCGCGATGTCTTCCGCCAGCGGCCCGGCGAAGGCGCGCCATTCGTCGCGATAATGCGGAGAAACCGCCGCGATTACCGGAATGCGCGCGGTCATCGCCGCTCGGAAGGCGTCGCAGAGACCGCCGCGCGAGGCCTCCTGTTTGGAGAATTTGCTGACCACGATCAGTTGCGCGCCGTCGCGCGCCGCGCGCTCAATCGCCGCGCAGGCGAGCGCCAGTTCGCTCGTATCGAGATTGCAGGCGACCGAACCGGGGCCGAGGTCCTGCGAGATCGGATAAAATGCGCCGGTGGCGACGTCGCGCAACATGATCGCCGACCGGCCCGAGGGCTCGGCGACGCGCGTCTGCGTCACACCGCCGACTCGCACCCCATCTTGCATCAGCTCTTCGGCGAAGGCTTGCATGAGAGACTGGACCCGAACGCTATCTTCCGCGGGCAGGGCCGCGATGCGCGTCCATCCGATCGCGGCCGACAGCGGCGACTCGCTCAAGGCATGAGATTCTTCGCTGGGGATCGACATCGAATCCTCGCCGGGCGCGCTGAAAGAGCCTATGTTTCAGGTTGCGCGCCAAGCCTCTTGTTTATCAGAGAGCGCGGCCGATTTGATAGAGAGCGTCCGATAAAACGACGTGAACCGCAGTGGGCGAACATTCACCTAAACCGCCGGCAGCTCAAGGCTCTGCGCAATCGGGGCCGATAGACGCCTTCCTGGACAAGGCCAAGAACGTCGCGGCGAGCGCGTCGCGCGGACGCCTGATCTTCGCGCTGGACGCCACAATGAGCAGACAGCCGACCTGGGACATGGCCCAGTCGATTCAGGGCGAAATGTTCCGCACGACCGCCGCGCAGGGCGGACTGGACGTTCAACTCGTCTACTTCCGCGGCTTCGGGGAATGCCGCGCTTCGCGCTTCGTCTCAGGAGGCGAGGGGCTCGGCGCGCTCATGTCGCGCATCGCCTGTCGCGGCGGCCGCACGCAGATCGGCAAGGTTTTGCGTCACGCGCTCGATGAATCGCGTGCGGGACGCGTGGGCGCGCTTATCTACGTTGGCGACGCCATGGAGGAGCGGCTCGACGCCCTCGCGGCGACGGCAGGCGAACTCGGGTTGCTCGGCGTCAAGGCCTTCATGTTCCAGGAGGGCCAGGACTCAGCCGCACAGCAGGCCTATCGTGAGATAGCGCGCCTGACGGGCGGCGCCTATGCGGCGTTTGACGCCACTGCTCCGCAGCGTTTGGCGGAGCTTCTGGCCGCCGCGGCTGCGTATGCGGTGGGGGGCAGACGCGAATTGGAGCGGCGCGCCGACGAAGGCGAGGGCGCGGCGCGCCTGCTTCTGTCTCAGATCGGTTGAGGACAAAAGGATGCCCATTCTGATCGGAATCATCGCCCTGCTCCTGACGATTATGGCGTTGAACGCCTATACGAAGACGTCGCCGGCGCTATTGGCGGTGATTTTCAAACGCGGGGGCGGCTTCCTTGCTCTCGCCGTGGGCGCCTTGCTTCTGATGCGGGGACGCCTCGACCTCGGCATGGCGCTCTTGGGCATTGGCGTTTGGCTCATGGGCCTCGGCGGGGGCGCGCTGAGCGGCTTTCGCAAAACGGGGGCAGGCGCCGGCGGCGTATCGCGGGTTCGATCAGCGATGATCGAAATGGAGCTCGACCACTCCACGGGCGCTATAAGGGGCGTGGTTCTGGCCGGGCAGCACGAAGGCGCGCATCTCGATTCATTGGCGCGGCCTGCGCTCCTGGAACTCTATGGCGTTTGCCGCCGTGACGATCCTGACGGGGCAAGGCTCTTAGAGGCTTATCTGGACCGCCGATTTTCCGGCTGGCGTTCGGCAAGCGATACGCACGCAAACGCGGGGGGTTTTCGTCCGGGCGAGGGCGGCGTGCGTCGTTCGGGCGCGATTTCGGAAGACGAGGCTTACGAAATCCTCGGCCTCAAGCGCGGCGCGGCGGCGACGGATATTGCGCGCGCCCATCGTGATCTGATGAAGAAGCTTCATCCAGATCTTGGCGGAACGACGGATCTTGCGGCCAGGGTAAACGAGGCCAAGGACGTCCTGATGCGGCGTCACCAGCACTGACGCACGTCGCGAACTGTAGTCGTGGTCCCAAGTCGCGGACATGATCAGTTCTTTGTGGTGAAGCAGGAGAAGCCGGAGCGCTTGAGCGCCTTGCACGCCGACTGAGCCGTGTCTTCCTCGAGTCCGGCGAAACGCGCGCGATAGAGCGTTTCGCTTCCCCTCTGAACCTTCTCGGTGAAGGCCTTGGCGGTAGCCGGAAAGCCTTGCAGCTGGCTCCGAGCGCGCACGAGCAACTGGTTGGCTTTGTCCTGATCGTCGGTCGCGCCGATCTGAATCATCCAACCCGGGCGCCCCGGACGCGCGGCGTCCGCCTTGGCCTGTGATTTTGGGCTGCTGCCGCGAATGGCGGAAGGCGTCGTCGACACGGGCGTAACGTCGATTTTACGCGCGCCGCTCGTCGTCGAGCCGTCGCGTGCGGCGACCGGCGTTGCGCCGGCGCGGCTTTTCGCGCCCGGAGACGCGCCCTTGCGCTCCGCATCCCTGTCGTCGCTCGCTCGCTTCTGACCGCCGGAAACGAAGGCAGGACGAACCGCTGGCCGCTCAGCGCTCTCCTGCGGCGGAATGGCCGCCGCCGGAACCGGAGCGTTCAGCTGGCGGCCGAACGGTTCGGGCTCTACAGCCGAGTTTTCCTGAGGCTCTGCATAAGCCAAGCGCTCGGCGGCGATCTGGTGGGCGCGCTCCGCGGCGCGCTCGGCGCGCTGCGTGCGCTCAGAAGCGAGTCGCTCTTGCGCCTCGATGGCGCGCGGATCTTCGCTCACCGCCGCCGCAGTTCTTACGGAAGAGCCGCCGTCAATGTTCTCCTCGATCAGCCCCGCCATGATGCGATCCCGCCCGTAGGCGGTCTTGCCGCCCATCACCACCGCGACGATGTGATGCCCGCGACGACGCACGGAGGTCAGAAGATTGAAGCCGGACGCGCGCGTATAGCCGGTCTTGATGCCGTCCATGCCCTCGACCTGGCCGAGGAGATGATTGTGATTTCGATGCAGCGCGCCGTTGTAGGCGAAGCTCGGCGTCGAGAAATAGCGATAGTAGCGCGGGAAGCGCTCCTGGATGGCGCGTCCGAGCAGCGCCAGATCATAGGCCGTCGTGACCTGATTTGGATCGGGAAGTCCCGACGCGTTCTCATAATTGGTGTTGCGCATCCCGAGCGCATGGGCTTTGCGCGTCATCATCTGCGCGAAACTATGCTCGTCGCCCGCGACGTTCTCGGCGATCGCGCAGGCGATGTCATTGGCCGATTTGGTGACGACCGCCTTGATCGCGTTGTCGACGCTGATCGTCTGTCCGGGACGCAGGCCTAGCTTGGACGGCGCCTGCGCCGCCGCGTGCTGCGAAATCATCAGAGGCGAGTCGAGGCGCAGCCGCCCTTGTTCGAGCTGCTCGAACAGAAGATAGAGCGTCATCACCTTTGTGACCGAGGCGGGATGGCGCAACTCGTGCTCGGAGCGGGAATAGAGCGCACGGCCGCTATTGGCGTCGACGACAATGGCCGAAAAGCCGCGATGCTCGCCGATGACAGCGTCGTTATTGGCGTTGGCGCGCGCCCGAACGGCCGAATTGCGGTCGTCAGAAGCGCTGCGGTGATGAAAATGATGTCTGCCGCGCGCCTCCGCGTGGATCGCCGACATTGTGACGAGAACCGTGATCGTGGCAAAGCTTGCCGCGAGGGAGCGGGGCCGCGGCAGGCGGTCCGACAAACTCGATCTCAGCATAAACGCGCCCCTTGACTTCACTGTTGTTCGCGCAACCGCCCAGCCGCGCCAAAAGTGACGATTTGGCAGATTAAGGGCTTGCAGTTACCCGCGGGTTAAGCGCTAGCCTCGCGCAACGTTTATTGCGCCGCAACATTTTTATTGACTTTATTTTGTGCATTGCATATAAATAAGTCGTGAGCGGGCGCATAGCGCCGCATAGGGCGCCTTTGCGCCAAAATCATGAGGACGAACCCATGGCAGCTAATTTCGACAGCGTTCAGAAGCTCGGCAAAGAGCAGTTTGAAGCCGTATCCGCCGCTGCGGCCGCGGTGACCAAGGGCTGGCAGAGCATCGCCGCCGAGACCACCGATTATTCCAAGAAATCCTTCGAAAAGAGCCGCGTCCTGGCCGAAAAGCTGATCGCGGTCAAGAAGATCGACGAAGCGTTTCAGCTTCAGTCCGATTTCGCCAAGAGCGCCTACGAGGATTTCATGGCCGAAGCGACCAAGCTCGGAGAGCTCTACACCTCGCTCGCCAAGGAAGCGTTCAAGCCGATCGAGTCTGCGGCGAAAGTCTATAGCCCTGCAGAGTAATAGGCGCTAAACACGTTCGTCCAAAACGCGGCTAGGACTCATGAGCCCCGGGGAGGCGTATCGCCTCCGCCGGGCTTTAGACCGAGCGCCGTTCGTGCTGCTACGCCGAGACCTGTGGTCAGGCAAAGTTCGAACGGCCGTCTTTAGCCAAGGAGCACCGAATGAGTCATGGAAACCCGGCCCTCGCCGCCGTCGCCCTGTTTGGCGCGTTTCTTCTGAGCGCCGCAATGCCCGCGACTGCGCAGGATGTGCGCATCGGCTGTTCCCTCGTCCAGCAATATGGCGGCGCGGAAGTGAACGCCGTGCTTGAGCAGGTCCGGTCAACCGTTGGCGAAGGGGAGGCGAACGCCCTTCACGAAAAATACGTCGGCCTCAAGAACGACTGCAGCTCGAATCTGAGCGCGTCTCGTGTGGTTCGCCTCTCTCCCGCGACGCACCGGCTCCTCACCGAATATGGCGTGAACGTTCACCGCTTCGCGGTTTTGCAGCGATAGACTGCTTTCCGCCCCAGACCTGAAACTGTCGGGGCGGGCGCAGCTTTTCACGCTATCTGGGGACGGCGGCGCGCGGAGAGTTCCGGGACGGGGCGCCAAACTGTAGACTTCGACCCGATCCGCCCCGCGTTCCCCAAGGCCTGCGACCATGCCTGCCGCCGAAGCCGGCTTTGTGCATCTTCACCTCCACACCGCCTATTCGCTGCGCGAGGGCGCGCTTTCGCTTGACAAGCTGATTGATCTCGCGGTGCGCGACCTCCAGCCCGCGCTGGCTGTCACTGACACCAATAATCTCTTCGCGGCCCTGGAATTTTCGGAGAAGGCGGCCAAGGCTGGCCTCCAACCGATCGCAGGCGCACAGCTCCGGGTCGATTTCGCCGACGGCAAGGGTGGCGCAGTCTCGGCGCGAGACGACCGTTTCGCCAATATCGTGCTGCTGGCCAAGACCGAGGCGGGCTATCGCAATTTGATGCGACTCGCCTCGCGCGCCTTTCTCGAAGTCGAGCAGGGCGACGAGCCGCATCTGACGCTGGACGCGCTCGCCGCCGACGCCGAGGAGTTGATCGCGCTGACCGGCGGACCCGACGGCGCCTTGGACCGCGCCCTGGCGCAGGGCAGGCCGGAGCAGGCGGGCGCGCGCCTGGCGACGCTCGAGCGTCTCTACGGCGACAGGCTGTATATCGAGCTCCAGCGCCACAATTTGCGCTCTGAACGCGACGTCGAGCCGCAGCTGCTGGACCTTGCCTATCGCCGCGGCTTGCCGCTCGTCGCCACCAATGAGCCCTATTTCGCTCAGCCCAGTGATTTCGAAGCGCATGATGCGCTGCTCTGCATCGCCGAAGGCGCCGTGACGAGCCTGGATCAGCGGCGTCGCCTCTCGCCGGAGCACTACTTCAAGACGCGCGCGCAAATGCGCACGCTGTTCGCCGATCTTCCAGAGGCGACCGCCAACACGCTGGAGATCGCCCGTCGAGTCAGCTTCCGGCCGCAGACGCGCAAGCCGATCATGCCGCGATTCGTGCAGGAGGCGCGCGATGCTCAGTCTCTCGACGAGATCGAGGCGCAGGAGCTGCGCCGTGAAGCGATCGAAGGGCTGGAGCAGCGCCTCGCCGCGCATGGGCCGGCGCCGGGCCGAACGCGGGAAGAATACGCAGCGCGACTCGATTTCGAACTTTCCGTCATCGAGAAGATGCGCTTCCCGGGCTACTTCCTCATCGTCTCCGACTTCATCAAATTCGCCAAATCCCAGGGAATTCCCGTCGGGCCGGGGCGCGGCTCCGGGGCGGGCTCGCTCGTCGCCTATGCGCTGACCATCACCGACCTGGATCCGGTTCGCTTCGGACTTTTCTTCGAACGCTTCCTCAACCCTGAGCGCAACTCGATGCCGGATTTCGACATCGACTTCTGCCAGACGCGGCGCGGCGAGGTGATCGACTATGTCAGACGCCGCTATGGCGCCGACCGAGTCGCGCAGATCATCACCTTCGGCTCCTTCCTGGCGCGCGGCGTTTTGCGCAGCGTCGGTCGCGTTCTCGAAATGCCGCTCGGACAGGTCGACAAGCTCGCCAAGCTGGTGCCGCAGAATCCCGCCAAGCCCGTCACGCTCGCCGAAGCGCTGGCGAGCGAGCAGAAGTTGCGCGAAGCCGTGGAGGAGGACGAGCGCGTCAGGCGGCTCTTTAAGATCGCCGGCTCGCTCGAAGGGCTTTTTTCCAACGCATCCACCCACGCCGCCGGCGTCGTCATCGGCGACCGGCCGCTGCACGAGGTGACTCCGCTTTACCGCGATCCAAAGTCCGACATGCCGGCGACCCAGTTCAATATGAAGTGGGTCGAGCCGGCGGGATTGATCAAATTCGACTTTCTCGGTCTGAAGACGCTCACCGTGCTGGCGACGGCAAGCCGCCTGGCGCGTCGCCGAGATCCCCATTTCGATCTCGCCAAGGTTCCGCTCGATGATCCGGCGACCTATGCGCTACTCGGCCGCGGCGAGACCGTCGGGATATTCCAGCTGGAAAGCGCCGGCATGCGCAAGGCGCTGGTCGAAATGCACGCCGATCGGTTTGAGGACATCATTGCGCTGGTGGCGCTGTATCGCCCCGGACCGATGGCGAATATCCCAACCTATTGCGCGGTGAAGCTCGGCGACGAAGAGGCCGACTATATTCACCCGGCGATCGAGCCCATTCTGAAGGAGACCTTCGGCGTCATCATCTATCAGGAGCAGGTGATGCAGATCGCTCAGCTCCTCTCCGGCTATTCGCTCGGCGAGGCCGACAATCTGCGTCGCGCCATGGGCAAGAAGATCAAGTCCGAGATGGACGCGCAGCGCGACCGTTTTGTCAGCGGCGCGATGGAGCGGGGGCTCAGCAAGCAGAAGGCCAACGAAATCTTCGATTTGCTGGCGAAATTCGCCGATTACGGCTTCAACAAGAGCCATGCGGCGGCCTATGCGCTGATCGCCTATCAGACCGCCTGGTTCAAGACGCATTATTCGGCGGAGTTCCTCGCCGCCTCGATGACCTTCGACAAGAGCCAGACCGACAAGCTTGCCGAGTTCCGCGACGAGGCGCGGCGCATGGGCATCGCGGTCGAACCGCCGTCGATCAATGAGTCGGGCGTCGACTTCGACGTCGCGCCGGGCGCCGAAGGCCGGCTCGCGATCCGCTACGCATTTTCGGCGCTCAAGGGCGTCGGCGAAGCGCAGGCCGAATCTCTCGTGCGTTCGCGGGCTGAGCGCCGATTTGCGAGTCTCGCCGACGTCGCGAGACGGCTGAACCCGCGCGAAGTGAACAAGAAGACGCTGGAGAGCCTCGCGGCCTGCGGCGCCTTCGACGAAATAGAACCTAATCGCGCCAGGGCTTTCGCGGCGATCGAGGCGATGCTCGCCGCCGCGAACAGGCACGCCGAGGACAGCAAGGCCGGACAAAATGCGCTCTTTGGCGAAGCCGAGGCTGCGGACCTCGCGGTTCCAAAGACGCCGCCATGGCCCGCAGCCGAGACGCTGCGACGCGAATATGAAGCCGCCGGCTTTTTCCTCTCGGGCCATCCGCTCGACGCTTACGCCGGCCTCTTGCCGAAAATCCGTGTGTCGCGCTGGAGCGAATTCGCCGCCTCGGTCAAGCGCGGCGCGACCGCGGGCCGGCTCGCCGCCGTGGTTCTGGACCGGACCGAGAGGCGCACCAAGTCCGGGTCCAAGATGGGCATCCTGCAGCTCTCGGACGTCAGCGGACAATATGAGGCGATCCTCTTCCAGGAGGGGCTGACGCAATATCGCGACCTTCTGGAGAAGGGCGCGGCGGTGCTCGTGACCCTCTCCGCGGCGGTCGAGGGCGAGGACGTCCGGGCGCGCATCGTCACTGTAGAACCTTTGGCGGCGGCGGCCGCGCGCGCGCAGAAGGGACTGCGCGTCGTGGTCAGCGACGAGGGGCCGCTCGACGGGATCAAGACGCGGCTTACCGGCCGCGGCGACGGCGAGGTGTCGATTCTTTTGAAGCGCGATTCGGGACGGGAGGAGATCGAAATCCGACTGCCCGGAAGCTATCCGATCACGCCAGACGTCGCTGGCGCGCTGCGCGCCATACCGGGCGTTCTGGAAGTCGAATATCTGTAGAGCACTATTAAACTTAAAGCATAAGTTTAACATTCAAAACTCTTATTTAAATGCTTTTAAGCCTGTTATCGTGAAGCAGCTTGGTGACCGCGACATAGGGGCGCACCGCGCGGTTCCGTAGGTACGCTTGGGAACAAAGGCTCGTCAAAATCGTTAAAGGGCCGTTAGCTCTAGCTACAACCTTTCCTCACCCTGCCGGGAGGCCCTCATGGACGCGTTGCTCTCCGCCGCAGCCGCGATCGTTGGCGCGCCCAACGCGCAATTCCTCGCCCTTCTGCTCATCGGCGGGCTTGTTGGCTGGAGCACGACAAAGCTCTCACATGTTCTGCACGCCGATGTGCGAGCAGGGGCTTTACTGCTCTCGGCGGTCACGGGGGCATGGGTGGCGGCCGAACTCGCGGTTCGGGCAGGAGTGGGCCAGCGCTGCGCAGACGCGGTCTTGATCGCCGGCGTGATCGGCGCGGCGCTGTTCTGCATCGGATGCCAGGCGGTGCTGCCTCACGCCGATAGATCTCCCGAGGACATTGCCGTCCGCCATTGATATGCCTAGCTTGGTGAGAGAGGAGACTCTCCGCCCTTGACCGTGCTTGATCTCTTGAACGACGACCCCCGCAAGAAACGGGGGGAGCCGCCTCTGCGTCATCCTGAAAAGGCGGGCCGTCCTGACGCGCCCATTCTGCGCAAGCCGCCGTGGATCCGCGTCAAAGCGCCGGGTTCGAAGGCCTGGGCGGAAACCAGCGACCTGTTAAAGGACGCCGGGCTCACGACCGTGTGCCAGGAAGCTTCCTGTCCCAACATCGGCGAATGCTGGGAGAAAAAGCACGCCACCTTCATGATCATGGGCGAGATCTGCACGCGCGCCTGCGCGTTCTGCAATGTCGCCACCGGGCTGCCGACGCGGCTCGATCCGACCGAGCCGGGCAGGGTCGGTGAAGCCACGCGCGCGCTCGGCCTGTCACATGTCGTCGTGACGTCTGTCGATCGCGACGATCTCGATGACGGCGGCGCCGGTCATTTCGCCGAGACCATCGCTGCCATCCGGTCGGCCTGTCCGGAAACCACGATCGAGGTGCTCACGCCGGACTTCCTCAGGAAGCCTGGCGCGCTGGAGCGGGTGGTGGCGGCAGGCCCGGACGTCTTCAATCACAATCTCGAGACCGTGCCGTCGCTCTATGTCACCGTGCGGCCGGGCGCGCGCTATTTCCACTCGCTGCGATTGCTTCAGCGCGCCAAGGAGCTGAACCCCTCGCTTTTCACCAAATCCGGAATCATGGTGGGGCTCGGCGAGAGCCGTCTCGAAGTGATGCAGGTGATGGACGACATGCGCTCGGCGGACATCGACTTCATCACCATCGGCCAATATCTGCAGCCGACGCGCAAGCACCACGCGATCGAGCGCTTCGTGACGCCGGAGGAATTCGAGTCCTATAAGACGCTCGCCTATGCGAAGGGCTTTCTCTACGTCGCCGCCTCGCCGCTCACCCGCTCGTCGCATCATGCGGGGGAGGATTTCGCCAAGCTGCGTGCGGCGCGCCAACAGCGGAGCGCGGAACGGTAAACGTGCCGGGTGGACGCGGACATGCAGAATTAACATGTGGGCGCGGCTTAGCCCCCACCCCAACCTTCCCCCGCTTCGCGGGAGAGGGAATTAGACTCGGCGCTTCATCGAGCTTTCCGCAATGCGGCTCATTGGCGTCCCCTCTCCCATTCGAAGTCGGCTGTTGCCGACTTCGGCGTCGATGCGCAAACCGGGAACACCCGGTTTGCGAAGCGGGGGAGGGACAGGGAGGGGGCTCGTCCTCCCCGATTTTGCAAATTTCCCCCGAAAAGCGGAGGTAGATTAGGCGCTAAGCGCGGTGGAGATTTCCGCCAGCGTCGCGCGTTCGGCGTCGGTGACCTTCACCCCGCCAAAGCCCAGAAAGCCCCCTTCGACGCCCGCTTCCGCCACCAGATTGGCGATATGGTTGAGCCAATCCTTGAACGCCTTCGACTCATTGGGCGCCTTCGAATCGAGGATTGAGGCGGTGCGGCGCAACTCGACGAGCGCCCGATCTTTGAACTCCTCCACTTTGGCACCGTCCACCACGCCCTTCACCCCATCGCGGGCCGCAGTGCGTCCGTCGGGCGTGAGCAGGTCCTCGACAACCGCCTTGATCAGCGCGTCGGCGTTTGGATCGGATTTCGCGGCGGCCAAAGCCTTGGCGCTCGCGAAACCCTCCTGCAGCGTTCCGATAAAGCCGCTCGGGTCGCCAGCGCTGACGGCGAAGCCGGCCAGCAGCGGCGATTCAAGCAGTTTTTTCCATTCATCAGCTGTGAAATCTGATTTGTTGGCCATTGTTCCCTCCGTAGAATATCTCAGAGCCAGCGAGAGCTCGTCGATAGAACTGCGATGCGACGCAAATGTTCCAGCCGCGTGACGGCGCCGACTTTTGCCGCTCTCGTCAATGATCTAGAAGCTTGGCTCATGAAGAGTTTCCGCAACCGTCGCTACGTGCCGCACAGCGCAGGAGAAATGTTCGCGCTGGTGCGCGACGTTGAATCCTATCCGCAATTCGTGCCCCTCTGCGAGGCCGTTCGCATTCGCCGACGGTCGGAGATCTCGCCTGGGGTCGAGGTGTCGCTGATCGAGATGCAGGTTGGCTTCAAAGCGATCTGCGAGCGCTATGTGAGCCGCGTCTGCTGCGACTCCAACAAACTGGACATCCGAGTCGAGTGCGCCGAGGGGCCGTTTCGAAAGCTCGACAATCGCTGGACGTTCCGCGACGAGCCGGCGGCGACCGGCGGCGCGCCCCGGTCGATGGTCGAGTTCTTCATCGCCTATGAATTCAAGAGCCCGGCGCTTGGTTTTGTCATGGGCGCGATGTTTGATCGCGCGTTTCACAAATATGCGGACGCCTTCGCCGCACGCGCCGACGCGGTTTACGGCCGCCGCTGAGCCGCGTCGAGCGCGTCTATCATCATATCCAGCGCTTGCATGACGGAGGCGGCGCGGATCTCGGCGCGCGACAGCGGTCCATAGCGCCGCTCGACATGGTCGACGCCGCCGCCGCGCCGGGCGCAGGCGAAATGAACGAGCCCCACAGGCTTTTCGAGCGAACCGCCGCCGGGTCCGGCGACGCCCGTCACCGCGACGGCGACATCGGCCTGCGAGTGATCAATGGCGCCCAGCGCCATGGCGCGCGCGACCTCGGCGCTGACGGCGCCATGCGCGTTGAGCAATGCGTCCGCGACGCCCAGCATGTCGCACTTCGCCTCGTTCGAATAGGTGACAAACCCGCGGTCGAACACGTCGGACGAGCCTGGGATTTCGGTGAGCGCCGCCGCGACGAGCCCACCGGTGCAGGATTCGGCGCTCGCAAGACGCAGGGCTTTAACGCGGGCTTTGTCGACAAGTTCTTTAGCTTTAATGTAAGTCGTAAGTTCACTCATTACGTATCTCATAAATGCGCATTACGTATGTCATAACTCGTGGGTCGGCTTGCCGCGCAGCGCCTTCACGTCGCCGCGCTGCTTCTTGCCGTCGAGACGCCTCAGCTTCGAGCCGAGCGTCGGCCTGGTCTTCTTTCGGGGCGGGGGCGGCGGAGCCGCCGCGATGCGGATAAGGTCAATGAGACGATCGAGCGCATCCGCCCGGTTGCGTTCCTGCGTGCGATGGCGGCGCGCTTCGATGAGGATGACGCCGTCCTTCGTCAGACGCCGGCCGGCGAGTCGCGCGAGCCGCGCCTTCACGTCATCCACGAGGCTGGGCGAATTGCGGATATCGAAGCGCAGCCGCACGGCGGTTTCGACCTTCTGCACATTCTGGCCGCCGGGCCCCGACGCACGCGCGAACTCCTCCACGATTTCCCATTCGTGGAGCGCGATTCTATCGGTCACGCGGATCATGGTGGGCCTCGGCTTTGCGAACCGGCCTTATAGCAGGTCATGCGCCAATTCAGATGAGTGGCGGCGAGCTGGCAAGTAGGGTTAAAAAAGGGGGAACTCGATTTCGTACCTCGTTTGTTGAGGCGAACTCAAAAAGAATCAATTTGGGGCGACTATATGAAGCTCAATTTGAAGAGTTGGTCGCCGTCTCCCACAGACAGCGCAATCATTATATTTTTGTCCCTCTTGAGTGTCCTTGTTGGATGGCTCGGCTGGCGGCTCATTCCTTGGCTCCAGATTGCTTTGGAAGATGGAAATGTCGACGATATCAACAAGCTTCTTCTCGCCGTGGCTGGCGTTATCGGCGTGTATTTCCTTGTCTGGCGAACATGGATCGCCGACCGCCAACGCCATGTCGCGCAAGAGGAGCTTTATACGAGCCTGCTGACCAAAGCGGTCGAGCAATTGGGCGCGACGCGGGAGGAGAAGAGCTATCGTCAACCGCCTGTAGGATTGGAAGATGATACGATTTTAACAGCCGCAGACGTCACGTTTCCCCTTCCAAGAGCGGGGTCTGTTACCAAGACCGCGCCCAATCTCGAGGTTCGTCTGGGCGCCATTTATGCGCTAGAAAAGCTCGCCCGCGACTATCTGCCGCTGCATTGGCAGATCATGGAAATTCTATGCGCCTATGTGCGCACCAATGCAGGACCGCCGAAAGCTCGTCCTGAACAAATAGATACGATCATTACAAGGGATGGAAACAGTTGGACACTTTCTGAGAGAGAAGCCTGGCGCAAACACTGGTCCGGACTAAAGCCATTCGTGGACATTCAGGCTGCTTTAACTGTTATTGGGCGTCGCTCCGAAAAACAAAAAAAATATGAAGAGAAACTGACGCAATCCCAAAATCATCAAGCGCGTGTGTTGGACCTTTCGAATTGTCATCTCGCGAGGATCGATTTGCGTGGAATGTACTTCCGAAGGGCAAACATTGATGGCTCTTGCCTTGAAGCGGCATATTTAGAGGGAGCGGACCTGAGAGAGGCTTCCTTTCGCGAAGCGCAGTTGAACAGCGCACACTTCTTTGAAGCTTTGTTGGACGGCGCTGTACTCACCGAGGCTCAACTCTCCGGTGCTTCGCTGCAACACGCTTCTCTAGAGCGTGCTTATGCCGTTTCGGCAAAGATAGAGAGCACCAATCTTGTGGGGACAAATCTCAAAGGGGCGCGACTCGATGGAGCATCTTTCGTTGGCTCGAACTTAGAGTCGGCGAACATGGAAGAAACTTTCATTGAACGCACAGATTTCACTGGAGTGAAAAGCTTGAACCAAGAGCAACTTAACGGAGCATTTGGCGACGCATATACAATCTTGCCCGATAAACTCACTAGACCCGCACGCTGGCTTGAAAGTTACGAGGGAGACATCCCTGATTGAGAATTAGCTTTTCTCCTAACTCCGCTTTGCTCGTTCACTTGTCCTGTAGGTCCTTAGCGCGTCATTCACTATCCCGGCAAGCGCACCGTCGCGATCGCCAGCGCCGCCATGCCTTCCTGCCGGCCGGTAAATCCGAGCCTCTCGGTGGTCGTCGCCTTGATCGCGACGCGGCCGATCTCGACGCCCATCGTCGCCGCGAGGCTTTCGCGAATACGCTCGCGGTGCGGGCCGATCTTTGGCGCTTCGCAGATGATCGTGGCGTCGACATTAGCGATGGCGCCGCCGCGCGCCCGGACAAGTTCGCAGGCGCGCGCCAGAAAGATCGACGACGCCGCGCCCTTCCACTGCGGATCAGACGGCGGGAAATGCGCGCCGATATCGCCCTCGGCGATGGCGCCGAGAATGGCGTCGGTGATGGCATGGGACAGCACGTCGGCGTCCGAATGGCCGGCGAGACCATGCGTATGCGGGACCGCGACGCCGCCGAGCCAGACGGAATCGCCTGGCCCGAAGGCGTGGACGTCATACCCCTGACCCATGCGGATGTCGGGCAGATCGGCGAATGCGGGTTGCTTCAACTGCTCCATGGCGCGGGCGAAGTCCTGTTGCGTCGTGAGTTTGAAATTGGCGGCATCGCCTTCGAAAATATGCACCTTCACGCCGGCGGCTTCGGCGATCATGGCGTCGTCGGTATAGTCGCGCCCTCCAGCGGCCGCAGCGCGATGGGCCTTCATGATGAGATCGAAGCGAAACGACTGCGGCGTCTGCACGGCGCGGAGCCTCGCGCGGTCGGGCGTCGCGACGACGACGCCGGCGCCGTCGATCTCCTTTATCGTATCGGCGAGCGGCACGCCGGGGGCGGCGGCCCCATGAATCTCAGCGGCTTCGATCGCGCGCGCGACGAGCGCGGCGTCCGCGAAAGGACGCGCCGCGTCATGGATCAGCACGATATCCGGCGCGCCCTCGCTCGCGAGCGCCTCGAGGCCGTTCCTGACGCTTTCCTGCCGGCTTGCCCCGCCGAAGGCCGGCGGCAGCAGCCGCGCCCGATCGGCAGGGGAGAGCTCGGCGACGCTCGCGGCGTATTGGTCAAGGTCGTCTTTATGGATGACGACCTTGAGCGCAGCCTGGGGCATGGCCATATGCAGCCCATGCAGCGTTCGGGCGAGCAGCGTCATGCCGGCGATTGGTCGGTATTGTTTGGGCAGGCCGTCGCCCGCCCGCGCGCCGCGGCCTCCGGCGACGACAAGGATGGCGATGGAAGGAATGTGGTGAGCGGCGCCCATGGCCGCTCTCTGTCGGTTTTCGCCAACGCCGTCAAATGCCGACGGGCTGGAGAAATGCTATGTTGCAACTGCGAAGAGAACTGCTTATGATGTGGGCAAGATGGCTACTGCCAAAAAACTAGGCGTTGGCTTCCCTTCGCCTTTGAGCATTGGCGGGATCACGCTCACCGGTCGCGCGCTGCTCGCGCCGATGGCCGGCGTGACCGACCCGACCATGCGCCGCATCGCGTCGCGTCTGGGGGCGTCGGCGACGGTGAGCGAGATGGTGACCGCCGCTGGCGTCGCCCGCGGCGATCGCGAAACGGCGATGCGGCTGGAATGCGCCGGCGAGCGGCCCCGGGTCATTCAGATCGCCGCGCGCGAGCCGGCGGAAATGGCTGCCGCCGCGCGAAGCGCCGAATCTTCTGGAGCTGACTGGATCGACATCAACATGGGTTGTCCTTGCAAGCGTGTCACCGGAGGCCTCGCGGGCGCCGCGCTGATGCGCGATCTCGATCAAGCGGCGCGGCTGATCTCTGCAGCACGCGAGGCAATATGCGTGCCGCTCTCCGTCAAGATGCGGCTTGGATGGGATGAAGCGACCCGAAACGTCGCGGAGCTTGCGCGCCGCGCGGAAGCCGAAGGCGCCGCGATGATCACCGTGCATGGGCGCACGCGCCAGCAGTTTTACGCAGGCAAGGCCGATTGGCGCGCCATCGCGGCGGCGAAAGCGGCCGTGCAAATTCCGGTGGTCGCCAATGGCGACTGCGCCGGCGAAGACGACGCTTTGGAGATGCTCGCGCATTCGCGCGCCGACGGGGTCATGATCGGACGGGCGGCCCTGGGGCAACCCTGGATCGTCGGCGATATCGCGCATTTTCTGCAGACCGGCGAGAGGCGCGCGCCGCCCACGCTGGCGCAGCGCGCCGAAATCGCGCGCGAACACCTCGAAGGTCTGCTGGCGTCGATGGGCGCGTCCGCCGGGTTGAGGCATGCGCGCAAACATCTCGCCGCATATGTCGATCGTTTGGCGGGACATGCCGCAGCCGATGCGCGCCACGCGCTGGTCACGACACAGTCGCCTGATGAGGCGGCGCGGCTGATTGAGCTGATTTTTCTGAAGGCGCAGCCTGCAGAGCAGGGGATCGCGGCATGAGCGTTTTCGACCGCCCTCGACGCAATAGCGCGCATTGCGGCGGCTACGAGCCGCTCAAGATCATCAATGACGCCGGCCGATCATGCATGCTTGAGGCTCTGCCCAACGCGATTCTGACCGTCGCCCGCGACGGCGTCATTGAGGACGCCAACGCCGCCGCGGAGGCTTTCTTTGAACTCGGCAAGCCTCTGCTCATCGGTCAGTCGCTCGATCGGCTGCTGCCGTTCGGATCGCCGCTCACCGCGCTCATCGAGCAGGTTCGCGAACGCGGCGCGACGATCAACGAATACAAGGTCGATCTCGGCCGTCCCGGCCAGGAGGCCGACCGACGCGTCGACGTTCATTGCGCGCCGCTGCCAGAAGGCGACGGGCTCGTGCTTGTCATGCTGCAAGAGCGGACAATTGCCGATAAAATAGACAGGCAGTTGACGCATCGTGGCGCCGTTCGCTCGGTTTCTGGGCTGGCCTCAATGCTGGCGCATGAAATCAAGAATCCGCTGTCCGGCATTCGCGGCGCCGCACAACTGCTAGAATCCGCGCTGGGCGATCAGGACCGCGCGCTGACGCGGCTGATTTGCGATGAGACCGATCGGATTGTGCGTCTTGTCGACCGGATGGAGGTGTTTTCCGACGCGCGTCCATTGCAGCGAGAGCAGGTGAACATCCATTCGGTGCTGGATCACGTGAAGCGCGTCGCACAGAGCGGATTCGCCCGCAACGTTCGCTTCGTCGAGAACTACGACCCATCGCTGCCGCCGGTTTACGCCAACCGCGATCAATTGGTGCAGGCCTTCCTCAATCTCGTGAAGAACGCGGCGGAAGCCGTGGGCGAAGCCGTCGATGGGGAGATTGAACTCTCGACCGCTTTCCGGCCCGGCGTCAGCCTGCGCGCGCTTGGCGAGAAAAGTCCCATTGGACTGCCGCTCGAATTCTGTGTGCGCGACAATGGCCCCGGCGTTCCGGAAGACATCGCCGCGCATCTCTTTGATCCCTTTGTCACCACCAAATCGACAGGAACTGGCCTCGGACTTGCACTGGTTGCGAAGATCGTCAACGACCACGGCGGCATCGTGGAGTGCGAGTCCCTCCCCAGACGGACAACGTTTCGGGTTTTGATGCCGATGTACAGGGCAAAGCGGCCCGATCAACGCGAGGAACGGCGTGCATGACATCTCGCAAAGGCGGGAGACCGAAGCAATGACGCGAGGAGAAATTCTGGTCGCTGACGACGATGCTTCCATACGCACGGTCGTCGCGCAGGCGCTTTCGCGCGCAGGCTATGAAGTGCGCACCACCGGCGCGGCCGCGACCTTGTGGCGGTGGGTGCAGTCGGGCGAGGGCGATCTCGTCGTCACCGATGTCGTCATGCCCGACGAGAACGCTTTCGAGCTTCTGCCGCGCATCAAAAAGCTTCGTCCTGAGCTTCCGATCATCGTCATGAGCGCGCAAAACACGTTCATGACCGCCATTCGGGCGTCAGAGCGCGGCGCATACGACTATCTGCCCAAACCTTTCGACCTCAAGGAGCTCGTGGGCATCGTCGGCCGCGCCATGGCCGAGCCCCGCAAGCAGCCCGAAGATGATCGCCACGATGAGATCGAGGGAATGCCGCTCGTCGGCCGCTCCCCAGCGATGCAGGAAATCTATCGCTCGCTCGCGCGATTGATGCAGACCGACCTCACGGTCATGATCAATGGCGAGTCGGGAACCGGCAAGGAGCTGGTCGCCCGCGCCCTGCACGATTACGGAAAGCGCAAGAAGGGTCCCTTCGTCGCCGTCAACATGGCGGCGATTCCGCGCGATCTGATCGAAAGCGAACTCTTCGGCCATGAGAAGGGCGCCTTCACCGGCGCCAACCAGCGATCGGCCGGGCGCTTCGAGCAGGCCGAGGGCGGCACGCTGTTTCTCGACGAGATCGGCGACATGCCGATGGAGGCGCAGACCAGGCTGCTTCGCGTGCTGCAGCAGGGCGAATACACGACCGTGGGCGGACGCACGCCGATCAAGACCAATGTCCGAATCATCGCCGCCACCAACAAGGATCTGCGGATCCTGATCCAGCAGGGCCTGTTTCGCGAGGATCTCTACTTCCGCCTCAACGTCGTGCCGCTTCGGCTGCCCCCGCTGCGCGAGCGCGCCGAGGACATCCCCGACCTCGTGCATCACTTCTTCAAGGTGGCGGCGAGCGAAGGACTGCCGCAGAAATACATCGATCAGGCCGCGCTCGACCGGATGAAGAGATATCGCTGGCCGGGCAACATCCGCGAACTCGAAAACCTCATCCGCAGGCTTGCCGCGCTGCACCCGCAGGAAGTCATTTCCGATCAGCTCGTCGAGACCGAACTTGAACATGAGATTCGGCAGGCTGACCCGGGCGACAAAGGCTCAGCCGCAGCCGCGCCGTCGCAAGAATTGTCTGATGGACAAACGCTTTCGAGCTCCGTCGAGCTTCATCTCGCCAAGCTCTTCCGCGACTATGGGGATCAGTTGCCGCCGCCCGGTCTCTATCACCGGATCATTCGCGAGATCGAAATCCCGCTTGTCTCGGCGGCGCTTGCGGCGACGCGCGGCAATCAGATCAAGGCGGCGGAATTGCTCGGATTGAACCGCAACACGCTGCGCAAAAAAGTAAACGATCTCGACATCCGCCTGATGCGTTCACCGCGATAGCGACTCTTCGGGCCGTTCAATTGCCACCGGCGCGGGCGGAGCCTATACAGGCGCCATGGCCCTGACCGGAGACTCGGCTTCTCCGCCAAAGGCGAAAGGCAGAACGCCGTTTCGCAGCTGGTTCGGTCCGATCATCGTGATCGGCGCCGTCGGCTGCGCGTTGGCTACATTCCTGGTCGTGGCCGAATTCGGCGCGATATCGCCGACAGACGACCGCCTATTGCCGTTGCTCCTCATCAACGGCGTCTTTGTCGCCGTTCTGCTCGCGATGGTGATCGTCAAGGCCTGGCGCCTTTACCGCGTCTGGCGGCGCGGCGAAGCGGCGGCGCGCCTTCACGTGCGCACGGTCGGCTTTTTCTCGGTTATTGCTCTGATTCCAGCGATTCTGCTCGCCGTAGCGGGATCGCTGACGCTGGAGCGCGTGCTCAATCCCGCCTTCATGTCGAGCGTCAAGGTCTTCGTCCACAATACAGCGGAAGCCGCGGCCGTGTTCCGCGAGAGTCAGTGCCGGGCGCTACTGCAGGAGGCGCAGCTCACGGCTTCGGACCTCGATCGCGCGGCCATTCTCTACAACTCGGACCGTCCGTATTTTCATCAAATATTTCAGTCACGAGCGTATTTCCTGGGCTTCTCCGTCGCGGCGCTGGTGAAATCCAACGGCGAAATTCTCGACCGCGTCGACGTGGCGCAGAACGCCGCCTCCATCATCATCGCCCCGCCGCAATCCGAGTTCGACGACGCGCGGCGCGGGGAGCCTCTGTGCCTTGTCATCGATGACGGCAAGAGCTTCGTCGCTTTGCGTGCGCTCAGCGCCTTTCAGGACACGTTCCTTTACGTCACTCGGCCAATTGACCCGATCGCCGTGGAATTTCCCAAACAGGCTCAGAACCTGATCAGCAGTTATGACGTCTTCGACGCCTATCGCGCCGCCGTCCAGCGGGCCTTCGTGCTGATGTACGCCTTCCTGACGACGATCATGCTGCTGTCGTCCATCTGGTTCGGACTGGATTTCGCCGATCGGCTGGTGACGCCGATCCGCGACCTGATCGCCGCAACCGACGAGGTGTCGGCCGGCAATCTCGACGTTCGCGTCAACGTCGACAAACAGCATGGCGAATTGGCGCGCCTCGGCGACGTCTTCAATAATATGACCACCGAGCTCAATCTTCAGCAAAACCGGCTGATCGAAGCCAATCGGATCAATGACGAACGTCGCGAATTCACCGAGGCCGTGCTCTCCGGCGTGCCGGTCGCGGTTATGGGCGTGGACTCGGCAAGCGTCGTCACCATTCTCAACCGCTCAGCCGAGGAACTGTCGCTCGCAGATGCGACCGGGCAGGCGACCGTCGGCGCCTCGGTCGCGTCGGTCTTGCCGGAGATCGTCCCGATCCTGAAGGACGCGGCGGAAGTCTTTCCGCGCGCCGTTCAAAGCCAGATTATTATCAAGCGCGGCGTCGCAGAGCGCACCTTGAATGTGCGAGTGACCTCGGCGCGCGCCGATGCGGGGCATCATAACTATGTGGTGACGCTCGACGACATCACCGACCTCGTGATGGCGCAGCGCACTTCCGCCTGGGCGGACGTCGCACGGCGCATTGCCCACGAGATTAAAAATCCGTTGACGCCGATTCAGCTTTCGGCCGAGCGGCTGCGCCGCAAATACGGCAAGGTCATCCAGGAAGATCGCGACATTTTCGACCAATGCACAGACACGATTGTGCGCCAAGTTGACGACATCAAGCGTATGGTCGACGAGTTTTCCTCCTTTGCGCGTATGCCGAAGGCGCGCCCGGCGCGCGACGATCTCAACGAATGCATTCGGCAGGTCGCGTTCCTCATGCGGGTCGGCAACGCCGATCTCGACATCGTCGAAGAGTTGCCGGAAACGCCCGTCATCGCGCAGTTCGATCGTCGCTTGCTGTCGCAGGCGCTCACCAATATCGTGAAGAACGCCGTCGAAGGCATCGCCGCACGCGAAGAAAAAGACGCTCTGGAAAAGGGGAGAGTCGAAATCAGATTGAATGTGCGCGATCGCATGGCTGAAATCGACGTGATCGATAATGGTAAGGGCTTCCCGGCGATGAACCGGCAGCGCTTGCTCGAGCCTTACATGACGACGCGATCGGACGGCACCGGACTGGGCCTGCCGATCGTCGCCAAAATCGTCGAGGATCACGGAGGCCGGTTGGAGCTGCTGGACGCGCCGTCGGGTCGGGGGGCCTGCGTCAGGCTTATCGTGCCCCTTGCCGCGGAGACGTCCTCGAAGGAGGAGCCAGGCGCGGCTGGCGCACAGGCTGAAAAAGCGCCGGCGCATGCAAGTGAGCCGGGACAGGGCGGGGTATAATGGCCAGCGATATTTTGATCGTCGACGATGAAGAGGACATCAGAGAGCTTGTCGCCGGAATTCTGAGCGACGAAGGGCACGGGGTCCGCACCGCCAAAGACTCCGACGAAGCGCTTGCGGCGATCGCGAGCCGGCGTCCGCATCTCGTTTTTCTCGACATCTGGCTGCAAGGGTCTCGGCTGGACGGCCTCCAGGTGCTCGAACTCGTGCAGAAGCAGCACAAGGGCTTGCCCGTGGTCATGATCTCGGGCCACGGCAATATCGAAACCGCGGTCAGCGCGATCAAGATCGGCGCATACGACTTTATCGAAAAGCCCTTCAAGGCGGATCGGCTGGTGCTCGTCGCCGAGCGGGCGCTTGAAGCCTATCAGCTGCGGCGCGAACTTTCCGCGCTGCGCCAGCGGGCAGGAGCCTTCGACCGCATCGTCGGCGATTCGCCGGCGGCCCATCAGCTGCAGCAGCTAATTGGCCGCGTCGCCCCTGTGAATTCGCGCGTGCTGATCACCGGCGCCCCCGGCACAGGCAAGGAACTCGCCGCCCGCTGCATCCACGAGGCGTCGAGTCGCGCCGGCGGACCGTTCGTCGTCATCAATTCGGCCACGATCACGCCGGAGAACATGGAAATCGAGCTGTTCGGTCGCGAAGGCGCCGACGGCGAGCGCAAGATCGGCGCGCTTGAGGAGGCGCACGGCGGGACGCTGTTCCTCGACGAAATCGCCGACATGCCAAAGGATAGCCAGGCGAAAATCCTGCGCGTGCTGGTCGATCAGACGTTTCAGCGGGTCGGCGGATCGAACAAGGTCGAGGTCGACGTGCGCATTATCTCGTCCTCGGCGCGAGATCTCGCGTCGGCGATCGAAGAGGGAACGCTGCGCGAGGATCTATTTCATCGCCTCGCGGTGGTGCCGATCCGGATTCCCTCGCTGGCGGAGCGGCGCGAGGACATCCCGGCGCTCATCGACTATTTCATGGAGAACATGTCGCTCGCTTCCGGCATGCCGCGCCGACGGATCTCGGAAGACGCCCTCGCTATCCTGCAGTTGCACGACTGGCCCGGCAACATCCGCCAGTTGAGGAATAATGTAGAGCGCTTAATGATCCTCACGTCTGGCGATTCCGGCGCGACGATCACGGCCGAAATGCTTCCGGCCGATGTCGGCGAACTCGTGCCGGCGACTCCCGCCGGCGTTCGCGGCGAGAAACTGATGAGCCTGCCACTCAGAGAGGCGCGGGAAGTTTTCGAGCGCGAATACCTCGTCGCTCAGCTCAATCGCTTCTCCGGGAATATCTCCCGAACGGCGGAGTTCATCGGCATGGAGCGCTCGGCCTTACACCGAAAACTTAAGTCGCTCTCTGTCGAGTCATAGAAACATTAACTTAGATGAGCTAGTTAAAGCGTTGCATTATGCTTGCGGCGAGAGCTGGCGCGGAGTTGAAGCCGAACGCCTCCCATAAACTGGCGGCGGAAAGCGCGCGACTTGCGCCTTGCGCTTCGCCATTTGAAAGGTTCTAATGACCACGGCGGCGAAAAAAGAAGAACGATCCCCTGGGGGCGGCGTCATTCCGCTCGGCTCAAAAAACAGAACAGGACAGCCGATGTCGTCAGAGCGTTCGCAGAATCTGCAAGATACATTTTTGAATTTCGTCAGGAAGAATAAAGTCCCGCTCACCATCTTCCTCGTCAATGGCGTCAAGCTCCAGGGAATCGTCACCTGGTTCGATAATTTTTGCCTGTTGCTGCGACGAGACGGGCATTCTCAGCTCGTCTACAAGCACGCCATCTCGACGATCATGCCCGGACACCCCATACAAATGTTTGAGCCGGGCGACGACGAGAGCCAGGCCGACAAACAGCGGTAGGCGATTGAAGGCTGACAGCGGAGAAGTTAACGGGACGGCGCCGAACGGCGCCGGCGCCCGCGCATTGGTCATTGGGCCCTATGTGACTCAAGGCGGCGCGGCGCGTGCGCGCGACACGGCGGCGCGTCTCATCGAGGCGGTGGGGCTTGCCGAGGCGATCGACCTCGATGTCGTCGGTCAGCTTCCCATATCGTTGAACGAAGTTCGACCCGCGACTTACCTAGGGAAGGGCAAGGTCGAAGAGATCGGCGAACTCGTCAAGGCGAAGGACGCCGCGCTGGTCAGCATGGACTGCCAACTCTCGCCCGTGCAGCAGCGCAATCTTGAAAGGGCGTGGGACGCCAAGGTCATCGACAGGACCGGGCTCATTCTCGAAATCTTCGGCGAGCGCGCCCGAACCAAGGAAGGCGCGCTACAGGTGGAGTTCGCGCATCTCTCCTATCAGAAGTCGCGGCTCGTCCGCTCCTGGACCCACCTTGAACGCCAGCGCGGCGGTTTCGGTTTTCTTGGCGGCCCCGGCGAGACGCAGATCGAGACGGACCGGCGCCTGATCGAGGAGCGGATGCGGCGCATCGAGCACGATCTTGACAAGGTGAAGCGCACGCGCGCGCTGCATCGCAAGACGCGGCGTGACGTTCCCTATCCGGTGGTCGCGCTGGTCGGTTACACGAATGCCGGAAAGTCCACGCTTTTCAATCGTCTGACCAAGGCCGAGGTGCTGGCGCAGGACATGCTGTTCGCCACCCTCGATCCCACCCTTCGCCAGATCAAACTGCCGCATGGCGCGCGCATTCTGCTCTCCGACACGGTGGGATTCATCTCCGACCTGCCCACCATGCTCGTCTCCGCCTTCCGGGCGACGCTCGAAGAAGTGACGCTGGCCGACGTGGTTCTCCATATTCGCGACGTCTCGCACGAAGATTGGGAAGCGCAGGCGAAGGACGTCGAGTCGATCCTGAGCGAACTCGGTCTGAAAGGCGAGGCCGAGGGGCGGATTTTGGAAGTTTGGAACAAGATCGACGCGCTCGATCCCGATCGGCTTTCGGCGCTGCAGCTCGCCGTGAGCGGGATCGAGCCTCAGCGGCGGCCGACGCTCGTGTCAGCCTTGACCGGGCAGGGGCTCGATGAGTTGCTGGCAAGGATCGAATCCACGCTGGCGGCGGGACGGGTTCGATTTGAAATGAACCTCGACGTCGCCGACGGCGAGGGCCTCGCCTGGCTTCATGCCCATACCGAAGTGCTCGAACGCGAAGCGTTGCCGGAGGGCGGCGTCCATCTCGTCGTGCGTATCGATCCTGAACGTTCGGAGGGCCTCGCGAGGCGGTTCCCTCAGGCCGAAATGATCCGCGAAGCCGGCGCGGGGCGCTAACGGACGGGGGCGCGTACTTGTCAGCGCGGCTTGCGTTCCGCGCCTTTCGCCTCGACCCATAGCGCTTCCATCTCATCGAGAGACGCCGCTTCAGGCGAATGGCCCATCTCTGCGAGGCGCCGCTCGATATGGTGGAACCGCCGCTCGAACTTGGTGTTGGCGCCACGAAGCGCCTGCTCGGGATCGACCTTGGCGTGACGCGCAAGATTGGCGACGACAAACAGCAGATCGCCGATCTCCTCTTCAAGCGCCGGCGAAGCCTGCGCGCCGGGAAGCGCGAGTTCCGCGGCGACTTCCTCGGTTTCCTCGCGAATCTTGCCAAGAACCTGCTGCGCGTCGTCCCAGTCGAAGCCGACCGCGGACGCCTTCTGTTGCAGCTTGAGGGCGCGCGTCAGCGCGGGCAGGGCGAGGGGCACGCCGTCAAGCAGACTGGCCGGCGGCGCGCCCTGCTTCGCCATCTTCTCGCGCGCTTTGATTGCGCTCCATTGTGTGGTCACGCCGTCGGCGTCGAGAGCCTGGGCGTCGCCGAACACGTGCGGATGCCGGCGAATGAGCTTGTCGCAGATGGCGTCGACGACGTCCTCGAAGGCGAAGGCGGCCTGCTCCTGCGCCATTCGGGCATGGAACACGACCTGCAGGAGGAGATCGCCTAACTCGTCTTTGAGATCGGTAAGATCGTTGCGCTCGATGGCGTCAGCGACCTCATAGGCTTCCTCGATCGTGTAGGGCGCGATCGAGCGGAAATTCTGAACGAGATCCCAGGGACAACCGCTTCCGGGCGTGCGCAGCGCCGCCATGATTTCGATCAGTCTGGCGACGTCGCCGGGCGGTCGACCGGACATGAGGGTTCCCAAAAGAAAAGCGCCGCGGCCCTCAAGGAGGAACGCGGCGCACGGATCTACGGAGCGCGGCTCAATCCAGGATGATCGACAGCGCTTCTCTGCCTTTCGCCGTATCGACGACCTGCATAGTGACCGGCTGCCCCTCGGCGAGCCGGTTCACGCCGGATGGGCCCAGAATCGAAATATGGACGAACACGTCCTTGCCGCCGTCGTCCGACTGCACGAAGCCGAAGCCTTTTGTCTCGTCGAACCATTTGACCTTGCCGGCGACCGGAACGGCGGTCGACGGATCGGGCGCCTGACGACGGGGCCGGGGGCTGTCAAAACCGCCGCCTGCGCGCGGCGGCGGCGGAGGCGCCCGCTCAGCGGCGCCAGCCAAATCGACCTCGAGAATGCGCGCCACTTGCTGGCCCTTCACCGAGCTCGTGACCTGCACCTGCAATTTCGCGCCGGGCGGCAGCGTGTCATATCCCGCCGCCTGAACGGCGCCGATATGGAGGAACGCGTCGCCGGTGCCATTGGCAAGCTCAACGAAGCCGAACCCCTTGTCAGTCTTAAACCACTTCACGATGGCGTCGACTGCTGGCTCGTTCGACATCGGAGGCGGCGAATCTGGAAATCCGCCGCCAAAGGGAGATCGCGGCGCCCGGCTCGTGCGCGGCGAATCATAGCTATACGGAGCGTCGTCATCAAATCCGCGCTTGCGGGGGCCCCGAAAATCTCTACCTTTGCTCATGTCTACCTGCTCGTCTCCGCCAAAAACGGCAAGACCGCTATGCCAACCTTGTGCGCCCAACCGCTCCAGTTGGCGCGTCTCAAAAAACGCGCCCGCCCGGAAACGACGATGATGTGCCTCTTGAATGCCATATAGTCCCGCGCAGCGAGCCTTTTACCAGAGTTTGGCCCCCTAAGGCCAGCAAATTCCGTGGGGTGATCCAAAAATCCAAACAGTCGCCACGGTTTGACAACTAGGTCAAATTCCTGCGTCGGCGGGAATGTTCGCGATTGCAGGAGTTTAGGTGCGTTGCGCGGTTGGGATTGACGCGCCATGCGCTGAACACGCGCCGCCTTGTCAACATAATGCGTCATCCGAGGACGCCGGCGGCGGCGTTCCGCCGGACATGACATCGACGCAAAATCTCAGGCGAGCGAAAGGCAAGAGCAGACGGCGCCAGCCGCATCCATCCTCATCCACGATTCGCATAATCCATATTATGGAACCAAAATATATCATTTTTGGCGATAGCTGCGACGTCAGACTTCGAGCGCCATTCCGTCAAAAGCCGGCGTGACAT
Organism: Methylocystis rosea; assembly: GCF_003855495.1. NCBI lineage: Bacteria > Pseudomonadati > Pseudomonadota > Alphaproteobacteria > Hyphomicrobiales > Methylocystaceae > Methylocystis > Methylocystis rosea. The sequence goes on along the minus strand of NZ_CP034086.1, from coordinate 1,417,593 downwards.
TTTCCGGCAGCGTCGCGGCGAGCGCGTCGTAATCCAAATCAACGTGCAGATCCGTCAGAACGGCGCGCTTTGGCTTGAAATGCGCGATGAAGTCCAGCGCCTGACTGACGGACAGATGCGTGCCGTGCCGCTGATGGCGCAGCGCGTCGATAATCCAGAGATCGAGCCCTTCCAGATACTGAACGCTCTCTGGCGGAACCGCGTGAAGATCCGGCGTGTAGGCCACGTTGTCGAAGCGAAAGCCGAGTGCGTCCATGTCGCCATGGTCCAGGCGAAAAGGCGTGGCGACGATGGCGCCGCCCGGTCCCTCGACCGTCTCGGCGCGCCCCAGATGCAGCCGATGCTCGGTCATCAGCGGCGGATAAAAGCTCCCCGGCGGCGTCTTGAAGATGTAGTCGAACTTCGTGGCGAAAGACCGCGAAGTCGGTTCGTCCATATAGGCCGGGATGCGCCGACCGCTCAGAATGACCAGGCCGCGCACATCGTCGACGCCGTGGGTGTGGTCGGCGTGGGGATGGGTATAGAAGACCGCGTCGAGCCGCTTGACGTCGGCGTCGATGAGTTGCTCGCGTAGATCCGGTCCGGTGTCCACGAGCACTTGCGTCGCTGCGTCAGCAGGACCTCGAGCGACGAGAATCGAACAGCGCCGGCGCCGATTTTTCGGATTGTCCGGATCGCACTTTCCCCAGCCCTGCCCGACGCGCGGCACGCCGCCCGACGAGCCGCACCCAAGGATGCTGATTCTCAAGCTCACGCGACGGCGTCCAGAGGCGGCATTTTGGAAAACAGCCGCAACGCATTTTCGGTTGTGGCGATCGCGAGTTCAGCGGCGCTGATTCCCTTGAGTTCGGCGAGCACGCGCGCGGTGTCGACGACGAAGGCCGGCTCGTTGCGCTTGCCGCGATGAGGCGTCGGCGCAAGGAAGGGCGCGTCGGTTTCGACCAGCAGGCGCTCCAGCGGCACGTCGCGGGCGATCTCGCGCAGATATTCGGCGTTCTTGAATGTTACGACGCCGGAAAAGGAAATATAGAGGCCGAGCTGCAGCGCGGTCTGGGCGAGCGCGGGCCCGCTCGTGAAGCAATGGAGCAGGGCGGGGAAAGCCCCCTTCCCCATTTCGTCCTTCAGAATCGCGGCGCAGTCGTCGTCGGCGTCGCGCGTATGAATGACGAGCGGCAGGCCGGTTTCGCGGGCGGCCTGGACGTGAATGCGGAAGATGCGCTGCGCCACGTCGCGCGGCGCGTGGTCATAGTGATAGTCAAGGCCCGCTTCGCCCAATCCGACGCATTTTGGATGTTGCGACAGCGTCACCAGCGCCTCGACGGTCGGCTCGGCCTCTTCGTGCGAATGGTGCGGATGCGTCCCGACCGTGCAGAAGACCTCCGGATAGGTTTCGGCGACCGCCTTTACACGCTCGAAGCGCGACAGATGCGTCGAGATCGTGATCATTCTCGCGACGCCGCGCGCCTTGGCGCGGGCGATCGTCTCCGCGAGCTCTGGCGCGAAATCGGGAAAGTCGAGGTGACAATGGGTATCGATGAGCATCAGACTCGGTCAGGAAAGAGCAAAACGGGATGGCCCCGGGCGCGCGCGCCGGGTGCTTGATGACGCGCTTTGGCCAATGCGGCAATATGGCTCGGACGGCGGAAAACACAAATATTTAGCCTCGGGCTCCTTCGCGGCTCAGATGGGCGGCGCTATATCTTCTTGGCTATGCAACGCGCCTTTCTCCTCGCCGGCATCATGCGAGACCGTCACAGGTCAAGCTCGGGCGGGACGTTGCAAGCGCGAGGAGCAGAAACTTGACGCAGTCTTCCGCGCCGGACGGCGACGGCCGCCCGCTGGCGACGATCAAGGACGTGACGGACGTCCTCGGCGACATCGACGACGCGACGCTGTCGGCGATCATGGATCTGCGGCCAACGATCGCTGACGTCGAGGAGGCGGCCATGTGGATGTCCGGCGATCGGGACATCTTTGGCGCCGGCGCGCCGCTCAAGGACGTGGCGGGAGAAATCGTCTCGCTGGTCGCCGGCGACGACGAAGAGAATCTTCCGCCCACGATATGAACGAAGCCGCGCCGCCGGGTGACGGGGCGCCGTCCGTCCGACTTTTCCTGTGCGGCGACGTGATGATCGGCCGAGGCGTCGATCAGATCCTTCCGTCGCCCTGCCCGCCGAACCTCTATGAGGAATATGTTTCCTCGGCGCAAGAATATGTTCGCCTGGCGGAAGCGGCGTCCGGGCCGATTCCGCGGCCGGTTGATCCTTCCTATATCTGGGGCGACGCGCTCGCCGAGCTTGAAGCACACGCGCCCGACGCCCGCATCATCAATCTCGAAACAAGCGTGACGCGCAGCGAGACGGCCGAACACAAGGCGATCAATTATCGCGTCAGTCCGCAGAATGCGGAATGTCTGCGCGCCGCCGGAATCGATTGCTGCGCGCTGGCCAATAATCACGTTCTCGATTGGGGCCGCTCCGGCCTCCTTGAGACGCTCGGCGCGCTCGAGCGTCTGAAGATCGCCGTCGCCGGCGCCGGACGCTCCGCCGGCCAAGCGCAGCGGCCGGCGATTATTGAGATCCCGAGCAAGGGACGGGTGGTCGTGCTGTCCTTCGCCCTGCCCGACAGCGGAACGCCCTTGGAGTGGGCGGCGACGCCGTCTTCGCCCGGCGTCAATCTTCTGCCTGACCTTTCTGCGGAAAGCGCCGCCTTCGCCTGCGATCTGGCGCGAAACGCGGCGCGCCGCGAAGATATTCTAGTGATGTCGATCCACTGGGGCTCGAACTGGGGCTATGACGTTTCGAACGCCAAAAGACAATTCGCGCATCGGCTGATCGAAGACGCCGGCGCTTCCGTCCTCCATGGACATTCGTCACATCATGCGAGGGGATTTGAGGTTCATCGCAACCGCTTGGCGCTTTATGGCTGCGGCGATTTCCTCAACGACTATGAGGGCATCGATGGCCAAGAGCGCTATCGCGGCGATTTATCCCTGATGTATTTTGCAGACATCGATACGAGCGGCGATCTCGTGCAACTTCGATTGGTCCCGCTGCATATGCGGCGCTTTCGCCTCGAACGGGCCTCGGCCGCCGACGCCGAATGGCTCGCGCAAACGCTCGATCGCGAAAGCGCGCCATTCGGCGTTCGCGTCCGGCGCCAACCAGATGGCGCGCTGTCGGCTTCCTGGTCCGGCGGCCAATGAGCGCCGCGACGCTCGTGACGGGGACGCGAGGACTCCCCATCTGAGATTCAATCGAGAGACAGGCGGAGTTTGATCGATGGCCATCATTCTCAATCACACCATCGTGCCGGCGCGCGACAATGAGGCGGCGGCGCGCTGGTTCGCACGGATTTTTGGTCTGCGCTACGAGGGCGCCAAGGGCCATTTCGCGCCGGTGAAGGTCAACAGCGAACTCACCCTGCTGTTCGACAAGGATGAGGGCTTCGGCGCCAGCCACTATGCCTTCCACGTCGGCGATAATGAGTTCGATGAGATCTTCCGGCGCGTGAAGGACGAAGGCGTCGCCTTTGGAAGCGCGCCGGGTCGATTCACGGACGGCCAGCTGAACGACTGGAACGGCGGCCGAGGAGTCTATTTTAAAAGCCCTGACGGCCATGTGCTCGAGCTGATGACGCAGCCGCAGTAGCGCGGGCGTTACTCCGCCCTGGCCTCATAGAAAATCGCCTGCATCGGCAGGCGCAAGGGGTTCTCGCCGAGTTCTTTGCGTGAGCCGCTCGGCCAAGCTTCGACAAGCGATTCCGGGCGCACGCCGCCGCGCTCGCGGAGCTGTTCGAAGAGCGGACTGCCGAAAACGAATCCTCGACAGTCGCCTGCCGCGACCCCGCCCCTGCTCGTAGAGTTCGAAACAGGGACGGGTCGCGGAGACTGGCTTTACTGCGCCGGCTGTTCAGCCGGCTCCTCGACCGGAGCTGCGGGCTTCGGCTTGGGCTTAGCCTTGGGCTTCGGCTTCACCTTGGGCTTCACCGGCTGTTCGACCACTGCCTCTGGGGCCGGAGGCGCCTCCGGCATCGCCATGGGCGCGGGCTGGGGCGGCGGCGGCGCTTCGGTCAACGGCGCCGGAGCGGGCGCAGGCGCGCTCTCCATTGGAGCCTCTACGGCCGCCGGCTGCTCAGCCGGAGGCGTCTCAGGCGCAGGCGCGGCCGAGGCGTCGGGTTGGGCGGTCGCATCCGACTCGGCGGGAGTCGCCGGGGTTTCGGCCGGCGCAGCGTCCTCGGCGGGCGCCGGTTTGAACCGGCCCTCGATCGCGGCTTTCAGATTGGCGACGCCTTCGGTCGGCGCAGCGTAGATGCCGAGCCCAAAACCGATCGCGCCGAAGATAACCGCCGTCAGAATTGTTGAAATGCCACGCGCCATTCCATGAGTTCCTCTGTAAGAAAAGAGCCGTCCGAGATACGACACAACGAAGGCGGATATTGTTGCGCGGGCGCTCGACCGAGCGGCGCGAGTTCCTTCACCAGGAGCCCGGGCGTTCATAATTGCACGCCCGCGCTTTGGCCGACAAGCCCGCAATGACCAAGGTCATTTGCGCGCCGCTGCGCCGCCGCCATTTGAAACGGCTGATTATGGTCAGCGCATGGCGAGCGCGGCCGGCGGCTCTCCGCGCCTGCTGGAGCGGGACTAACTCGCTTCCTCCTCCACAAATCTCGGAAAGATCGGCGTTGGCGGCGGCAGCGGCGCGCCCTCCTGCAGGGCGTTCGCCTCGTCGGCATGCGCCAAATCCCGTTCGTCCGGGCCGACGCCCAGGAGATCGAGAAGCTTGCCGGCTGAGTCGGGCATAAACGGCTGCAGGGGAATCGCCAGCCGGCGCAGCGTCTCGGCGGTGACGTAGAGAATCGTCTCCATCCGCGCAGGGTCGCTCTTCTTCTTCGCCCAGGGCTCTTCACCGGCGAAATAGCGATTGGCCTCGGCGACGATACGGAAAATTTCCGCCAGCGCGTGGTGCGGCGCGTAATCGTCCATGGCGGCGCGCGCTTTCGCGAGAACGTCGGCCGCCTGCGCGAGAATGTCTTTATCGGCGTCCGTAAGCGCGTGTTTACGTGGTACGGCGCCCATACAATTCTTGGCGATCATCGACAGCGACCGCTGCGCGAGATTGCCGAGGTCATTGGCGAGATCGGCGTTGATGCGGTTGACGATCGCCTCGTGCGAATAGTTGCCGTCCTGGCCAAAGGGGATCTCGCGCAAAAAGAAGTAGCGCAGCTGGTCGACGCCATAGCGCTCGGCCAAATCGATGGGATCGACGACATTGCCGACCGACTTCGACATCTTCTCGCCTTTGGAAAACAGGAAGCCGTGCACGACGACCTGCTTGGGCAGAGGCGCGCCTGCGGACATCAGGAACGCCGGCCAGTAGATGGCGTGAAAACGGGTGATGTCCTTGCCGATGACATGCGCGTCGGCCGGCCAGAAACGTGCTCTATTTCCGCCTTCCGTAAGATATCCTGTAGCTGTTACGTAATTCGTAAGTGCGTCGACCCAGACATACATCACATGCTTCGCGGCGGTCTGCGCGCTCGGCGGAATCTCGATGCCCCAGTCGAAGGTCGTGCGCGACACCGAGAGGTCCGTGAGCCCGCGCTTCACGAAGGCGACGATCTCGTTCTTATAGTGTTCGGGCGTGATGAAGTGCGGATAAGCCGCGTAATGCGCGAGCAATTTCTCCGCATAGGCCGACAATTTGAAGAACCAGCTCTCCTCCTCCACCCACTCGACCGGCGTGCCCGTCGGCGCGAATTTCTTGCCATCCCGCTCGGTGAGTTCGTCCTCGTCGTAATAGGCCTCGTCGCGCACCGAATACCAGCCGGCGTATTTGGAAAGATAGAGGTCGCCGTTCGCCTCCATCCGCCGCCACATTTCGAGCACGGTCTCTTTGTGGCGCGCCTGCGTCGTGCGCACGATGTCGTCGGCGCGGGCGTTCAGCGCTTCGCCCATCCGGGCGAATTGCGCGGCCGTGCGGTCGGCGAGCGCCCCCGGCGTCAGCCCTTCCTTTTCGGCGGTGCGCTGCATCTTCTGCCCGTGCTCGTCCATGCCGGTGACAAACAGCACGTCATAGCCGTCGAGCCGCTTCCATCGCGCGAAGGCGTCGGTGGCGATGCGCTCATAGGCGTGACCAATATGCGGCGCGCCATTCGCATAGGGAATGGCCGTCGAGATCATGTAAGGGGGACGTTCAGGCATGGCTCGGGTCTAGCGCGGTTTTTGGGCGCGGGGAAGCGCCCTAGAGCTAATCGAGAAATGGGGCGAGTGCGGATCGCCATTTTTCGTGCTTTTGGGCGAATGTCATCGATGCATGCGCGGGACTCGTCGAGGGCAATCGGCGTGAAGCAATCGCCGCGGCGCGAACCGACAGTCTGGGCAGAACCAGCCGTTGATAAAGGCTGGCCGCTGTAGCGCCATTGAAGCAAATCAGCGTGATATCTGGATGCTCTTCGAAAAAGCGCTCAAAATCATTGGATCGGACAGTCGAGAGGTCGATCCGCTGGTCGAGGCTGCCAGGCCGATGGGCGCTTGCGCAGACATCCCAGAGGGCGACGCCGCGCGCGTTCAGGCTCTGGAGACGATCGACGTAACAAGTGCCCGCGTCGAGGCCGAACAGACTGCCCATCAGCGTCCAGAACGCGTTGCGCGGCTGCGCGTAATACTGCTGGCGCTCCAGAGAACGCTGGCCGGGAAGCGACCCGAGAATCAAGAGCTTTGCGTCGCGTGTCGCCGCGGGCGGGAAGCCGACGGAATAGGTCATGACGGATCTGCGACTCCCCTTCCCGCCTGCGATGCGCTAAATTGATCGCTCGGAGCATGAGTATGAGCGTAACCAAAAACGCGCCGAGGGATCTTGCGAGGCGCTTCGCCGAGAAGCGGAGCGGTCACACAAATGGCTGGCGGCGTGAGACCTTCTCGCTGGAGCGTCTTGAGGCGCGCGCGAAGGCGCGCGAGTGGTTCGAGCGCTTCCCCAAGGCCGCCTATATGACCGAGATCGAGTTCTGGCGCGAGCTGGAGGATGGGCGGATCGAGTTCACGATGCGCCGCCTCCCGAGCGCAGATTGACGTCAGCCCTGGCCTATTCCGGCCCGACGTCGGGCGTACGCCAGCCCAGATGCTGGCCGCTGTCGACGGCGATCATCTGACCGGTCACGCTTTTCGCCCGGCTGAGGTAAACGACAGCGTCGACCACGCCGGAGACGTCGGCGGCTCGCTGCAGCGGCACGCCGCGGGCCTCCATCTCAAACTCCCGCTCGCCGAGCGCGGCATTTGCAAAGACCGGCCCCGGTCCGACGGCATTGACGCGAATTCGCGGCGCGTAGGCCTGCGCCATGGTGCGCGTCGCCGCCCACAGCGCCGATTTCGATAGCGTGTAGGAGAAGTAGCGTGGCGTGAGACGCAAAACCCGCTGATCCAGGATATTGACGATGGCGCCATCGACGCTCGCCGGCAGCGCCGCCGCAAAGTCGCGCGACAGCAGCAGCGGCGCGCGCAGATTGACCTGCATCTGCCGCTCATAAAGCTCGAGCGAAAAGTCCTGCGCCGCGTCAACTTCAAAAATCGAGGCGTTGTTGACGAGGAGCCGTAGCGGTCCGAAGGCTTCGCCGGCCTGCTCAATAAGGCGCTGCGTCGACTCCGCATCGGCAAGATCGGCGATGGCCGTCGCCGCGCGCCCCCCGCGTATCCGGATCGCGTGCGCTGCAAGCTCGGCCTCCTCGGCCGAACGCGGAGAGGCGTGTAGCACGAGGGGCCGCCCCTCGCGTGCGAAGCGCTCGGCGATGGCGAGGCCGATGCGACGCGGCGCGCCGGTGACCAGCACGGGGCCGTCTGCGTCGTCGCCGCCCTCGCTCATGCGCCTACCCTATCGTTGAGCGTCCAGATTAGGCTTCGGCGTCCTCGCCCTCGCCGACATCGCCGATATGTTCGACGGAAACGACGCGCTCGTCTTCAGCCGTGTCGAAGACAATGACGCCCTGAGCGCCGCGCCCGGCGATGCGGATGCCGTCGACGGAGCAGCGGATCAGCTGACCGCCGTCCGTCACCAGCATGATTTCATCGCCATGGCCGACGGGGAAAGAGGCGACGAGCTTGCCGTTTCTGGCGTTCACCGCCATCGCGACGATGCCTTTGCCGCCGCGACCTGTCGTACGATATTCATAAGAGCTCGTACGTTTACCGTAACCGTTTTCGGACACGGTCAGAATGATCTGCTCGGCCGCCTGCATCTCGTAAAAGCGCGTATCCGACAGCTCCACGGCGATCGCGGCCTCTTCCGTCTCGGTCCCCGCCTCGGGCGAAACATCTTCGCCCATGCGCCGGCGCAGCGCGTTGGCGCGCTTTAGATAGGCGGCCCGTTCCTCGCCGGCGGCGTCGAAATGATTGAGGATGGACAGCGAGATCACCCGATCGTCCTGCCCGAGCGCGACGCCGCGCACGCCCATCGAGGTGCGGCCCTGGAAGACGCGGACCTCCGGCACGGCGAAGCGGATGCATTGGCCGTCGCGTGTGGTCAGCAGCACGTCGTCGCGCTCGGTCGCGGTCGCGACGTCGACGATGGCTTCGCCGTCGTCGAGCTTCATGGCGATGAGGCCGTTGCGGCGAACGTCGACGAAATCGGAAAGTTTATTGCGCCTCACCGTGCCGCGCGTCGTCGCGAAAATGACGTCGAGCGTCGCCCAGCTTTCCTCATCTTCGGGTAGCGGCATGATCGAGGTGATGCGCTCGTTCTGTTCGAGCGGCAGCAGATTGACGAGCGCCTTGCCGCGCGCCTGCGGCGCCGAGAGCGGCAATCTCCAGACCTTCTCCTTATAGGCCTTGCCGAGCGAGGAAAAGAACAGCACCGGCGTATGCGTATTGGCGACGAACAGACGATGGACGAAATCCTCCTCCTTCGTCTGCATGCCGGAACGGCCTTTGCCGCCGCGCCTTTGCGCGCGATAGGTCGAGAGCGGCACACGCTTGATATAGCCGGCGTGCGAGACGGTGACGACCATGTCTTCGCGCGCGATCAGGTCCTCGTCCTCGACCTCGCCGTCGGATTCAAGAATTTGCGTGCGGCGCGGCGTGGCGTGAGCTTCCTTCACCGCCAGGAGTTCGTCCTTGACGATGCCGAACAGGCGTTCGCGCGAGCGCAGAATGTCGAGGTAATCGGCGATCTCGACGGCAAGCTTGTTCAAAGCTTCGGAGATTTCCTCGCGTCCGAGCGCCGTGAGCCGTTGCAGACGCAATTCGAGGATGGCGCGCGCCTGCGCCTCCGAAAGCCGGATGGCGCCATCATCGCTGAGCCTGTGGCGCGGGTCGGCGATCAGCTCAACGAGCGGCGCCATGTCCTTGGCCGGCCAGTCGCGCGCCATGAGCGCTTCGCGCGCCGCGGTGGCGTCGGGCGACGTGCGGATGAGATGAATGACCTCGTCGATATTCGCGACCGCAATGGCGAGGCCGACCTGCAGATGGGCATTGTCGCGCGCCTTGTTGAGGCGGAATTTCGTGCGGCGGGTGACGACCGTCTCGCGGAAATCAACGAAGGCGCGCAGCACGTCATGGAGCGTCATCAGCTCCGGGCGGCCGCCGTTCAACGCGATCATATTGACGGGAAAGCTTGTCTGCAGCGTCGTATGACGCCAAAGCTGGTTGAGCACGACGTCGGCGACAGCGTCGCGCTTCAGTTCGACGACGATGCGCATGCCGTCACGATCGGACTCATCGCGCAGATCGGCGACGCCCTCGATCTTCTTCTCCCGCACCAGATCGGCGATGCGCTCGATCAGCGTCGCCTTGTTCACCTGATAGGGAATTTCGGTGAAGATGATCGCCTCGCGATCCTTGCGCAGAGTTTCGATCTCTGACTTGGCGCGCATGATGATCGAACCGCGGCCAGTCGTGAAGGCGTTGCGAATGCCGCCACGCCCAAGAATGCTCGCCGCGGTCGGAAAGTCCGGTCCCGGCACGATGTCCATCAGCTCGGCGATGGTGATGTCGGGCCGATCGATCATGGCGATGCAGGCGTCGATGACCTCGCCGAGATTATGCGGCGGAATGTTCGTCGCCATGCCGACGGCGATGCCGCCGGCGCCGTTGACCAGCAGATTTGGGAAACGCGCCGGCAGAACCGTCGGCTCGTGCTCCTTGCCGTCGTAATTGGCTTGAAAGTCGACGGTGCCTTCATCAAGATCTTCGAGCAGCGCGAGCGCAGGCTTTGCGAGCCGGGACTCGGTGTAGCGCATCGCCGCCGGCGGATCGTTGTCGACCGATCCGAAATTGCCCTGCCCGTCGATGAGCGGCAGCCGCATCGAAAAGGGCTGCGCCATGCGCACAAGCGCGTCGTAGATCGCCGCGTCGCCGTGCGGATGATATTTACCCATCACGTCGCCGACGATGCGCGCCGACTTAACATATGACTTATCGGGCGTATGGCCGTTCTCGTGCATCGAAAACAGAATGCGCCGATGCACGGGCTTCAGGCCGTCGCGCACGTCCGGCAGCGCGCGCGACACGATCACGCTCATCGCGTAATCGAGATAGCTGCGCTTCATCTCGTCGGCGATCGAAACCGGCCTTATGTCAGAGCCGGGCTTGTCGGGATCGTTTTTCTTGGTGTCGTCGTCGGCCAAGTGAGCGCCAGTTCAAGGATAGCGTCGAGTTCACATGTCTATAGGCGATTCGAGCGGGCGACGCCAGCCTCAACGTCTTAAGAAGATCAATGTATTTCAAATGCTTATCGGCTTGTTAGCAGTCTCTTTCAGCGGAATGTGACGCCTTGCGCCTCTCCGCGGCCGGAATCCGCCGTTTCGGGCCTGCCCGGCGCGCGGCTTCAACCGCAAACTTCGCCCATCGAACCAGTTCGTCGGCGTCTTCGAGCGCCTGGTCCGGAAGGCTCCAATAGGAGATCTTGATCGGTCGGTCCTTGCCTTGGTAAACGAAAGGCCGGGAGCCCGCCTCTTGAAACCGCGCGGCGCTATGCCGATCGGCCTTCAGGTAGATTTCGCCGCCGGCCTCAATGGCGAAGAAGAGGCCATCGGCGTAAACGCCGTGGCCGCCGAACATGCGCTTGACGGACACAGCGGCAAATGGCGCGAAAACCTCCTCGATACGCGCGCGGTCCATGGCGGCCTCGACGCGATCAGGAACTCCCCATCTGCGACGCGGCGCCGACCTTTTCCGGGTCGGCCGGCGTCAGCTCGACGCTCTCGCCGCAGCCGCAGGCCGACGTCTGATTGGGGTTTTCAAACACAAAGGTCGAGGAGAACTGCGTCGTCTTCACGTCCATCGTCGTGCCGAGCAGGTAGAGCACCGCCGCAGCGTCGACGATCACCCGACCGCCCTCGATGTCGATGACCTCGTCGCCCCGCTTGGGTTCAGCGATCTCCATTTTGTAGGACATGCCGGCGCACCCGCCCTTCTCCACGGAGACCCGCAGCCCCTTCCCTTCCGCGCCGCTCGCAAGCAGGCCACGGACCCGCTCCGCCGCGGCGGGGCTGACGTTCATCACGCTCATCTTCTGCATGGATGTCATCGCAAAATCGTTCCCCTAGGCGTGTCCGCTCACCACATGTCGAGCGCGACGCGCGCTTCGTCCGACATTCGGCTTTGATCCCAAGGCGGATCGAACACCATGTTCACCTTCACCTCGCTGACGCCAGGCACTGCGCTCACCGCATTTTTAACCCACACCGGCATTTCGCCGGCGACCGGGCAGCCTGGCGCAGTCAGCGTCATGTCGATCTCGACGAAGCCTTCTTCCGCGATGTCGACCCGGTAGATGAGGCCAAGCTCATAAATGTCAGCGGGAATTTCAGGATCGTAGACGGTCTTGAGCGCCTTAACGATGTCGTTCGTCAGCCGCTCATTTTCAATGGCCTGAGACGTCCGGTCCGCAGTCGCGGAGCGCTGGGCTTCGCTCGTATTGGGAGCATCGTTCATGAACACGAAATTCTCCTCAGGCGAAAAGAGAGCGGGCCTTTTCGAGCGCTTCCGCCAGCCGGTCGATCTCCTCGCGCGTGTTGTAGAGCGCGAAGGATGCGCGACAGGTGGAGGTGACGCCCAAACGCGAAAGAAGCGGCATGGCGCAATGCGTCCCGGCGCGCACAGCTATGCCGGAACGATCGATCACCGTGGCGATGTCGTGCGCATGCGCCGCCGCCATGTCGAAAGACAGGATCGGCCCCTTATCCGGCGCCCGCCCATAAATTCTGAGCCCCTCGATCTGCGACAGTCTTTGATGCGCGTAAGCGGTCAGTCCCGCTTCATACTCGCGGATCGCGTCCCGGCCGATGCGCTCCATATAGTCGAGCGCCGCGCCGAGCCCGACCGCCTGCGCGATCGGCGGCGTGCCCGCCTCGAACCGGTGCGGCGGAGTGTTATAGGTGACGCTCTCGAGCGTCACCGTTTCGATCATCTCGCCGCCGCCGCAGAACGGCGGCAACGCTTCCAACCATTTACGCTTGCCATAAAGCGCGCCGATGCCGGTCGGGGCATAAAGTTTGTGGCCGGTCACCACATAAAAGTCGACGTCGAGCGCACGCACGTCGACATCGAGATGCACAGCGCCTTGCGAGCCGTCGACGACCAGCGGCACGCCATGCGCGTGGGCGATGCGGGCGACCTCGGCGATCGGGGTCGGTGCGCCGAGCACATTCGACATATGCGTGAGCGCGACGATCTTCGTGCGCTTGGTGAACAGTTTCTCGAAAGCTTCGAGGTCGAAGCGGCCGTCGTCATCGACCTCCAGCCATTTCAACACGGCGCCCTTGCGCTCGCGCAGCAAATGCCAGGGAACGATGTTGGAGTGGTGCTCCATCATCGACAGAATAATCTCGTCGCCTTCGCCGATATGCGCTTGGCCGAAGGAAGCCGCGACCAGATTCAAGGCTTCGGTCGCGCCGCGGGTGAAAATGATCTCGTCCGTCGATTCGGCGTTGAGGAAGCGGCGCAGCGTCTCGCGCGCGCCCTCATAGCCTTCGGTTGCGGCGTTGGCGAGATAATGCAGTCCACGATGCACATTGGCGTATTCATGCTCGTAGAAATGCGTCAGCCGATCGATCACGGCGCGCGGCTTTTGCGCCGAGGCGGCGTTGTCGAGATAGGCAAGCGGCTTCCCATAAGGGCGCTCGGAAAGAATGGGAAAATCCGCCCGAACCGCTTCAATGTCATAAGCCGTCTGAATGCGGGTAATCTCGTTCATCGGCTGATCCTTCTAGAAAGCCACGCGCTGACGCGATCGCTGAGAAACGCCCTCAACTGCTCATCCTCGATTGCGTCCATCGCCTCATTGGCGAAGCCCTCGATAAGCAAGGCTTCGGCCTCGCGGCGCGGCAGTCCGCGCGCGGTGAGATAGAACAACTGATCCTTGTCGAGCCTGCCGCACGTCGCGCCATGGCCGCATTGCACGTCGTCGGCGAAGATTTCGAGCTCCGGCTTGTTGTTCATCGCCGCCTGCTCGGAGAGTAACAGCGCCTTCGACTGCATGACGCCGTCCGTCTTCTGCGCGCCCGGACGCACGATAACCTTGCCCTGAAACACGCCGACGCTCTGGTCATCGAGGATATTACGAAAAACCTCCCGGCTTTCGCCGCATGGTTTTGCGTGATCCATGATGAGGGTCGTGTCGGCGTGCAAGCGGCCGCGTCCCAAGGTCGCGCCGTTAAAGACCGCCTTCGCGTTCTCGCCGTCGAGGCGCGCGAAGATCTGCCTTCGGTTCAACCCTTCGCCTTCGATCAGCGCGAAGGAATTGATCATGGCCCCCGCGTCGAGATGCGCGAGCAGCGACGCGACGCGGATCGCCTGATCGACGCCGCCCGAGAAATGAGTGACGAGGTCGAGGCGCGCGCCTGGCGCCAAGCGAAGCACGAGGGCGCTATTGTCCTGCGCCGGCGCCGACGAAAGCGCTCCTAGAGTTTCGATCACTGTCGCTCGCGCGCCCGCGCCCAGCATGACGAGCGCGCGCGTATAGGTCGATTGCGCGGCTTCCGCCGACGCCAACGTCGTGAGTTCGATCGCGCGGTCGATCGCAGCGCCCGGCGCGATCTGAATGACGACGCCGTCCTGCATCAGCGCCGCATTGAGCGCGAGGATCGGGTCCTGCGCGCCGATATCGGCGCTGGCGAGCGCTGACAGGACATGCGGCTCGCCCTGCGCCAGCGCGTCGCGCAGCGATTGCGCGACGACGCCATCGGGGAGCCGCGCGATGTCCGAAAGATCTGGCCGGAAAACGCCATCGAGCGTGACGAGCCGCAGAGAATCATGCGCGCGCGGCAGCGACAATGCGGCGCGGGAGGCGGTGGCGAGCGGCGCCGGCCGGCCCATCGCGGTTTTCAGGTCCGTGTAATGCCATGACTCCACGCGCCGGTTCGGCACGCCAGACTCGGAGAATGACGCCCAGCCGGCCGCGCGCAGACGCGGCGCGCCCTTGTCGCGCATCTCTTCATAAAAGGAGGAAAGCGTCGCTTCCGCTTCGCTCGCCAGCTTGATCATCGCTTATGCCGCCTCTTGCGCGATGTAATCCTGATAGCCGCGCTCCTCGAGCTCCAGAGCAAGTTCCGGACCGCCCGACCGCATGATGCGCCCCTGCGCCATCACATGCACAGAATCTGGCCTGATATATTCAAGCAGGCGCTGATAATGGGTAATGACGATGACGGCGCGCTCGGGCGAGCGCAGCGCGTTGACGCCGTCCGCCACGACGCGCAGCGCGTCGATGTCGAGCCCCGAATCCGTCTCATCGAGGATCGCGAGACGCGGCTGCAGGAGCGCCATCTGCAGGATTTCCATCCGTTTCTTCTCGCCGCCCGAAAAACCGGCGTTCAGCGGCCGGCGCAGCATATCCTGTGCGATGCCGAGCGACGCCGCGGCCTCCTTGACGCGCTTCATGAACTCCGGCGTCTGCAATTCCGGCTCGCCGCGGGCGCGGCGCTGCGCGTTGAGCGCCGCCTTGAGGAACGTCATGGTCGCGACGCCGGGGATCTCGACGGGATATTGAAAGGCGAGAAAGACGCCCTTGGCGGCCCGCTCCGCGGGATCGAGTTCGAGAATATTCTCTCCGTTGAGCCGCACGTCGCCCGTCGTCGCCTCATAGCCTTCGCGCCCGGCGATGACGTAGGAGAGCGTCGATTTGCCCGTCCCGTTCGGCCCCATGATCGCCGCGACTTCTCCGGCCTTAACGCTGAGCGTCAGGCCTTTGAGGATTTCCCGCTCGCCGACGGAGACGTGGAGGTCCTTGATTTCGAGCATCAATTCAGCCCCTCGAGCCGTCGTCTCATATGCACATAGCGAACCACTTCCACGCGGTCCTCGAGTAACCGGTACAGGATGAGATAGGCGCCGCTTATCGCGCTTCTCACGCCTTTGCCGATGTCCGGTCGCTCTCGTCCGATTTGCGGATGTAAGCCCAACAATCTCGTTTTCCTTTCCAGCGCATCCAACGTCCAATCCGCCGCGGTCTCATTCTCATTTGCGATATAAGACCAGATCTCGATTAGGTCCTGTTCCGCGCGCGCCGTTCGAACGATGCGCATGGAGAATTAGCTCTGTGAATGACGACGGCGCGCCTCGGCTTTGATTTCATCGATCTCGCCGAAACGCCCGGAGCCGCTTTCGACGCCTTCACGCCATAGTCTTCGCAATTCATCCACGCTCATCCGCTCGACAAGGCGTTCAGCGCGCCACTGTGCGACTGCGGCGCGAATGGCGTCATTCTCGGACTCGAACTCGCCGGAATCGACCGCAGCAGCAAGCTCGGACTCCAATTCCTCTGGAAGAGAAATGTGCAACGTGCGCATCACCCCACGCTTCCTTCAAGCGAGATCGAAATCAGCTTCTGCGCCTCGACCGCGAACTCCATCGGCAGCTGCTGCAGCACGTCGCGCACGAAGCCGTTGACGATCAGCGCCGTCGCCTCTTCCGCCGAAAGCCCGCGCTGCATGGCGTAGAACAGCTGGTCTTCGGAAATCTTCGACGTGGTCGCTTCATGCTCGAACTGCGCGCTCGGATTCTTCGATTCGATATAGGGAACCGTATGCGCCCCGCAGTTGGGCCCGATCAGCAGACTGTCGCACTGCGTGAAATTGCGCGCGCCATCGGCCTTACGATGCGCGGAAACCTGGCCCCGATAAGTGTTCTGCGAACGTCCGGCCGAGATGCCTTTGGAGATGATGCGGCTTTTGGTGTTCTTGCCGAGATGCAGCATCTTGGTGCCGCTGTCGACCTGCTGATAGCCGTTCGACACCGCGATCGAGTAGAACTCGCCTTGCGAGCCGTCGCCGCGCAGGATGCATGACGGATATTTCCAGGTGATCGCCGAACCCGTCTCGACCTGCGTCCAGGAAATATGCGAGTTGCGGCCGCGACAATCGCCGCGCTTGGTGACGAAATTGTAAATTCCGCCCCTGCCCTCGCTGTCGCCGGGATACCAGTTCTGCACCGTCGAATATTTGATTTCGGCGTCGTCGAGCGCGACGAGCTCCACCACGGCCGCATGAAGCTGGTTTTCGTCGCGCTTGGGCGCCGTGCAGCCTTCGAGGTAGCTCACATACGAGCCTTCGTCGGCGATGATCAGCGTGCGCTCGAACTGTCCCGTATTCTGCTCATTGATGCGGAAGTAGGTCGAAAGCTCCATCGGGCAGCGCACGCCCTTTGGCACATAGACGAAGGAGCCGTCGGAGAAGACCGCGCTGTTCAGCGTCGCGTAGAAATTGTCGGTCACCGGCACGACCGAGCCAAGATATTTGCGCACGAGCTCCGGGTGCGTTTGCACCGCCTCGGAAATCGGACAGAAGATCACGCCGGCTTTGGCCAGTTCCGCCTTGAAGGTGGTCGCGACGGATACGCTGTCGAAAACCGCGTCGACGGCGACGCGGCGCGTTTCGACGCCGGCGAGAATCTCCTGCTCGCGCAGCGGAATGCCCAGCTTCTCATATGTGCGCAGCAGCTCGGGATCGACCTCGTCGAGCGACTTCGGGCCCGGCGTCGATTTCGGCGCCGAGTAATAATAGAGGTCCTGGAAGTCGATGCGGGGATAGTGAACACGCGCCCAGCGCGGCTCAGGCATCGTCAGCCAGCGCCGGTAAGCGTCGAGGCGCCAGTCGGTAAGCCATTGCGGCTCGCCCTTCTTGGCCGAGATGAAACGAACGATGTCTTCATTCAGCCCTTTGGGGGCCTTTTCCGATTCGATATCGGTCGAAAACCCGTACTTATAGGCGTCGACGTCGATTGACTCGACGCGCGCAACGGTCTCCTGACGAGCCGCCATCTGTCCTTCTCCTCGTCACGACGGGTTCAAGGCCCGCCGGCCGATCGTTCCGCCGCCGCCTGCGCGTTGGCGCCCTCTTAGGCGTCGACTAGGCGGCGAAATGCCGGGACCGCATGCGATCCACGACACGTGCAAGAACCTTTCCGAACTGTTCTACATCCTCTTGCGTCGAAGACCAACCGAAACTGGCCCTCAGCGCCTCCCTTTCAGCCGCGCCCATTGCCGCAAGCACGTGCGACGCCGTCATTTTGCCTGAAGAACAGGCTGAGCCTGCTGAAAGCGCGACATTCTCTAGGTCAAGCGCCATCAACATTGTGCGTGGGGCGAGGCCGGGAAGCGAGAAAGCGCTGGCGTTTGGCGCGCGCGGCGCCCTTGAACCGTAGAATCGGGCGTCTGGCGCGACTTTCAAGACTTGCCGCTCCAACGCGTCGCGCAAATCTGCGAGTCGAGACGCCTCTCCTGCCAAATCGGCGGTCGCCGCCGTCAGCGCCGCTGCAAAGCCGGCGATTCCGGCGACATTCTCCGTCCCCGCGCGGCGGCCGAATTCCTGGCCGCCGCCGCGCAGCGCCGGCGCCTCCAGATGCAGGCTCTCATCACGAAAGGCGAGCGCGCCGACGCCCATGGGCCCGCCCAGCTTATGTGAGGAAAAGAACATTATATCCGCGCCGGTCGTCGCGAATGTCGTCTTCAGTCGGCCGACGGATTGCACGGCGTCGCAGACAAGGACGCCTTTCGCCGCATGGATCAGCGCGGCCGCCTCGGCGACGGGCTGGATGACGCCGGTTTCATTGTTGACGGCCTGCAGCGCGAGCATCACGCGACTGCCGGAGCGCCGCACGAGCGCCTCTTCCAGCGCGTCGAGCGAAATGACGCCTTCCGGGGTCAACGGAAGGGTTTCAACCGCGTCGGGCGGAAAGCGATGCCCCTGCAAGACGCAGTGGTGCTCGCCGGCGCCGATCAGCAATGCCTCTATTGGCGCTTCGTCGCCCTCTCGGCGAAGCGCCGGCGTAAGCGCGAGATTCGCCGCCTCTGTCGCGCCGCTGGTGAAGACGACGCTGCGCCGCTCCGCGCCGATCGCTTGCGCGACCGCGGCCCGCGCGTCTTCGAGCAGCGCCTTGGCCGCCCTGCCCTCGGCATGGACGGAGGAAGGATTGCCGAGCGTCTCCAGCGCATCGAGCATCGCCGCCCGCGCTTCCGGGCGCAGCGGCGATGTCGCGTTGTGGTCGAGATAGACGCGGGCGGACATGGGCCTCGATTTCGGTTGCCGCATTATAGCAGAGCGCGGCGGCGCAGGCGCGTTCTCGTGCCTGCGCCGCTCCTTTCGGAAAGGCGTCACGCGCCGGCTTACGGCCGCGCCGACTTCGCCAGCCGCGCGAGATTGACGAATTCCGCGCGGTAGCCGAACGGATCGTCGCCCTTGGCGCTCTGCGCCAGCGCGATCACATCGTCGTAGCTGTAATCGCCAAGATAGGGCGCGCCTTTCAGCAGCTGCGCGAAGGCCGCGACGGCGACGGAGAATCGCACGTCCTGCGACGCGCGCGCGATACTTTCAATGCTTGGCGATTCGGCGATCGGCTGCGTGATAAGCCGTGAGGCCTCCTCCTTCGGCAGCTTGTAGCGCAGCTTGAGGAAGCCGAGTTCGCTTTCCGCACCCTGCGCCGAGACCGGCGCCGGCGTCTTCTTGCCGTAACGCAGATCGTCGACCAGCTTCTTTTCGGCGCCGACCTGTGTGATCTCGTAAATCGCGGTGACGCGGTGACCGGAGCCGACATCGCCTGCGTCCACCTTGTCGTTGTTGAAATCCTCGCGGCGCAGCGCGCGGGTTTCATAACCGATCAGGCGATATTCTGAGACGCGAGCCGGATTCCACTCCACCTGGATTTTAACGTCCTTGGCGATAGGAAAGAGCGTCGACGACGCTTCCTCAACCAGCGCTTTGCGCGCTTCGTTGAGGTTATCGACATAGACCGCCGCGCCATTGCCGTTCTGCGCCAACGCTTGCATCAGCGCGTCGTTGTAATTGCCTTGGCCGACGCCGAGTATCGACAGGAAAACGCCCTTCTCGCGCTTTCTTTCGATCAGCCCCTTCAATTCGCGCTGATCCGTGACGCCGACATTGAAATCGCCGTCGGTGGCGAGGATCACGCGATTGACCGCCGACCTGTCAAAGTTGCTCTCCGCCAGGCGGTAGGCGTCCTGAATGCCTTGCGCGCCGGCGGTCGAGCCGCCCGCGCCGAGGGCGTCGATCGCCCCGAGAATTTTGGCCTTGTCGGCGACCTTCGTCGGCTCGAGCGCGACGCCCGAGCCCGAAGCGTAGGTGACGACCGCGACCGTGTCTTCAGGCTTCAACTCGTCGACCAGCATCCGCAGCGCGTTCTTGACGAGCGGCAGCCGATCCTGCGGCGACATGGAGCCCGACACGTCGATCAGAAACACGAGATTGGCGCGCGGGCGCTCGGCGCTTTGCAGCGCATAGCCCTGTATCGCCACATGCACGAGGCGATTGCCGGCGTTCCACGGGCTTGGCGTCACCGTGATCGTCGGCTTGAATGGCGTCTGCGCGCTTTCGGGCTTCGGATAGTCGTAGGGAAAGTAATTGACGAACTCCTCGACCCGCACCGAATCTTTCGGCGGCAGGCGCCCGGCGTTGAGCGCGCGGCGCGCGAAGGCGTAGGAGGCGGCATCGACGTCGATCGAGAAGGTCGAGACGGGGTCCGTCGCCGCTAACTTGACGGGGTTCGTCTCCTTTGACTCGAACCTGTCGCGAAATTCGCTCTCAGGCGCGACATTCGTATCAACCGACATCGGCGGCCGGACGCCTTCTGCGTTCATCACGGCGACCGGTTTCGCGGGCTGAATAGATCGCGACAGCCGCTGCGCGGCGCCGTCTCGACCGGCGAGGCGCGGAGGCGGCGGCGCAACAAGGCCGTCGCGTCGACCTCCGAGCGCGCCCGCCGTCTTCGCTCTCTCTTCTCCTGCGACAGAGGCCGAGGGCGCGGGAGCGGGCTGGATTGCCGCCGGAGCCTCCATGCGCGGCGCTACGGCGACCTCGGCCGCCGGCGAGATGGGGCCAACAGGATTGGATATGCTCCCGCCGCCCGGCGCATAGTTGCGCGAGAGCATGAAGGCGGCGGGCGCGCCGATCATCAGCGCGGCGATCGAGGCCGCGAGCGCGCGGTTGAAATAGAACGTCTGACGCATCTTTCTTTTCCCTTCCGTTGGAGAGGATGCGTGACTGAGACGTTGCGGCGCGGCCGATCCTTGGGTCTCGGCCGCGCCTTTCTCAAAAGCGGCCATCGCCGCTGCGAGCGCTAGGCGCTTCGCCTCGCCATCGGGCGGCGGGATCGGCGCGTCTTTGAGCTTTGAGAGATGGTCGTGTTCGGCCACTACGCCGTCTCCCCTTGCGCCAACAGCCAGCCCGTGACCAACCCTCCCCCCACGTAGCGGCGGGGAGGGTGGTTCGCTAAGCGAACCGGGTGGGGGGCAAAAGGACGTCCGCACGGGACGGAGTCGCCCCCCACCCCTAGCCCCTCCCCGCCGCTAAAGCGTGGGGAGGGGAATGCCCGGATCGTCACACTCGCGCGAGTTTTCGAAAAGCGCAGCGTCACAAAACCTCCAGCATGTTCCTGAGGCGCTTGCGCGCCTCATGCAGATGCCACGACACGGTCTTCTCCGAACAACCCATCAGCGCCGCCGCCTCGCCATGCGACAGGTCCTGCGCATAGACGAGCAGCACGGCGTCGCGTTGTTGATCCGGCAGGGCGCGCACCACGCGCCAGAGTTCCTGCCCCATCATCTCATCCTCTGGGGTGTCGCCGTCGGCGCCGTCCACGAGCGCCGACATGCGCGCCGGTTCCAGCGCCACAATTTTGCGCCGCGCCCGGATGTGATCGATCGCGGTCGTATAGGCGATGCGATAGGCCCAGGTCGTAAAGGCGCAGTCGTTGCGAAAGGCGCTCATCCCCATCGCCATCTTCACCATTGCGTCCTGAGCGATGTCCTGCGCTTCAGCGCGCGCGCCGCAACAGCGCCACGCGAGCGCATAGACCCGGTCGTAATGGCGCTCGGCCAACACGGCGAAAGCGGCAGCCTCGCCGGCGGCCGCCCGTCGCGCCAATTCGCCGTCGGTGTCTTCGCCCGGCAAGTCGCCCCCGTTATTCGATCCCGTCGAGACTATTGACGGGTGTGAGCGCAAATTCCTTTGGTCGGCGCGGCGAAATTTCGCCGCGGCCCGGGATCTGCCGAATTTCCTTGCATTTTACAGTAGCCCGCGTGGTAGAAGGCGCGCCTGCCAGTTTCGCAAGGGATTCCGAATGCCCGAGGTTATCTTCACCGGTCCGGCCGGCAGGCTCGAGGGCCGGTTCCATCAGTCCGCCACGCGCGGCGCGCCGATCGCGATCATTCTGCATCCGCATCCGCAGTTCGGCGGCACGATGAACAATCAGATTGTTTATCACCTTTACTACGCCTTCGCGGAGCGTGGTTTTTCCGTGCTGCGCTTCAATTTCCGCGGCGTCGGCCGTTCGCAGGGCGCCTTCGACCATGGCTCGGGCGAACTTTCCGACGCGGCGGCTGCGCTCGACTGGGCGCAGGCGGTCAATCCGGAAGCGCGCGCCTGCTGGATCGCGGGCGTCTCCTTCGGCTCCTGGATCGGCATGCAGCTGCTGATGCGCCGTCCTGAGATCGAAGGGTTTATCTCGATCGCGCCGCCGGCAAATCGTTTTGACTTCTCCTTCCTGGCGCCCTGCCCCTCTTCGGGCCTCTTCATTCATGGCGACCAGGACCGCGTCGCGCCGCTCAAGGAAGTGACGGGGCTCATCGAGAAGCTCAAGACGCAGAAGGGCATTCTTATCGAACATGCCGTGGTCGAGGGCGCGAACCATTTCTTCGAGAACAGGATCGAGCCGCTGATCGCGCATGTCGACGCCTATCTCGACAGGCGTCTCGGCAATCCGCCGAGGATCGCCATTCCCGCGCGGGGCGACTGACGCTTCATTGTCATCCCCGACGCGCGAAGCGCGATCGGGAATCCATAGGGGAATGACGCTGCGATCTATGACGCTTACGCGGCCGCTCGCGCCAGCACGCCGCCGCACATGGCTTGAGGCGCGCCGGTCGTCGTCGGGAAGGTGAGCGGCAGTCCTTCCAGCACGCGCGCGGCGAGATAGGCGAAGGCCTGCGCCTCCATCGAATCCGCTGACCATCCGACCGCGTCGGCCGTCGTCACCTTGCACGGCAGGCGCATGACGAGTTCGCGCACGAGGATCGGATTGCGCGCGCCGCCGCCGCAGACGATCAGCAGTTGCGGCTGAGTCGGCAGATGCGGAAAAAGCCGCAGCACGGAAGACGCCGTAAAGGCGGTCAGCGTCGCGGCGGCGTCCTCGGTCGAGAGCTTGGCGACCGCATCAAGCGCGAAGGCGTTGCGGTCGAGCGATTTCGGCGGCGGCTGATCGAAGAAGGGATGCGCCAGCATCTTCAGCAGCGTCGCTTCATTGACGCGGCCGCGCGCCGCCATATGGCCGTGCCGGTCGATCGGCGCGCCGGTGCGCTGAAGCATCAGATCGTCGATGAGCGCATTGCCGGGCCCCGTGTCGCAGGCGATCGGCTCCTCGCCGTCCGCGACATAAGTGACGTTGGCGACGCCGCCGATATTGAGCAGCGCGACCTCACCCTTCATGCCGCCGGCGAGGACAAGTGCGCGATGGAACACGGGCACAATCGGCGCGCCTTCGCCGCCGGCGGCGATGTCGGCGGCGCGGAAATCATAAGCCACGTCGAGTCCGAGACGCGCGGCGAGCGCCGGCCCGTCGCCGATCTGGATCGTGAGCCTTTGCTTGGGACGGTGCAGCACCGTCTGGCCATGAAAACCGACGATATTGACGCTTGCCGGGTCGATCTCATGATCCCGCAACAACGCCTCGACCGCCTCGGCGTGGCGGTCGGTCACCATGCGCTCCGCGAAGGCGAGAACGCCGGGCCGCGCGTCGCGATCTTCAAGCGTCGCGGCTTCGGCGAGCGCGTTGCGCAGCAGCGCGCGGTCGGCGTCGCTATAGGGGTAGTGCCCCGTCGGTCCGAAGACGACGGCGGCGTCGCCATCGGTTTCGATCAACGCGACATCGACGCCGTCCATGGACGTGCCGGACATGAGGCCTATTGAGCGGTAGGTGGGCAAGCGAATCGCTCCGAGAGTAACAATGGGAGCCTTATTAGATCACGCGCTGTTGCATCCCCACGTGTCATTTCGTGCGTTCAGGAGAAGAACTTGCTCCGCATCGTTCGTTTTTGAAAGGCTTATTCATAAGCAGGACGACGGGTTCCTGTGGGAAACACAGCAGCCTTGATTAAGATTGCGGTGCTGCTAAACTCATCAAAAATCAGGATAATTAGCAAAATAAGCGGTCATATTTTCATTTTGGAGCGCTCACATGACTGATAGCGACGATCAATTATTTTCAAGTTTTTTGAAGTATTTCCGACGGGTTGACGCCGCTGCGTCGGAAGAGTCCGTGAGAGCGCTGTTCGACGCCATCGACGACAAGGCATGGCTGAAAACATGTCTCTCGAAATTCACTGACAACACGCTGGGAGCGCGCCGCACGGAGACGCCAAATGTCGCTGCTTTCAAATACAGTACTCCTGCTACCCTCGTCCCGACCGCCATTCTAGTGCATATCTATGTTAAATTGGATTTGCCACTTCTTGGATTGGAGTACAAAGGCTCTGGCTGGGGTGCGTTCGGTGGTTTTCTTTCGGTAGCAGGAGGAACATTTTACTATAACAACCTTTCAGATTTGTCAGGTCAAAGCGATTTTGAATGCAATTTTGTTTCGGCATGGGCCAACTTAAATCTTATTCGCGGCGGTCAGACATATGGCATGTTCCAAGGCGGAGGAGTGCCATTTGCGGGCATCGGCGGGGGAAGCGGCCAGTGGGGTCCCATCACCTGAGCAGCTTGAGAGCCACGGGTGGTGGAGCCCAAATCTACCGCCGCCCCTCCCAGCCCCAGGCCGCGACGACGGCGCCGACCAGCGCCAGCATCGCCCAAAGCCCCAGACCAAGCGGCGCGATTTCGACGCCGACGAGCGTCGAGGCGCCGGTCTGTCTGATCCCGATCCAGTCCGAGCCGCCATAGCGGTTGGCGTCGCGCAATTCGACGACGCGCGGCATGGAGACCGTGTCGGCGCCGCCGTTCGATAAACGCCGCGCCGTGCCGCCGGTCGCTTCCACGAGCGGTTGCAGTTTCTCCGTCGTCGAGGCCACTTCGCGAAACTCGCGCGGATTGGGCGGGCCGACGTTCACAAGCGCGGTGAGGCCTTCGCTCTGGAAGCGCCACAGACCCATTTCCTTGGCGTCGAAACGCGCGCGCCACAGTCCCGGCTCGCCTTGCGCGACGGCGATCTCGTCGCGCGCGCCGGACGGCGCCGTCGCCATCACCGGCGCCGGTCGCTCCTTCATTGTCTGGCGCTCGACGCTGATCTCGCGGCCATGCGCGGAAGCGCGCAGCGCCTCTTCTTCGAGATCCGGCTCCTTCATCAGCCAATGCGCCAGGCGGCGCGTCAGATCGACATGCGGGCCGCCGCCTTCATAGCCGCGCGCCCAGAGCCAAATCTGGTCAGAGAGCAGCAGCGCCACCCTGCCCTTGCCTTCGTGCGAGAGCACCAGCAGCGGCTTGTCGTGCACGCCCGACATGATCGAGTCGCCCTTCACCACATTGGCGTCGACCTGCCTGAACCATTCGCCCCAATTCGGCGGCTCGGATTTGGCGCCGGCGAGGCCGCGCGTCACCGGATGCTTCTCGCCGTCCTTGCTGACGCGGGCGCGAAACGCCTGTTCAATGAGCGCGCCGTCAGGGCGCGCCGGCAGAATGTTTTCGAGCGGCGAGTAATAGAGGCCCCGCAAGGTCGCGTAATCCGGGCCGACAGCCGCGAGAAAGGCGCCGCCATTCTCGACGTAATTGGCGATGTTCTCGAAATAGATCGAGGGCAGCGTCGTTTGGCTCGAATAGCGATCGAAAATGATGAGATCGAATTCGTTGATTTTCTTCCCGAAGAGATCGGCGGTCGGAAAGGCGATCAGCGACAATTCGCTCGCCGGCGTGACGTCGAGCTTCTCCGGCGGCCGCAAAATGGTGAAATGCACCAGTTCGACATTGGCGTCGGCGCGCAAGAGATTGCGCCAGCTCCGCTCGCCCGGATGCGGCTCGCCCGACACAAGCAACACTTTGAGCCGGTCGCGCACGCCTTCGATCGTCAGCACGGCCTTATTGTCGAGCGGCGTCAGCTCGCCGGGCGCTGACGGAATTTCGAGTTCGACGACATTTTGTCCGCCATGTTCGATGCGCACCGGAATGCTGACGATGTCGCCAGGCACGGGGCTGAAGGTCGGCAGTGCTTCGCCGTCGCGGCG
The DNA here is from genome assembly GCF_003855495.1 of Methylocystis rosea. Lineage (NCBI taxonomy): Bacteria > Pseudomonadati > Pseudomonadota > Alphaproteobacteria > Hyphomicrobiales > Methylocystaceae > Methylocystis > Methylocystis rosea. Next base: position 1,391,941 of record NZ_CP034086.1, on the reverse strand, counting down.
CACTGAAATCGGTATGCGGGCGCCGTCGCCGCCAAGATCGACGACGCGGGCGCGGATGATCTGATCCTTGCCGACGATGCCAAAACGCGGCGCCTCGACGAGTTCGATGCGGCGGTCGCGCTCGCCCTTATGCCCCGTCACGAGCGCTTGAACGGGCGCTTTGAAGCCGAGCGCTTCGGCCTTGGCGGGAATATCGTGAACGACGCCGTCGGTCAGAAGAATTGCGCCGCCGACGCGCTCCGACGGAACGTCCTTCAAAACTTCGGCGAGCGCGCCGAAGAGCTTGGTGCCGTCATTGCCGGAAGCGTCGTTCGACACCGTGATCGTGCGCGTCTCGACGTCGCCGAATTTGGCGAGCGCAGAGTCGAGCGCCTTGCGCGCCTCTTCCGTTTGCGCGTTTCTCGCGCCGAAATTCTGGCTGTCGCTCTTGTCGACAACCACCGCGACGACGCTCTTTTGCGGATCGCGTTTTTCGCGCACGAGCGACGGGTCGGCGAGCGCCGCAATCAGCAAGGCGAAAGCAAACGCCCGGAGCGGCGCGCCCCGCTGGCGTTTGGCCGCCATCAGCGCCAGCGCGCCGGCGCCAAGCAGGCCGAGAATGATCAGCGCCGACCAGGGAACGAGCGGCGAAAAGGCGAGCGTGAGGTCGCTCATTGGCCCAGCCTTTCCAGCAAGTCGCGCACATGCACCTGATCCGACTTATAGTTCCCGGTCAGCGTATACATCACCAAATTGATGCCGCCGCGGAGCGCGAATTCGCGCTGGCGCGCGCCGCCCGGCGTCAAGGGAAACAGCGGCTGGCCGCGTTTGTCATGCGCCCAGGCGCTGGCGAGGTCGTTCGAGGTGATGACGATCGCGGAGACGCTGTCCGTCGCGCGCACCGGACGCGCGGCCTGATCTTTCGGCTCCGGCGGCAGCGCCTCGACCCAGGTCTCGCCATTGGCGTAACGGCCGACGAATCCATCAAGCAAATAGAAGGTCTTGGTGATGACGTGATCGCGCGGCGTCACTTCCAAAGGCGGAATGTCCAAGCCTTTCGTCAGGTCGCGCAGCCATTGCGCCTCCGGACTCGGCGCGCCGCCGACACGTTGAGAGAGCGCGTCTCGCGTGTCGAAGATGATTGTGCCGCCCTGCTTCATATAGGCGGTGACTTTCGCCACCGTCTTCGCGGGCGGCTGCGGCGCGCTCGCGACGATCGGCCAGTAGAGCAAGGGATAAAAGGCGAGTTCGTCCTTCGCCGGATCGACGCCCACCGGATCGCCCGGTGCGAAAGAGGTGCGCGCATTCAGCGCCTGGGTGAGCGCCTCGAGGCCCAGCCGCGATATTTCATCAACGCGGGCGTCGCCCGAGATCACATAGGCGAGCCGCGCCGTCAGCGCGGCGTCCTTGTCGCGCTGGGTGGCGGTGGATTTCGGCGCCGTCTCCGCACGTGTTTCATCAATCGTCGCCGCTACGCAGGAGAGCGCCAGAAGCGCCGCGGTAGCGGCGCTCAGCGGCCGCAGCCGCAGCTTTCCGGCAAGCGCCAGAACGATCAGCGCGTCGGCGATGAAGGCGGCGAGAGCGAAGACGAGCAGCGGCCCGCGCAAATCGAGTTGGCCGCCGGCCCGCAACACGTCCGCGCTCAGTCCGGCGCCGGCGAAATCGAAAGCGCTGATCTCGTCAGTCGGGCGCAAGGTCTGCACCGCGACGAAAGCCTCCCCCGAGCCGTATAGCCCAGGCGGATGTTCGGCGCTTGCAGGCCCGTCGAAGCCAGGCGGAATGCTTTGCGCGCTGAGGCCCGGCGCGCCGAGCGCGCCAAATCCATCGAGTAGGCGCATCGGCGCGAAAGCCGCCGGATCGGCGCCAGATCGTTCGCTGCTCGCAGGCGTCGACTCTCCAGCCATGGCGCTGATCCGTTTCAGCATCTCAACGAAAAGTCCCGAGATTGGCAGATTCGACCAATTGGCGTCGGCGTTGACGTGAAACAGCACGATCAGCCCCTTCCCGCGTCGTTCCGCGGTCACGAGCGGCGTGCCGTCGGACAGGCGGGCCCAGGTCTTGTCGGCAAGTCCCGGATCGGGCTCGGCGAGCACCTGCCGCTGCACCGTGACGTCCTTCGAAGCCGGCAAGCCGAAGAAGGGGCTGGTGGCGTCAAACTCGGCGAGCGCTTTTGGCTCCTCCCAGGACATGGCCCCGCCGAGCACGCGGCCGTTCCGGCGCAGGCGCACGGGCAGCAGACCATCCTCGGCGTTGGCGAGACGCGGCCCGGCGAAACGAATGAGCGTCCCGCCTTCTTCAACGAAGCGCGACACCGCGTCGAATGTCTCGCCGGGCGCGAGCCCGACATCTGCGAGCCCCATGATATTGGGCTGTTCGGCGAGCAACGCCTGCACCGGATCCACGACGCCGGGACGCGCCGTGCGGATTTGGGCGAAGGGCGCAAGCGCTTTTTCCAGGTAGTAGAGCGGCGAGAGCAGCGGCTGCGCCTCATCGGCCGCGCCGCCTCCGATCAGCGCCACGCGCTTCACTTTCGAGCGCGCGTCAAGAAGCGCGACGGCGCCGGCGGAGTTTTCTCCTTCGATGCGCAGATGACTCACCTCGTTGCGAAGTTCGACCGGCAGTTCGATTTTCCCTCGAACGCGCCGCGCGCCGCCAAAATCCACTTCGGCTCGGCCGACCGTTCGACCTTTCGCGTCAAGCGCGTCGACGACCGCCGACGCGTCGTCGCCGATGCGCAGCACATCGACGCTCAGCGTGGCCGCATCATTTGTCGGCGCGGCGAGCGCGCGCGGCGCATGGTCTTCGACGTAAATCTCGACGGCGCTCGCGCCCGACTCTTTCAGCGCGCGCACGAAGCCTGCGGCGTCGCCCTGCGCGACGCCGTCGCTGATCCATACGATGCGCGCCTTACGGCCGTGGGCGAAGGCCGTGACCTGTTCGCCGATCGCCTTGCGGTCCGGCAGAAATGGCTTGGGCCGCGCCGAGCGCAATTTTTCCATCGCGCGCGGCCCGTCGCCTGGAACCGGCGCCGCGGATTCTGACGCAAGCGCGACCGCGACCGGTCCGCCGGCGCGCGCGACCGACTCGATGATCGACGCCGCCCCCGCAAGGCGTCGCTCCCATGTCGGCGCCGCCGTCCAGCCGTCGTCGAGGATGACAAGCGTCGGCGCGGTGGACGCGACGACGCCGCTCGGCGCCCAGACCGGTCCCGCCATCGCGAAAATCAACGCGGCGGCGAGCGCTAGCCGCAGCGCCATCAGCCACCAAGGGGTTTTTGCCGGCGTCTCTTCGTCGGGCTTGAGTTCGCGCAGAATTTTCGTCGGCGGAAAGACGATCTCGCGCGGACGCGGCGGCGTGACCCGCAACAGCCAATAGATCATCGGCAGGCTGATGAGACCAAACAGCGCGAGCGGCGCGGTGAAGGAAAACATCAGCGCCGCTCCTCGAAGCTGACTCCATCCGCTCCGAGCAATCCCATAGCGAGCGCCAGCGCCGCTTCGGAGGCTGGCCTGTCGGTGCGATGCTGCAGGAAGATGAAGCCGACGCGTTGCGCCGCGCGGCGCACGGCGTCGCGATGCGCCTCGAAGCGGCGCGCATAGGCCGCGCGCAAGCTGCGCGCGTCGCCTGCGTAGAAGGCCGGGCCGCCGTCGGTGTCTAGAAAAGTGGTTTCGCCGGAGAACGGCAAGGTTTCTTCGCTGGGATCGGTCACCATCAGCACCGCGCCGGAGGCGCCGGCGTCGGCGAAGCGCCGCAGGCGCGCGGCCAGCGCATCCGGATCGATGAGGAAGTCTGAGATCAGAATGACGCGGGCGCGGGGGCGGAGCGGCGCCTGCGGCGGAAGCTCGTCGCGCGCCGCCTCCGTTGCGTTGTCAGCCAGAGCGCGCGCCAGCCGGTCGATCACGTCGCGCGCCGAGATCGGCGCGGTCAGGCCCAGCGCCGCCGCCCGCTCGCCGCCGCGAACGAGCACGTCGGCGAGCGCCAGCCCCAGGGTCACGCCGCGGGACAGCTTGTCGTCGGAAGCGAGAGACGAGCCGAAGGCCATGGAGGGAGAACAATCCATCCAGAGGAAATAGTCGTGCGCGGCCTCCCATTCACGCTCGCGCACATAGAGCTGATCGCCGCGCGCCGAGCGGCGCCAGTCGATGCGATGCGCCGATTCGCCCGATGCAAATGGCCGGTATTGCCAAAACGTCTCGCCGACGCCCGCGCGCTTGCGGCCATGAACGCCATAGGCGAGGCTCGCCGCGATCTCATGCGCCCGCGCCACCAGCCTCGGCATCCGGCTCGCGAGATCGGCCGCCGTAGCGCCATCTGCGGGCTTGCGCTGTGCAGGATCGTAGGCGCGCGTGGCGACGTCAGCAAACATCGTCATCTTTCTCCGTCAGAGGAAAGAGCCGAGCGACGGCTCGTCACCCGATCCGCGCCACGAGCGTCTGAACCACGTCGGAAACGGTCATCTCGCGGCGCGCGGCGAAATTGAGCGCCATGCGGTGGCGCAACACCGGCGCGGCGAGTTTCGCGACGTCGTCGATCGAGGGCGCAAGCCGGCCGGTGACGAGCGCCCGGGCGCGCGTCGCCAACATCAGCGCCTGCGCGGCGCGCGGTCCCGGACCCCAGGCGACATGCGGCGCGATTTCCGCGTCGCCCTCGTCTGGACGGGCTGAACGAACGAGATCGAGAATCGCGTCGACGACCTTTTCGCCGATCGGAAGCCGGCGCACGAGCCGCTGGGTCGCCATCAGCTCTTCGGCGTCGAGCGCCTGGCTCGCCTCGGCCATCGTCTCGCCAGTGGTTTCCAGCAGGACCCGCCGCTCGCTGGCGCGGTCGGGATAATGCACGTCGATCTGCATCAGAAAACGGTCGAGCTGCGCCTCGGGCAGCGGATAGGTGCCCTCCTGCTCCAGGGGATTTTGCGTCGCGAGGACATGGAAGGGCCGCGGCAGGTCGTGGCGCTTTCCGGCGACGCTGACATGGTGCTCCTGCATCGCCTGCAGCAGCGCCGACTGCGTGCGCGGCGAGGCGCGATTGATCTCGTCGGCCATCAGCAGCTGGGTGAAGACCGGCCCCCGGATGAAGCGAAACGAACGCGAGCGGTCAGCCCCCTCTTCAAGCACCTCAGAGCCGAGAATATCGGCGGGCAGAAGGTCCGGCGTAAACTGCACGCGCTGCTCGGCCAGGCCGAGCACGCGGCCTAGCGTCTCAACAAGCTTGGTCTTGGCGAGGCCAGGCACGCCGACGAGGAGCCCATGGCCGCCCGCGAGGATCGTCACCAGCGCCTGTTCCACGACCTCGTCCTGGCCGAAAATGACGGCGCCGATCGCGGCGCGGGCGCGACCGATATGGTCGAGGGCCCGTTCGGCGGATTGAACGACGGCTGTTTCGAGCGAGGTTGTCCTGGTGTCGAATGAAGTCATTTCAGCGTGCTCAGGCAGCCTGTCTATGAAGAGGATCGGGCGCATCGTAGCGGCGCTGCCGTGTTTCGCCGCACGCGATTCAAAGCCCCCGCGCCATTCGGCTCCGCATATAAAGCGAAGCGGCGGGGATTAGGGCCAAGCGCAATCTTCGTCTCTCCGCCGCTGCAATTCAAGCGCAACCGGCGCGTTAAAGAGGCATTTTACCGCCAAAACCGTAATTTGGACGTGACAGTTTGTTCATGCATGCCGCATTAAACGCCCTCGACGGACGCCATGTATATTCATCGGAGTATATTCGTCGGACATCCTCATCACGAAAGGCGTTTCCGCCCATGTGGCGCGCAATCGTTGAAACCGCCCTGCTCTTCCTGACGCCCTTCGTGGCCTATGCGCTTTTCCATTCGTTGCAGCTTCGCTGGCCTTTCGTGCGCGAGCTCTGGCATGGCAGGGTCGTATCGCTGCTGACGATCGCGGGCCTCCTCATCGCCATCATCGGAGTCGTGACGCTCGGCTTCAGCCGGCTTAACCAGGGCGCTTATGTGCCGGCCCACATGGAGAACGGAAAATTGCAGCCGGGCCGCTTCCAATGAACGCGGCGCAGAGACTGCTTGACGATCCCCGGCTGGCGACGCTGTTTGCGGCGCTCTCGAAGACGGGCGCAGAAACGCGCGTGGTCGGCGGCGCCGTGCGCGACGCTCTGCTCGGTCTGCCGCCTCACGAGATCGACCTCGCGACGACGGCGCTGCCCGACGCCGTCCTTGCGGCCGCGCGCGACGCCGGACTGAAAGGCGTGCCGACCGGCATCGAACATGGCACGGTGACCATCGTCGTCGCGGGAACGCCGTTTGAAGTCACGACGCTGCGTGAGGACGTCGAGACCGACGGCCGCTTCGCCAAGGTGCGCTTTGGCGGCGACTTCGAGCAGGACGCGAAGCGGCGCGACTTCACTATCAACGCGCTGTCGCTCTCTTTCGATGGCGAGATTCACGATTATACGGACGCCCTCGCGGACATCGAGGCGCGGCGCATCCGCTTCATCGGCGACGCGGCGACGCGGATTCGCGAGGACTATCTGCGGATCCTGCGCTTCTTTCGTTTCAACGCCTCTCATGGCGAAGGGCCCTTCGATCGCGAGGGCCTGCATGAGTCGATCGTCGCGCGGGAGAATCTCTCGCGCCTGTCGCGCGAGCGCATCCGCGCCGAACTGATGAAGCTGCTGCTCGCGCGCCGAGCGCCGGACGTGCTGCGCGCCATGTCGCACGCCGGCGTTATCGAAGTCATTCTCGGCATCGGCTATCCCTCTCGGCTGCAGCGCCTCGCCGCACGCGAAGCGGCTTTGGGCAAATCGGCGGACGCGGTGCTGCGGCTTGCGGCCTTTTCGGTGCTGACCGCCGAAGACGCCGAGCGGCTGCGCGAGCGGCTGCGGCTCTCCAACGACGAATTCGCGCGGCTTGCGGCGGCGGCGCGAACGCTCGCGCCCTTGCATGGACGCGACGCGCCGCCGCCAGCGTCGCATCTGCGCGAGATGCTGTTCCTGTGCGGCGCGCGCGCGGCGGCCGATGCGCTGGCGCTGGCGCATGCGGAAAGCGCCGCGGCGGCGGACGATCCGGATTGGCGGGAGGCGGCGCGCTATCTCGAGGAAACGCCGACGCCCGCCTTCCCCATCAAGGGCGCAGATCTCATCGCGCGCGGCGTCGCGCCGGGCAAGCAATTGGGCGACGCGCTTAGAACGCTGCAAGCTGAATGGATACGCGCCGGCTTCCCGCGCGACCCCGCAGTCGTTCTGCAGCTTCTTGAAAACGCGATGGCGAACAGCGGCCGGGAGGCGCGCTAGCGCCCGCCACGAGAGCGCGCTGCGAAAAAGGTGGGAACCGGTTTTTCGCCTAGAGCGCGCTCTAAACTCTGGGAATCGATCAGGTTGTCTGCATTTGGGCGATTCCACCAAATGCAGCGTCATCTAGCCGGCTTCGGCTTTCGCGAGCCGATCGAAGATCCCCAGCACCAGCGCGCGCTTGTCGAAATTGAACACCTCGGTTTCCCTGGCGGCGTCGCGAATGGCGTCCCAGGCGCTCGCGTAGCGGGCAAGTCTCGAAGGGGCGGCGCCGATCTGCGCGAGCGCGCGGACGCGCGAGTCGAGATGGCGCTGCGTCGCGCGCATGAAGGTCTCATAGGCCGCTTCGTTTTCGCGGCCGGTGAGCTTGTCGGCCAGCATATGCGCGCCGAGCCAATCGACCTGCGGCAACCTGTCGAAAAGCCGGCGCACGGCGGCGTCGAAGGCGACGCCGTCATCGTCCAGCAGCCGCAGCGCCTCGCGCACGGAGCCCTCGGCGCGCGCCGCGGCGACGAGCAGGTCCGATTCAGGCGCCTGCGACCAGGGGGACCCAAGATTTTTCACGGCGGCGATCGTGTCTTCCGGCGACAATGCGCCGAGCATCAGTCTGCGACAGCGCGAACGGATCGTCGGCAGCATGCGGCCCGGCTGATGCGCGACGAGCAGAAACAGCGAGCGTTGCGGGGGCTCCTCAATGAGCTTTAAAAGCGCGTTGGCGCTGGCGCGATTGAGATCGTCGGCGCAGTCGACGATGGCGATCCGCCAGCCGCCGGTCCCCGACCCCTGATGGAAGGCCTGAATAACCTTCCGCACGTCCTCGATGCGGATTTCGGTGAAGTGCTTTTTGGTCTTGTCGTTCCAGGCGCGGCGCAGCAGAAAAATATCGGCGAGCGCCATTGAGGCGATCCGACGCGCCGCCGGATGGTCCGCGGGCACCGCAAGGCTCTCCGCGGACTGGACCGCCGCTGCGGCGGGTTCGGGATGCGCCAGGAGAAACCGCGCCAGGCGCCAGGCGAGCGTCGCCTTGCCGACGCCTTCCGGCCCGCCGATGATCCACGCCTGCGCCATCTTGTTGCGGCGGTAGGCGTCGAGAAATTCATGCTCCGCCTCGGCATGACCGAAAAGCCCCAGGGTCTCCCGCGGATGCGGGGCGTCGTCGTAGCGATCGCTTTCCGGGTTCCCCTCTTCGCGGCTCATTGCGCGGCTTGTGCGGCGTGCGCCAGGAAGCGGTCGTGAACGAGCCGCTGCACCGCGCGCGCGACGTCGTCGATGGACATGCCGGCGTCAATCACGCAGCAGCGTTCCGGCGCGCTCTCGGCGATGTCGAGGAAGGCCTGCCGCAGCTCCTCGTGAAAGGATGGCGCTTCGCGCTCGAAACGATCGACCACTTCGCCCTTCCGCCGCGACGCCGCCCGCGTGAGGCCTTCTTGCGCCGGCAGGTCGAGCATGATCGTCAGATCCGGCCGCGTTTCGCCGACCGCCGCTGCTTCGAGCAGCGCCAGAGTCTTGGCGTCGACCCCGCCCCGCGCGCCCTGATAGGCGCGGGTCGAATCGGCGAAGCGGTCGCACAGCACCCATGCGCCGCGCTTCAGGGCCGGCGCGATCAAGGTTTCGACATGATCGGCGCGCGCCGCAGAAAACAGCGCCGCCTCGGCGAGCGGACCAAGCGGCGCGGCGCGTCCCGAGAGCAGGAAAGCGCGCAGCTTCTCGGCCTTTGGCGTGCCGCCGGGCTCGCGCGTCGTCACCACCTCGAAACCGCAATCGCGCAAATGTTCGGCGAGCCTTGCAAGCTGCGTCGACTTGCCGACGCCCTCGCCGCCTTCGAAGGTGATGAAGCGGCCTTTTTCGGGCGTCGCCTGGAAGGTCATTTCTTGCCGGAGAGTTTCTGGTGAATGGCCGCGGCGGCGGATTCGTAAATAGCGTCGAAGGCGCGCCGCGGCAGCGATCCCTGCTCGACCGATTCCACAGTCTGCAACGGCTGTTCGAGCACGACGGAATTTCCGCGTTTCACTTCGAGGCGTCCAACCGTTGCGCCCGCCTCGACCGGCGCCAGCACAGGGCCTTCGTAAACGATCTTGCCCATCAGCCTCTCGTTCGCGCCGCGTGGCAGAAGCACCTTGATGTCCTCTTTCGCCGTCAGCTCGACGGACCCCTTCGTGCCGCCATAGACCTGCGCGGGCCCGATGGGTTCGCCGGCCTTGAAAAGCTCCTTCTCTTCGAAGTTGCGGAATCCCCATTGCAGCAATTTGCGCGCTTCTTCAGCCCGTTCCTTCGCGCTCTTCGCGCCGTAAACGGCGACGATCAGGCGTCGGCCGTCCTGCGTGGCGGAGCCCACCAAGCCGTAGCCGCTGTCCTTATCGATATTGCCGGTCTTCAACCCGTCAGCGCCGATGCTCATCGTCAACAAAGGATTGCGGTTCTGTTGGCGAATCTTATTCCAAGTATATTCTTTCTCGCCAAAATAGCGGTAATATTCGGGGTAGGTCTTGATCATGTGCGCCGCGAGCTTCGCCATTTCGCGCGCCGTCACCTTTTGGTCAGGCCCGTCCATGCCCCAGGGATTGCCGAAGCGCGATTTGACAAGGCCAAGCTCGGCGGCGCGCTTGTTCATCCGCGTCACGAAGGATTCTTCGGCCCCTGCGAGGCCTTCGGCGAGCGTAATCGCCGCGTCGTTGCCGGACTGGATCACCAAGCCCCGGATGAGATCCTCGACCCGCACTCGGCTGTTGAGCGCGAGGAACATCGCAGAGCCGCCAGCCGGCGCCCCGCCGGTGCGCCAGGCGTGCTCGGAAACCGTGAATTCATCGTCGAGCTTCAGTTTTCCTTCCGCCAAAGCCTGAAAGATCAGCTCCGCCGTCAGAATTTTGACGGTCGATGCGGGCTTGGCGTAGTCGTCGGCGCCTTTCTCGAACAGAACGGTGTTCGTGCCAGCGTCGATCAGGATGGCGTGCGGGACGCTCGTTTGAAAATTCTGGGCGCGCGACGGCGCTGCCCCAAGCGCCCCCAATGCGAAAAGCGTCAGAATAAGGTGAAGCCCGGGAAATTTCGGCAAGACGCGCTCCCGATTTACGCCGCAGCGCGGCAAGCCGGGAGAAGATGGCGCGCGACGCCGAAAATTGCAATCGCGGCGTGGGCCGCTCAGTTCGTTCGAACCGAGGAGTTCAGCGCCTGTCGGACGGCGTTGTGAGCGGAAGCTTGACGCGGGCCGCCGAGATGCGCGGGCCGCACTGGCGGCAGCGGCGCCACGACTTTCTTGGCCTTCTGGGTCGAAGCGACGGGTTCTACGTCGATGCTGGCTTGCTCTCGCGAGGGAGGCATGGGCGCGTCGCTCTCCTGCCTGACATAGGCCCGCATCTGGTCATCTGACGCCTGCCCATTCTCATAGGCGACGCGCGCCGCGAGTTCGGCGACTTCCGCCCTTTCATCATAGCGCGCCGCGCGCGCCGGGTCCTCATTCGCCGCCGTCATCACCGGGGCGTCGATCTGCGCGGGCTGGCCATCGTCGCGCAGGGTCGCAAGCAATTTTTCGTCGTCGTCGCCGGCAAGATCGGCTCGGCCGATCCATTCGACCTTGACGCGCGCGGTGCCGACGCCATGAAAATCAAGCGCATGCGCCACGCGCTGCGAAACGTCCATGACGCGTCCGCCATGATAGGGGCCACGGTCATTGACGCGCACGACCATGGAACGGTCATTGCGCAAATTAGTGACGCGCGCATAGCTGGGAAGCGGCATTGTCGGGTGGGCGGCGGAAATCGACGCCCTGTCGAATATTTCGCCGTTGGCGGTGCGACGTCCGTGGAAATCCGAACCATACCAGGAAGCGGTTCCGACCGAGGAATAGGGCCTCTCGCTCGGGTAATAGGTTCGGCCGGCGATCTTATAGGGCTTGCCGACCATATAGGCGCCGCCGCCCTTCGGCACTTCTTCGCCCTCGGCGATCACCCGCGGGCTGGGACGCACCCCGTAACGCGGGTCGATCTGCCCGAATCCGCCGAGGCCGGCGCTTCTATGCGATCCCGTGGTCGAAGAGCATCCGGCGAGCGCGCCGAGACAGACGAGAGGCAGCAGTTTGGAAAGGAGGATTGAGGAGCGAACGAGCGGACGCGGCGCATGAGCAGCGTTTTTAAAGACGACAAATCGCATCCAGACGGTCCTTGCCACCAACTTCGATCCGCCGCCGACTGCACTGAAGCCCGCCCCACAAGCGGCGGCGCTTCCTTCATTTTCGACGCGACCTAGAGCCGCCGCGCGGTACAACCTGCGGAGTGTCTCGTTGATGTGTGAAGTTGTCGTTAAACGCAGTTACGCTGGCGTCAGCAGGCGTCCCGAATGAGACCAAAATGCGACACACGCTCTCTAAAAGCGTGTGCTCATCGAGATTGAAAACAGATGTGGCCTTGGCGCCACAGTCTGTTCGGCTTCATTGAACGCGCGCGAGGTCGACGATTCGCGTCTCGACGCGCTCGATGCCGCGAAAGACATTGCGTGACAGTTTCGCCGCGACGTGAAGCTGCGCCCCGTCACCCCTCAACAGCGCCTCGCCCAGCGGCGACTGCACGGCGCGAAAGGCGATGGCGTCGACCGTAGCGCCGTCGCGCGAACGCAAGCGGGCGCGCACATGATCGGCCCCAACCGTCTGGGCGAATGTGACCTGCTGCTCGGGGAGAGCAAACAAGGGCTCGGGGTTGCCCTGCCCGAATGGACCGGCTCGCTCGACCCGTCGCAGCAGTTCAAGACAGACTCCTCGTCCGGCGACTGCCGCGTCGACAACCAGCGCATCGTCGAGATGCGCGGCTTCGACGGACGCCGCCAGCGCCTCATCGAGAAAGGCGCGAAACTCGTCGATCTTGCCCCGGGCCAAAGTCACGCCGGCGGCCATCGCATGCCCGCCCCCCTTGACCGCCAGGCCCATTTCGACCGCGCGCCGCACGCCGGCTCCAAGGTCGACGCCACTTAAACTCCTACCTGAACCTGTTCCATATTCTCCATTGAAAGCAATAACAAATGCTGGAGTGTTGAAGCGTTCCTTTAAGCGTGATGCGATTAGTCCGACAACGCCGGGATGCCAATCCTGTCCATGCACGACGAGACACGACAGTCGATTGGACCCTGCCAACTGCGCTTCCGCCTCGGCGACCGCCTGCTCCAAAATCATCCTTTCGACGACCTGTCGTTCGCCATTCAGCCGGTCCAGCTCGAGAGCGATGCGACGCGCTTCCATGCCGTCAGCGAGTGTGAGAAGCCTTGCGCCGAGGCCGGCGTCGCCGATCCGACCGCCGGCGTTAATCCGCGGCCCGAGCGCGAAACCAAGATGATAGGCGCGCGGTGGCCCATCTAAACGGGCGGCGTCCATCAGCGCGGCGAGCCCCGGACGCGATCGCGCCCCCATCACCATCAGACCCTTGGCTACGAGCGCCCTGTTGAGCCGCGCCAGCGGCGAGACGTCGGCGACCGTCGCCAGCGCGACGAGATCGAGCGCGGCGAGAAGATCCGGCTCTGGTCGATCGTCGCTCCACCAGCCGCGCGCACGCAGCGTCCTCGACAATCCGATGAGGACAAGAAAAACCACCCCCGCGGCGCAGAGCGCTCCCTGCCCCGATAGATCATCGAGCCTGTTGGGATTGACGACGAGCGCATCCGGCAGGATTTCCGGCGCCTGATGATGGTCGAGGACGATCACATCGAGGCCAAGCGCCCGCGCGACGGCGAACGCGTCGTGACTTGAAGTCCCGCAGTCGACGGTCGCCAGCAGAGTTGCGCCTCGCGCCGCGAGATCGCGGATCGCCTCGACATTCGGCCCATAGCCCTCGATGATCCGGTCGGGAATATGGAGCAAGGGCTCCGGCGCGCCGGACGCGCGCCAAAAGTCGATAAGCAGCGCCGAGGAACAGGCGCCGTCGACGTCATAGTCGCCAAAAACGGCGATCTGCTCGGACTTTTCAATCGCGTCCGCAAGCCGGGTGGTCGCCGCGTCCATGTCGCGCAGCGACGAGGGGTCCGGCAGGAGGTCGCGCAGCTTGGGATCGAGATAGCCAGCGGCGTCGGCGACCGTGACGCCGCGCCCGGCGATCACCCGCGCAAGAAAATCGTCGATGCCATGCGCCTGGGTCAGCGCAAGCGCCTGCGCCTCGCCTCTGGCGTCCAGACGCCCGCGCCAACGTCGACCGAGCACGGAGCGCTCGACCCCCAGAAAGGCGGGAACCATCGAATCGGACATTGATGCCTCGATCGAGTCGCTAAGCCTCGCCGACAAGCCACGCAAGTTCTTCCGATCGCGATGAGGGCCGGAGCGTCCGAGTGGCGCAAATAATTTCGCAATTCTAACGCCTTGGGATTCACTTGACATCACTGTCCATTGGCCGCGTCATAATGCTAGAGGAAAATTTTCGATCCCATCCGTTTTGATGAGGCGAACGTTCGGCTGAAGTCTTTAGATTTTTCGAGCACTTAGCGAGCGCCTTCGCGCCACGGCTGCAGCAGATTGCATAAAAGGAATTGTGCGGAGCGCTTATGGAGACCAAGAAGCTCGCGCAGGGGGCCGCCCCTCGCAAACTTAGCGACTATCTCACGCGCGCGCGTGACAAAGCGCCAGCGCACGCCGGTCATGGCGCGGGCGGCGCGCAGTCCGTCCGCAATGACCACTATCGCGGCCACGAGATCGAAATCGTCACGACGTACAAGATCTTGGTGGATGGAAAGAAGGTTCGCGCGCCGCTCGGCGTCGACGCCTCCGGCCAGGTTCATTGTCATTCATTGCCGAACTACCAGACCGCGTCGGCGGTCGACATGGTGCGGGCGCTGATCGACGGCTTTCCCGAGGAGTTCGAGCGAAAGCCGGCCCCGAGCAAGAGCCGCCCCCCAGCAAGCCACAAGCGCCGGCCCGCTCCTGCTCGCAAAAGCAAGCCCGCAGCGAAGAAAGGTTCAAAACACGAGCATTGATTTTCAGGCGAACATTGATTTTCAGGAGAGAGACGATGGCCGTCGTCCGAAGCAATATCTCAACGAATGCAGGGGTTCGCGATCAATATATTGAGGGCGTCAAACTATTGAAAAAAGAGGCGTCCGGCCGAACGACCGATGAATTCGGCATTCCCGGCGCGGCGCGCTCAGTGAGCACCTACGATCTTTTCGTCATCTGGCACGTCACCGCCATGATGATCGAGACGCCGCCGGGAAATCCCGCGCAGCGGAACGCGGCGCACCGCGGGCCAATTTTCGCGCCATGGCATCGTGTGATGCTGATGGTCTTCGAGCAAAACCTCCAGCGGGTTTTGAACGACGCGAATTTTGGTCTGCCCTACTGGGATTGGGCCGAAGACGGCGACCTGCCGCCGCAGGAGCAGAGTTCGGCCGCCATCTGGGGGGCGAACTGCATGGGCGGCGAGGGAAATCCGGTCGCTAGCGGCCCTTTTGCGTTTCACGCAAACGATCCATCCGCGTTCAGAGTGCGCATCTCCACGAATATTTCCGGAGAGTTGCGTTCCGTGAACCGCGGCCTCCGACGCGCCTTCGGCGTCAGCACGGATGCGCTGCCGAGAACGGCGCATGTGACGAATGCGCTGGCGCTGTCGCCCTATGATTCGCCCGACTGGGACGCCGACGCGAACACCTTCCGTAATCGCATCGAAGGGTGGATGAACGACGACGGCGTTTCCGCGACCTCCATGCACAATCTCGTCCACGTCTGGATTGGCGGAGAGATGTTGCTTGGCTCCTCGCCCAATGATCCGGTTTTCTTTCTCAATCATTGCAACATTGATCGCCTCTGGGAGAGTTGGATGTCCCGAAATGGGCGCGTCTACGTTCCCGACATGACGGCTGGCGCGGACCTCAAAGGTCATCGCATAGACGATCCGATCGGCTCGCCGCTCGGCCGCAGTGCGACGCCGCGGGAGACGCTCGACGTGAGCGCGATCTACGAATACGACGCGCTCATTTGAGCGCCGAACACTGATTTCTATCGAATTTCGGACCAGCGATGGCGCTTAAATCCACTCATATTATTTTCGTGCATGATTTCTTCGGCTGGGGTCCTCAGGAATTCGGACTTCCCTATTGGGGCGATGCGCTCGATCAGATCGGCGAACCTTTCGCGGTCCATGAAGCGAAGGTGGGACCAGTCAGCTCGTTCCACGACCGCGCCTGCGAGCTTTTCGCGCAAATCGGCGGCGGAAGGGTCGATTACGGCGCGCAGCACAGCAGCGAGGCGCGCCACGCCCGCTATTCGCGGGAATATACAGAGCCTTTTGCGCCCGAATGGTCGGCGGAAAACCCAGTGATCCTTATCGGCCATGGCGCAGGCGCCCAGACCGCCATGCAGTTGCAGGCGTTGCTCGCCAGCGATTTCTGGGGGCAAGGGACAAACGCTGGCTGGGTCGAAGGTGTGGTCAGCGTCGCCGGCGCCATCAACGGCTCATTGCTGCCCTACGGCTTCGGCTGCGATCGTGAAGACGGACGGCTCAAGCGCAGGCCGAGCCGGTTCATTGCGGAGTCATTCAATTTTCTCGGAATGGCCGCCGGCGTGCCGAGCGCCATGCGCAAGCCCTTCGATCTCCATCTTGACCAATGGACCAACGGCGAAGCCGATGCGAAAGCGGCGATGGCGCGTCTGGACGCCGGCGCCTTCGTCGCGGGCGAGGACAATCTCGCCTTCGACATGACGCTGCAGGGCTGCCGCAACGCCAACGCGCGGTTCAGATCCCATCCGGGGACCTATTATCTGTCGCTCGTAACCAACGCCACGCATGTTCGGGCTTCCGGCTTTTTTAGCAAAACCTGGCGGCCCGACCCGACGATCCATCCTATTCTCTGGCAGCCGGCGCTCTACCAGGCGCGCGAGGCCAACTTCGCCAAGGCGCCGATCGTCGGTTGGGGCGGCGGCGACCTTTCGCTGCCGCAGTGGCGGCCCAATGATGGCGCGGTGAGCGTCATCTCGCAAAGATATCCCTTTACGGCGCGGGAAGAGCCGGTGGGAGGCGAAGGCGTCTTTAAACGCCAAAGACTTAAGCCGGGGCGCTGGTATTACGAATATCTCGACAAGGCTATCGGCCAGCGGTTCGACCATTTCGACGCGGTCGTCGGCGCGCAGCTCAAACCATGGGTGCCCGGACTGCGCGACGCGCATCGGGAGATCTATCTGAGGCTCGGCGAAACCTTGCGCAGCCTTTAGCCTTGTCTCCCAGAGCGGCTAATGCAAGCCGCCAAAGCCTGCCGACCGAAGCGCGTCCATGACGCCGTTGAAGATCAACGATACGCCCATCGCCGAGACGAAGAAGCCGACGATCCTGGTCGCGGCGTCAATCCCCAGCGGCCCCAGCGTTGTGGTCAACCGCGTCGCGAAGGCGAGGCAGGCGTAGGTGACGCCCACGGCGAGAAAGATTGCGCCGAGGATGACGCCGAACGCCAGCGCCTCGTGGGACGAGTGCTCAACGGTGGCCATCATCCCGAGCACGGTGGCGATCGGGCCCGGGCCGATCATGAGCGGCATCGCAAGCGGCATGAAGGCGATATTGCCCGTCGATCGGGCGAACGCCGGCGTTCCGTCGCCGTCCGACGAGGGTAAAAAAAGCTCAAAGCCGATCTTCATCAGCACGATCCCGCCGGCGATGCGCACCATGCTGAGCGAGACGCCGAAGATTTTTAAGATCACCGCGCCAAAGAACAGGAAGAAGAGGATCAGCAGCAGCGCATAGAGACAGGCCATGAACGCCACGCGACCGCGCTCCTGGTTGCTTTTCTCGCGCAGGAGCAGAAGGAAGACCGGGAGCACCTCAAAAGGATTGATGACCGCCAGCAGCGTCGTGAACGTCGAGAAAAAGAGCGTCAGCTCGGTTCTGAAAACTCCGGCGCCGATGTCCGAGACGAGACTATTCATAAGGCCTTCTCATTGGCGTTGCGCGGCGCCAACATGCGTGGCGGGCGTGGCGGCGCGACCTTATTGCGGCGGGCGCCGCCGCTCAAGCGGCGCACTGGAGGATCGCGTTGATTTTCGAAGCATTCGCCTGGACTTGTGTCCGACGATGGAATTGACCCATGACCGACGCGATTCAGCTCACTCATTCCTCCGGCGACGGCGCGGAGATCCTGGCTTTCGGCGCTGAGCTTTCTTCCTGGCGCGCGCGGGGGGTCGACATGATCTGGGCGAAGGATCCTAAGGTCTGGGACCAGACCGCGCCCGTGCTGTTTCCCGTTGTCGGCTGGACGCGCGACGGCCGCGTGCGCGTCGACGGCGAGACCTATCCGCTTGCGCTCCATGGCTTCGCCTGGAAAAAGCGCTTCGACGTCGCCGAGCGGCGCAACGACTATTTGCGCCTCGCGCTCGTCGACGACGCCGAGACCCGCGCGCTCTACCCCTTCGCCTTCCGGTTCGAAGTGGAGTTCCAGCTTCGCGCCGGCGCGCTCGAAAACAATCTGATTGTCACGAATGCCGACTCCCGGCCCCTGCCCTACGCTTGCGGCTTGCATCCCGCCTTTCGCTGGCCGCTCGCCGGCTCTTCCTCGTCGCATGCGATCATATTCGAGAGGGCTGAGCGCGCCGAAGTTCCCATCATTGGACCGGGCGGGCTTTTCTCGAAACCCATCCGCAAGACGCCGCTTGTCGGCCGGCGAATGCCGCTCGAATCAGAAATGTTCACGCGCGACGCGTTGTGCTTTCTCGATCTTGCGAGCCACAGCCTCGTTTTCGACAATGGCGAAGGCGCGCGTCTTTCGGTCACGCTCGACGATTTCCCGCATGTCGGATTTTGGACGCTGCCGCCCGCCCCTTATCTGTGCGTAGAGCCATGGACAGGCCACGGCGATCCGGACGACTTTTACGGCGATCTCTATGAAAAGCCCTCGATTCGAATTCTGGCCCCGGGCGCACAGGCGCGGCATGGCGCGATTTTCGCCTTTGAGCGGGAGCCGCCGGTCGGCTAGGAACGATCCGCCACTCGCCAGGAATCATCAATGACCGTCGCCTCCAGCGTCATCGAAGCCATCGGGCGCACGCCGCTCATTGAATTGCACGGCGCCTCGAAGGCGACCGGCTGCCGCATTCTCGGCAAGGCCGAATTCATGAACCCGGGCGGTTCCGTGAAGGACCGCGCGGCGCTGTCCATCGTCGAAGACGCCCGCGCGAAAGGATTGCTGAAGCCGGGCGGGGTCATCGTCGAAGGCACTGCCGGCAACACCGGCATCGGGCTCGCGCTCGTCGCGAACGCGCTCGGCTTTCGCACGGTGATCGTGATTCCCGAGACTCAGAGCCAGGAAAAGAAGGACATGCTGCGCCTGCAAGGCGCGCAGCTCGTGGAAGTGCCGGCGGTTCCCTACGCCAATCCCAATAATTATGTGAAGCTTTCCGGACGGCTCGCCGAGCGCCTCGCCAGGGAAGAGCCGAACGGCGCCGTCTGGGCCAACCAGTTCGACAATGTCGCCAACCGCGTCGCGCATCTCACCACCACCGGGCCCGAGATCTACGAAGCGCTGGAGGGCGCTGTGGACGCCTTCATTTGCGCCTGCGGCACCGGCGGCACGCTCGCAGGCGTCGGCATGGCGCTCAAGGAGAGAAATCCGGACGTGAAGATCGGGCTGGCCGATCCGTACGGGGCGGCGCTCTATTCCTATTACACGACCGGCGAGTTGAAGGGTGAAGGCTCATCCATCACGGAAGGGATTGGCCAAGGTCGGATCACCGCCAATCTCGAGGGGGCGCCGGTCGACGTCGCCTACCGCATCCCCGATGACGAGGCGCTGCGCATCGTTTTCGATCTCGCCGAGCAGGAGGGCCTGTTGCTGGGCGGCTCTTCCGGAATCAACATCGCCGGCGCCATCAGGCTAGCGCGCGATCTGGGCCCCGGGAATACGATCGTGACCGTGCTGTGCGACGGCGGCGCAAGATACGCTTCGAAGCTCTTCAACGCCGACTTCCTGCGCAGCCAAAACCTGCCGACGCCGCCCTGGCTCGAAGGCGCCGTCGCGATGGATCCGGGCTTCGTTTAGCTCTCAAGGGGTTCCGCGGGCGCGGGCGACGCCGCGGGCTCGGCTTCGCGCTGCGGAACGAAATTCTCGCGACGCACGAAGAGCACCTTTCGTAGCTCCGCCTCCCCGATCAGCTTGGCGAATTCGCGGAAGCCAAAGAACGGGATCAGCGCGGCGAAGGTGACCAGTCCGACCGACAGTAGCGTGCGCAGATTGTGGAGGTCCACGGGATCATGGTCGGCATGGGCCGGCCAAAAATGCTCCAGCAGCGCCTGTTCGATGACGTCCATGCCGATGAGCAGCAGACCGAACAGCAGCGACTTGGCCAGGATCGGCACGATCAGCGGCCTTTTGTCGAAGACGCGCCAGATGCCAAACTTGTTGGCGACGAACAGCACCTTTGCGAACGCAAGCGCCTTGGCGGCGGCGAAGCCCTGATGCTGCACGATATGCGCCTGCGACAGCACAACCGATTTGTGCACGCCGAGCACGGCGAGCAGGAACCACACGTAGAGGAACACCGGGTAAAAGGCCTTGGCTTCCTCCTTCACCTTGCTCGTCAATCCCTCTTTTTTTGTCTGCTCGCTCATGTCCTGTCCTGCGCCGGTCTCTTCAGCCTTGGCTGCGCGTCGATTTTAGCTGCGCGACTCTTCCTTGGCTATCGCCTCGGCGCGCGCCAGATCCTCCGGTCGGTTGACGTTGAAGAAAGGGTCGTAGGGCTCGATCGGCCAATCGACGATCGTATTCGCATAACGCCCGATGAAGGCCGACACTTTGCGCTCGTCTTCCTCAACGAGCGCGCGCCGCAAATCCTCGCGCAGCGCGACCGGCCACAGCGCCACGGCGTGATGGGTTCGCCCATTCGACGCGGCGACGGCGATCGTCGCGCCTGCACTGGCCCGAGCGGCTTGAAGTCGCGAGCGGAGATCGGCGGGCAGGAACGGGGTGTCGCCCGGCGCGCTCAGCACATGCGCCGCGCCTTTCGCGGCGCCAAAGTCCATGCCGGCGAGGATGCCGGCGAGCGGCCCCGCGAAACCTTCAACGCTGTCGCAGATGACGGGCAGTCCGAAAGCGGAAAAGCGTACAGGGTCGCCGTTGGCGTTGATCGCGAGAAGGCCGCACTGCGGCTTCAGGCGGTCGATCACATGCTGAAGAATCGGCCGGCCGGCGATCTCGACGAGCGGCTTGTCGCCCCCGCCCATGCGCCGCGCCAACCCGCCGGCGAGGATGACGCCGATGCAGTCGTTCATGCGCTGTCCGGTTTGGTTTCAAAGAGGGGCGCCATTATGTTCGTTCATAACCCTGAGCGCCGCTCGCGCAAGGGGCAGCCTTTCGAGGGAAGCACATGATTTCGCGCCGCCGACTCGCCGTTTTCGCCTTTCTTTTCGCTTCCGCGATCTTTTCTTCGGCCGCGCCCGCCGGCGCCGCAGAGCAGAGTTTTACGCCGCAGGCCTTCGCCGCCGCACAGACCGCCGGCAAGTCGATCATCGTGCATGTTTACGCGCCGTGGTGTCCGACCTGCCGCGCGCAGGAGCCGGCGATGCAGCGCGTCGAAGCCGATCCGAAATATGCCGACGTCGCCATGTTCCGCGTCGATTTCGACAGCCAGAAGAGCGCTCTCCGCACGCTGAAGGCCAACCGGCAAAGCACGATCATCGTCTTCAAAGGCGATAAGGAAGTCGGGCGCTCCGTCGGGGTGACCGATCCGGGCGAAATTTCAGCGCTTCTCTCGAAGGCTCTGTAAATCGATGGACGCGAGCGCGCTTGGCGCCTTCGGCGTCGCCCTTGTCGCCGGCCTGCTCTCGATTTTGTCGCCCTGCGTCCTCCCGCTTTTACCTTTGGTGCTCGGCGCCGCGGCGGCGGAGCATCGCTACGCGCCGGCGCTTCTGGCGCTGGGCGTCGCCCTATCCTTCGTCGCGATCGGCCTTTTCATGGCGACGATCGGCTTCGCCGTCGGCCTCGATGGAGATTCGCTGCGGCTCATCGCGGCGGCTTTGCTGATCGCACTGGGCGTGATCCTGCTTGCGCCTGAGCTGCAGGCGCGCGTCGCCGCCGCCGGCGGGCCGATCAGCGACAGGTTGAGCGCGGCCTTTGGCGACGCGGCTCGCGGCGGAATGTTCGGTCAGTTTGGCGTCGGCTTACTGCTTGGCGCCGTCTGGAGCCCTTGTGTGGGTCCGACGCTCGGCGCCGCATCGGTGCTCGCGGCACGCGGCGAAGACCTGAGCGCCGTCGCGGCGACGATGGCCGCGTTCGGTCTCGGCGCGGCCGCGCCGCTGATGTTGCTTGGAGCCCTCTCGCGGCAGGCGATGGCGCGTTGGCGCGACCGGCTGCTGACCGTTGGAAAACAGGCGAAGCAAGCGCTCGGCGCGTCGCTCGTCCTGATTGGCGTGTTGATCGTGTCAGGCTATGACAAGACGTTGGAGACGGCGCTTGTCACGGCTTCGCCAGAATGGTTGACGCAGTTAACGACGCGTTTTTAGCGCTTCGACAAATCAATACGGTCGATGCTCGAGACGCTAACCTTGCCGAGCAGGCGTAAGACGCTCGATGCAAGCAAATCCAGGCAAAAGCGTAAGCGGCTCTGGTATTGGCGGGCGAGCGGGCGGCGCGCCAAGTCTCCGAACGCCGCATATTCCTAAAATTTAGTTTATTTTCCATTGCTTATAGAGGCTATCCGTTTAGGCAATTCTTAAAGCGGCGCCTTTATAAAGACGCTACAACGTGGCTGTTTGAGTAGCGAGTGAGTGAGATGACCGAGACGCACCGTCCCCGTGTCAAATATGTCATCGGTCCCGATGGCAGTCCGCTGACCATTGCGGATTTACCTCCCGCTTCGACCAAACGCTGGGTGATACGGCGTAAGGCGGAAGTGGTGGCGGCGGTGCGCGGCGGCCTGCTCTCGCTCGACGAAGCCTGCAGTCGCTACACGCTGACGGTGGACGAATTCCTGAGCTGGCAGATGTCGATTGACCAGCACGGCCTCGCCGGACTACGGACCACGCGCCTTCAGCAATATCGCATGTGAACGCGGCGACAGACGCCGAGACGTTCGAAACGCCGGTCCGCGATGGCCGGCGTTTTATTTTTGGGGCTGTTCCTCTATCCGGCGCCAGCGCTCGACGAGTTTCTTGCGTTCAAAAAGCGCGACGACGACGAGCGCGATCAGCAGCGGGACGATGAGGTAGAAGAGGCGCCAGACGAGCAGCGCAGCCAAGACCTTCAGCCGCGGCACATCCGGCATGACATTGATGAACAGCAGCTCGAAGACGCCGAGTCCGCCCGGCGCATGGGACACCAAAGCCGCCGAAAAGGACAAGAGAAACGCGCCGAGCACGACGAGAAAGCCAGGATTGCCCTGCTCCGGCAGCGCGAAATAGATGATGCCGGCGGCGCCAATGAGCTCCAAGGGAGCCGCGAAGAGCTGGCGCAGCATGATGCCGGGGCGCGGATAGAGAATCTCGAACCGCCCGAACAGCCGGATCGCGCGAAAATGCATGAGCGATCCGAGAATGTAGATAACGACGAAGGCCAGGCACGACAGACCGACGACGAGCGCTGTGTTCGGGTTTGTAATGATGTCCGGTAGGAAGCCCGACAGTCTTTGCATGATCGCGGGGTCATAGGTCAGCAAAAGGCCAGCGAGCAGCACATTGCCGAAGCCGAAGGTGTAGGAGCACAACACCACCAGCGTGGCGACCTGCGTCGCCGTCAGTCCCTTGGTGGAATAGGCGCGATAGCGCACCATTGCGCCCGAGAAAACGCTTGCGCCGATGTTGTGAGACAAGGCGTAGGTCGTAAACGAACAAACCGAGATAAACAGCCAATTGATGTGTTTGACGCCCAGGTGCAGGAGCGCGATGCGATCGTACCAGGCGAGCGCCGCATAGGCGACAAGCGTCGACAGGCCAGCGAACAGATAGCGGCTCGTCGGAATGGCCTGGAGATTGGCCCAAACCTCGGCGCCGACCGATTCTCCCTTGAATTCGTGATAGAGAAGGAAAAAAGAGGCGACGACCGCGACAAGGCCGACGAACGGCCAAAAATATTCCAGTAGTTTTCTCATGCGGCCCGTCGCGTTAGATTTCACCGTGGATCATCAAACCGGCCGCAGCTGGCCGCACTCTCCCTCGCATGGAGGACCCGGCGCCCGCAAGCCCGGCTCCATGACCGCCTCGGTAATTAGCGCTTGCGGCAAATCAATGGAGGCCGGAATGCAGTTGCTATCGCGGATCAAGGGCTTAATCCTCGCGCCGCAGAGCGAATGGGCAAAAATCTCCGAAGAGGAAACGTCCATCTTCGATCTCTATCGCAATTATATTGCGATATTGGCGCTTCTTCCGCCCTTCGCGAGCTTCTTCAGCTCATGGCTTTTCGGCTTCTCCCACGGCCCGCAGGGAATCATGCACCCGACGTTCACGGGCGGGCTTTATCGCGCCTTCGTTCAGTATCTGCTGAGCCTGCCGGCGTTTTTTATCGTCGCCTTCGTCATATCGGCCATTGCGCCGCATTTTGATGGGAAGACCGACGACCGCCGCGCTCTGATGCTGACCGCCTATTCGTACACGCCGGTCTGGCTCGCCTCGCTGTTTGGCCTGATTCCGGGCCTGCGATGGCTGGACGTGCTCGGCTTCTATGGAATCTATGTTTTTTCCGTCGGGCTGCCGACGATGATGCGCGTGCCACGGGAAAACCTCGACGTTTTCACGCTCGCGACGCTCTTTCTGGTCGTCGCGACCGTCGCGCTCCACGGGTGGGTCGTGCATCTGATCGCGCCGCAACAGCTGATCTAGCGCCAACGGTCCGCGGCCGCATCGTCCTCGGATTTCGCGCTGACCCAGTCGCCGGGCGCGCCATCCGCGCGCCGTTCCTTTTTCCAAAAGGGCGCGCGGGTTTTAAGAAAATCCATCAAAAACGCCGCGGCGGCGAAAGCGTCCGCGCGGTGGCGCGCCGCCGCGAGCACCAGAACGATCTGTTCGCCCGGTTGGATGCGGCCGAAGCGGTGTATGACGGTCAACCCCTGCAAAGGCCATCGTTCGAGCGCTTCGTCGGCGACGCGGCGAATCTCGGCCTCAGCCATTCCGGGATAATGTTCGAGCTCCAAAGCCTCGAGCGCGCCGTCCTCGTCCCTGCAGAGGCCCACGAAGCTGACGAGCGCGCCGATGTCACGCCGCCCGCGCGTCAGCAGCGCCTGTTCCCGCCCAAGATCGAAATCTTCCGCTTGCACGCGCACCGCCGGAGTCGGCCGCGGCGCCATCTCAGCCGCCCGTCATCGGCGGGAAGAAGGCGATCTCCCTTGCTGCGCCGATTGGCGCGTCAGGCGCCGCATGCGTCTTGTCGAGGGCCGCGCGGATCGTCGCCGGATTGGCGAAAGCGGCCGCATATCCCTCGTCCCGCGCCGACAGCCAGTCGATCAGCTCACGGACCGTGACGACTTCACGCGGCGGCGCGATCTCCTCTTCCGCCAGACCGATGCGCTCGCGCACCCAAGCGAAATACAGCGCCTTCATGTCGCCTCGTCTTCTCCGAAGTGGTTCCACGCCGACTGCAGATAGTCGAACCCGGTGTAAAGCGTCAAAATCGCCGCGGCCCACAAGAGCGCCGCGCCGATCTTGACCGTGCCGGGGAGAACGACTTCGCCGGCCGGTCCGGCGATCAGAAAGCCCAGCGCCACGAGCTGCGCCGCCGTCTTCCATTTGGCGATGGCGGAGACAGGCAAGCGCACCTTGAGCTCGGCCAGGTGCTCCCGCAGGCCGGACACGAGGATTTCGCGGCACAGGATGATGATCGCCGCCCAGATCGTCCAGCCCGCGACAGTTCGATCGGCGACGAGCGCCATCAGGGTCGTCGCGACGAGCAACTTGTCCGCAATGGGGTCCAGCATCCGCCCGAGCGGCGAGTGCTGCTGCCAGATTCTCGCGAAATAGCCGTCGAGAAAGTCCGTCACCCCGGCGGCGATGAAAATGCCGAGCGCGGCCCACCGCGCCCAGTGCTCCGTAAAGCCAAGGAGCAGCCCCGCCACCACCGGGACGGCGGCCATGCGGCCATAGGTCAGCAGATTAGGCAGCGCCAAGGCTTGAGACCGACGCTTGGCGGTGAAGGCCGTCTGGGACATACCGCAAGGGAATATGTCCCCCGTCCCCAATGTCAATAGAAAGGGCGTCGCCGCCGGGATTCGCTTGCGAAGGGCTAAGTCACTCGCGGTCGATCGCGAAAGCGCCGGGCCCGGCCGCTGCAAAGAACAGAAATACGAAGCAGTAGAGCGCGGCGAGCTCTCCCTTGTTGAGGAGCGGCCACAAATCCTGGCCGGCGTGGAAAAAGAAATAAGCGACCGCCATCTGGCCCGAAAGAATAAAGGCGACAGGCCGGGTGAAGAGGCCGAGCAGCAGCAGCAGGCCGCCGAAAAGCTCTATGATTCCGGCCGCGCCCAAGAGGGAGAACAGCTTCAGGTCCTCGAACATCGCGACATGCGGAACGCCGAAGAGCTTGGCCGCGCCGTGCTGCATGAACAGCAGAGCGGCTGCGATGCGCAGCAGCCCTTGGGCGTGCGGGGCGAAGCGCTGGGGAATGATTCGTAGAGTCATAAGTTGGCCTCCTAAAGAATACTGGCGATCTCCTCACAAGCGAGCCGCGGGCCGCGAGGATAGAGCTTTGCGGGATCACCGTAGCCGATGTTGATCAGAAAATTCGACTTTATCCGCGTTCCCTGGAAGAATTCCGCGTCGACCTTCGCCCTGTCGAAACCGCTCATCGGTCCGCAATCGAGACCCACCGCGCGCAGCGCGAGCAGGAGATAGGCGCCCTGCAACGAGCCGTTGCGAAAGGCCGTCTCCTCGATCAGCGTCTCATTGCCGATGAACCAGGAACGCGCGTCCGTCGCCGGATAAAGGTGAGGGAGAGTCTCCGTGAAATCGAGATCATAGCCGACGATTGCAGTGGCGGGCGCGGCCAGGGTCTTCGGACGATTGGCGTCCGACATCGCCGGGGCGAGCCGGGCCTTCGCCTCGGGCGAGCGCACGAAAATGATGCGCATCGGCGAACAGTTGGCGCTTGTCGGCCCCCATTTCGCGTAGTCCACGGCGAGTTCGAGCAGGCTGTCCGGCACGTCTTTGGGAAGCCAGCCATTGTGGGTCCGCGCTCCCGTAAAGAGCTGCTCCAGCGCTTCGGGCGCAACCACGCCCGCGGCCTGCCTGTCGGTCGTCGTCATCGCATTCCCCGCAGCGTTCAGATGTCGCGCCCCTCGACTTCAATATGCAGGCGCTCCTCGATCTTTTGAAGCGACTCCTGCTGGGGCGCGATCGCCAGCGACTTTCGATAGGCGGCGAGCGCCCCTTTCTTGTCGCCGGTCTTCGCCTTGAGCGCGCCAAGAGCGGCGAGCGCGTCAAAACGCTTCGGCTCAAGCGTCGCTGCGGTCTCGAGGTCGGCGATCGCGCCGCTGTCGTCCCCCTGCTCCGCCCGCACCTTGGCGCGCTGAACATAGCCCTCCGTCCATTGCGGCGAGAGGGCGACCACATAGTCGAGAAGCTTCAGGGCGAGAGGCGGTGCGCCGGCCGCGTCCGCCGCAAGGGCGCGCGCCGCAAGCAGATTGATCGTGTCCGACTCCGAATGCGCCCAGCGGCTGAGGATCGCCGCCGAAACGCCCTTCGCCTCCCGCTCGTCTTCGGCCTGCTCCAGGCGAAGATAAAGCCGCGCCATCTCTTCGGCGCGCTGCTGGGCGGGGTCCTTGGGCGGGGGCGGCGCTGCGGCGGCCGGCGCGCGCCGCTCGGGATCAACATCGCGACCGCCTTGTCCCGGGCCGAGCGCGCGGGTCCCAGGCGGCAGCGGAATCCTTCCAATCCCTGGGATGAAAAGGAAATCGCCCTCCTCCTCGCCCAATGATTCGATCGAAGGCGTCTCCGACGCCGCCGCCAGCGCGATTCCGGCCGGCAGGGCTCCAAGAAAGACCACGATCGTCAGCGGAAGAAGCAGCGGCGTTCGCATGGCCGCTAACATAGCGCAGGTCAAAAGAAACGGCCACATCACCGCGCGCGGCGGTGAATTAGATTAACCATTTGTAAGCCACGACTCGGCGTATGCGCGGCGAATTCATCCTGCGTTCAGGCGAGGCGCGCGAATCCTTGGCGCGCTAGTTAAGGTTGTTAGGAAACCCTCGCGCTTATCGCGACAACAACGCTGCAGCCCGCCTCAACGGCGGCGCTCCTGGAGTTGGATCAATGATTGATACGATACGCCGTTTGCTGCAAGAGCACGGCCGTCTGCATACCCCCGTGGAGCATCTGTCGGATTCGGACGATCTCTACAGCGCAGGGCTGACGCCCTTTGCCGCCATCCGCACCATGCTCGCGCTGGAAGAAGCCTTCGACGTCGAGTTCCCGGTCTCCATGCTTCGGCGACAAAGCTTCGCTTCGATTGCCGCCATTCGAGACTGCGTCAGCAAATTGGCGCCGTCAGCGGAGCGCCGCGCCGCTTAAGCGGCGCGCGTTTAGGTAAAGCCTGGCGCCAAAGCTCGCGCCCACGCTGACCCTGTCCTGCCCGGCGCGCGCGCAGGGCTAAACGGTGCGAACGCCGCGGCTTCGTCTGCTCCAACCGCAGTTGCAGCGGTGCGTTCGCTGCGATAGTCGTCTTTGGAAAGGCTCGAACGACGAGCCTTGCGACGGCGAGAGTTCAATGCCTCCTTATCGTTCACGCACGACGACCCACGGCCGCAACATGGCGGGCGCGCGCGGCCTCTGGCGCGCGACAGGCATGAAGGAGGAGGACTTCGGCAAACCGATCATCGCGGTCGCCAATTCCTTCACCCAATTCGTTCCAGGCCATGTGCATTTGAAGGATCTCGGCCAGCTCGTCGCCGCCGAAATCGAAAAGGCCGGCGGCGTCGCGAAGGAGTTCAACACCATCGCGATCGATGACGGCATCGCTATGGGCCACGACGGGATGCTCTATTCGCTGCCCTCGCGCGATCTCATCGCCGACAGCGTCGAATTCATGGTCAACGCGCATTGCGCCGACGCGCTGGTCTGCATTTCGAATTGCGACAAGATCACGCCCGGCATGCTGATGGCGGCGCTGCGCCTCAACATTCCGGCGGTGTTCGTTTCCGGCGGCCCGATGGAGGCCGGCAAGGTCGTGCTCGCTGGCAAGGAGCACGCACTCGATCTTGTCGATGCGATCGTCGCCAGCGTGGATGACACGGTCAGCGAAGCGGACGTCGCCACGATCGAGCGCTCCGCCTGTCCGACCTGCGGATCATGCTCCGGCATGTTCACGGCGAACAGCATGAACTGCCTGACCGAGGCCCTGGGACTGTCGCTTCCCGGCAATGGTTCGACCCTCGCGACCCATGCGGATCGCCGGCGGCTGTTTGTTGAAGCCGGCCATCTCATCGTCGATCTCGCGCGCCGCTACTATGAGCAGGACGACGAAAGCGTGCTGCCGCGTTCGATCGCGAGTTTTGAAGCTTTCGAAAACGCCATCACGCTCGACATCGCCATGGGCGGCTCGACGAACACCGTGCTGCATCTTCTCGCGGCGGCGCACGAGGCGCAGGTCGATTTCACCATGGCCGACATCGACCGCCTGTCGCGGCGGGTGCCGGTGCTGTGCAAGGTCGCGCCCTCCGCGCCCGACGTTCACCTTGAAGACGTGCATCGCGCCGGCGGCGTCATCGCCATTCTCGGAGAATTGCTGCGCGCCGGTCTGCTGCACGGCGAGCTTCCGACCGTCCACAGTCCTTCCGTCAGCGACGCCGTGGCGCGCTGGGACATCGCCGTCACGCAGAGCGAAACCGCGCGCACGTTCTTTCGCGCCGCGCCGGGCGGCGTGGCGACGCAAGTCGCGTTCAGCCAGGACCGCCGCTATAAGGAGCTCGACGCCGACCGCGAAAAAGGCGCGATACGCGACGCGGCGCACGCCTTCTCCAAGGATGGCGGCCTCGCCGTGCTTACTGGCAATCTCGCCATCGACGGCTGCATCGTGAAAACGGCCGGCGTCGACGATTCGATCCTGAAATTCGCCGGCCCCGCCAAGGTCTATGAGAGTCAGGACGCGGCGGTGTCGGCCATTCTGACAGGCGAGGTAAAGGCTGGCGAGGTGGTCGTCATCCGCTACGAAGGCCCGCGCGGCGGACCCGGCATGCAGGAAATGCTCTATCCGACGAGCTATCTGAAATCGAAGGGGCTCGGCAAGGTCTGCGCGCTGGTGACGGACGGAAGATTTTCCGGCGGCACGGCCGGGCTTTCGATCGGCCATGTCTCTCCCGAAGCGGCCGAGGGCGGCGCGATCGCCTTGGTCCGGGACGGCGACAGAATAGAAATCGACATTCCGGCGCGAAGCATTACGCTCGCCGTTAGCGAAGACGAACTGGCGACGCGGCGCGCCGAACAGTCCGCGAAAGGCTTCGCGCCGGCCAAGGCGCGGCCTCGAAAAATCACCACGGCGCTGCGCGCCTACGCCTCAATGACGACGAGCGCGGCCAAAGGCGCAGTGCGACAGGTCCCCTGAACTTTCGCATTCAGGAGGTGCGTCGTAGAGTGGCGCGCGTCCATCCAGTCGCCGGAACAAAATGTCTCCGACACGTAAATTCGTCGCTTCTGGACTGTTTGGCATAGCGCTCGGATTCGCGGTGCTTGCGCTTGCCGGCTATGTGGCCGTGCGCGCTGAATCCCAGCGCCGCGCAGCTGGCGCATGGCTGCGCCACACTATTCAGGTGCAAAGCGATCTTTATCAGCTTTATGGACTGCTGCAGGCCGCCGAGAGCGGTCAGCGCGGTTTTATCATCACCCAAGACGAACGCTATCTGGACGCCTGCTTCGAAGCGACGCGCAAACTGCCCGTCGTTGTCGACCGGCTTTCGGAGCGCGTAAGAGACAATCCCAAGCAGCTCGAGGCTGTCGCGGAAATGCGGCCGCTGCTTGGCGAAAGGGTCGCGATTATCGATGAGGCGATCGCCGATATGCGCGCGCTGCAAGTCGACAAGGCCGTTCAGCTCGTCAAGTCCGGGCGCGGAAAGGCGCTGATGGACCGGCTCCACGCCATCATCGACACGATGACTGAAAATGAGAAAAATCTCAGCGAGAAGCGCGAGCGCGAACTCAACGCCGCCGGCGGCGAGTTTGACGCGGCCGTTTGGGCGCTCGGCGGCATCATCTTCGCGCTTGCCGCCTTTTCGTTTCTCAATGCGCAAAAGCAGATGAACGCGCTGCAAACGTCACGCGACTCGTTGAAGACCGCCTACGATCAGCTGATCGGGGAAACGACGCGCCGCGAAGCGCTCGAGTCGCAGTTGCGGCAGTCGCAAAAACTCGAATCGCTCGGCCACCTGACCGGCGGCATCGCGCATGACTTCAACAATATGCTCGGCGTCATCGTCGCGAGTCTGCATCTGTTGCGGCGAAAGATTGCGGATTCTAACGACGATTATATTCAGCTGATCGATTCTGCGATGGACGGCGCCGATCGCGCCGCCGCCATGGTTCGCAGGCTTCTCGCCTTCTCACGCCGTCAGCCTTTGTCGCCGCGTCCGCTCGACCCCAACAAGTTCGTCTCCAGCGTCTCCGACATGGTGCGCCGCGCCCTCGGCGAAAAGATCGAACTCGAAACCGTTCTCGCCGGCGGCCTGTGGGCCACAAAAATCGATCAGCACGAACTGGAAAGCGCCATCGTCAATCTCGCGGTCAATGCGCGCGACGCCATGCCGGACGGCGGCAAGCTGACGATCGAGACGGCCAACTGCTATCTCGATGACGCCTACGCCAGTGAAAATATGGAAGTGACCCCTGGCCAATATGTGATGATCGCCGTGACCGACACCGGACAAGGCATGCCGCCCGAGGTCTTGTCGCAAGCGTTCGATCCGTTCTTCACCACCAAGCCCGCAGGCAAGGGCACCGGACTTGGCCTTTCGCAGGTCCATGGATTCGTCAAGCAGTCTGGCGGCCAGGTCAAAATCTATTCCGAACCCGGACGCGGAACCTGCATCAAGCTCTATCTGCCGCGCTTCAATAACGTCGAAGCGCCCGCCGAACTGCCGCTTCGGCCGCCTCGACCTCTCGAACTTCCGCTTGGGAGGCCGGAAGAACTTGTGCTGATCGTCGAAGACGACGACACGGCGCGCCGGGTCACCGCGCAAGGCGTGCGGGAATTGGGTTATTCGGTTCTGGAGGCCGAGAACGGACGCGCGGCGATCGACATCATTCGCCGTCGCGCCGACATCGCGCTGATGGTCACGGATGTGGTTATGCCCGACATGGATGGCGCGCGTCTCGCACGCGAGGCGGTGTTTCGCAGACACAGCCTGCGCGTTCTGTTCATCACCGGCTATACGCGCAACGCGATCGTGCACAACGGCGTGCTTGACAAGGACGTCAAGCTGCTCACCAAACCGTTCACTTTGGAGCAGCTGGCGGTGAAGATGCGCGACATCCTGGACTCGAAGTAGCGAGCGTTCGTTGCGGCGCTGATGATCAGTCTTCGGCTTTGAGGGGGCGCATCAGCAGCGCGTCGATGGCGCCGTCAACGCTCAGCCGCGCGGAGAGAATCGAGTCGACGGCTTCAGCGATCGGCAACTCGACGTCATGCGCGCGCGCCATTTCAACCAGAACGCGCGCCGTAAAGGCGCCTTCCGCAAGCTTGCCATGCGTGGCGTCTTCCACCGACTTTCCCTGCCCCAGCGCTTCGCCGAGCGCAAAGTTGCGCGACTGCGCCGATCCGCAGGTGAGCACCAGATCGCCCAATCCCGAAAGACCCATCAACGTCTCTTGACGCGCGCCCAACACGCGTCCGAGACGCATCAGCTCGGCGAACCCGCGTGCGATCAGCGCCGCCTGCGCGCTCGCGCCGAGCCCGCGGCCGTGGCTCATTCCAGCGGCGATGGCGAGAACGTTTTTCGCGGCCCCGCCGATCTCGGCGCCGCGCACGTCGGTCGAGCGATAAAGCCGAAACGTCTTCGTCGAAAGCTCTTCACTCAAGCGCCGCGCCAGCGTTTCGTCATGCGCCGCGAGAGTCACCGCCGTCGGCAATCCTCTGCATACATCCGCCGCGAAGCTTGGGCCCGAGAGCACGGCGACATCGACGTGGGGCAGTTCTTCCTTTGCGACTTCGCTCAGGAACTTGCGCCGGTCGCGTTCAATGCCCTTGGCGCAAATCACAAAGGCGGCGCGCTCGCGCATATGCGGCCGCGCGGCGCGCGCGGTCATGCGGATTGCTTGTGCGGGCGTGACGGCGAGCACGATGTCCGCCTCACGTAAAACGGAAATGTCGCTCGTCGGGGCGACGGCGGCGGCAAGCGGCAAGCCCGGCAATCGGCGCGTATTCTCGCGGTCGCGCGCCAGGGCTTCGGCGGCCTGAGGGTCATGCGCCCATAAGGGCACCCGCGCGCGGCCTTGCGCGGCGACATTGGCGAGGGCGACGCCCCAGGCGCCGGCGCCGAGAACTGCGACAGTCGCGCGCGTCATCGCACGCCGATCCGCTGATTGTCGGGACGCGACCATAGCCTTTCAAAAGTTTGATGAAACCGC
The DNA here is from genome assembly GCF_003855495.1 of Methylocystis rosea. NCBI lineage: Bacteria > Pseudomonadati > Pseudomonadota > Alphaproteobacteria > Hyphomicrobiales > Methylocystaceae > Methylocystis > Methylocystis rosea. The sequence continues at coordinate 1,359,245 of NZ_CP034086.1, read as the reverse complement.
GCGGCGGCCTGTGGGCTCTCGATCACGATCAAATCATTGTCCTGATAGATTTCGCCGGAGACGCTGAAATTCGCGGAGCCGCTGCGCAAGACGCGACCGTCCACCTGGTATGATTTCAGATGCATCAGATCACGCGAGCGGCCCTTGCGGCGCACTTCGACGTTCGGGGCGTCGGCGATTTCCTCGACCACAGACGCGCCGCGCCCCATTTCCTCGCCGTCGAGATAGATCCGCACCTTGACGCCGCGCATGGCCGCGCGGCCGAGCGCCGTCGTCAGAGAGCGGTCGGTCAGCACATAGGCGGCCATGTCTATCGAGCGGCGCGCGTCGTTGATCAGCCGCCCGTCGACCGCGCCGAAACCGTCGCCGGGTCCGTAGAACACGCGCACGCCCGCGAAGGTCGGCTCCTCCGCGAGCAGTCCGGCCGGCTGCGGCGTTGGCGCAAGCGTCATGGCTGCAAGCGCCGCAGAAAAAAGGAGCCGCATGGAACCGCCCTAGGCCTTGCCGTGGTGTGATCGGCTCGGCGCGGCGTCGAGCGGCCATCGCGGCCGCGGCGCAAAGTCGAGGTCATCGGTCAATCCGCGTTTTAAGCGTTCGAGACCGGTCCAGGCGATGATCGCGCCATTGTCGGCGCACAGCGCCGCCGGCGGCGAAATGAACCGCAGCCCGCTTTCGGCGCAAAGCCGCATAAGAGCGCGGCGAATGGCGCCATTTGCCGCGACCCCGCCGCCGATCACAAGGCCTTGCGGGGCTCGCCCCTCGCCTGCCGTAAAGATACGCACGCCGGAGCGCACCCGGTCCACGATCACGTCGACGATCGCAGCTTGGAAAGAGGCTGCAAGATCCCTGACGTCCTTTTCGCTCAGAGTCGGCAGTCTGAGGATTTCCTGCCGCACCGCGGTCTTGAGGCCAGAGAGGGAAAAGTCGGCCCCTTCCCGGCCAAGCATCGGGCGCGGAAAATCGAATCGTCGCGCGTCGCCTTCGAGCGCGAGCTTTTCGATTTGCGGCCCCCCGGGATATGGCAGCTCTAGCATTTTAGCGACCTTGTCGAAGGCCTCGCCGGCGGCGTCGTCGACGGTGGACCCCAGCCGGCGGTAGTCGCCGATGGCCTTCACCGCGACGATCTGCGTGTGCCCGCCGGAGATGAGGAGCGCCAGAAAAGGAAAGTCCAGGCGGTCCGTCAGACGCGCGGTTAGCGCGTGGGCTTCCAGGTGATTGACGGCGATGAATGGTTTGCCCAAGGCGAGCGCCATGGCCTTGCCGGCCGTGAGCCCGACGAGAACGCCGCCGATCAGTCCCGGACCAGCCGCGGCGGCGATCCCATCAAGATCTTTCGCCTCGGTCTTGGCGCGCTCCAGCGCGCGTCTGATCAGCCTGTCAAGGACATCGATATGCGCCCGCGCCGCGATTTCCGGAACGACGCCGCCATAGGCGGCGTGGCGGGCGATTTGGCTCATCACCTCATTGGAAAGGATCTCTCCGCCTTCGCCGCCCAGCCGCTCCGAAACGACCGCGACCGCCGTCTCATCGCAAGTGGTTTCAATGCCCAAAACGCGCATGCGAACTCCCTGCGCAAAAAAGCCGCGCCGTTGAACTTCTCAGCGGCGGAGCGGAGCTTATACCGCCGTACGGCGGGAGTTGGAAAATTGTGTTTGGAAAAGGGTTTACAGCAATCATTCTTAGCTGTTTCGTCAACTTCACGTATAATAATGCAGCGCTAAAGATAGTTCCATTAAATTTCCAAGATTTCGTTGGCGTCCCTCTTGACACGATCTCGATAGATACAAGTTGGCACTGCAGATCGTTGCTTCCCCGAAGGCGCCATATCTTGAGCTGAGTAGAATTATGGCTAAGGCGAAGAGGTAACTAGCGTCCCGGTTGAGGTTGCTGTCGGTCTAAACTGTATGGAGGTGAAAATGGCGTCGAACAAAATTAAGGCCTTGGCGTTTACGTCCGCGATTGCAATGACGGCCGTGATCGGCTCCACGAGCATCGCCGAGGCGAGGCATTATTGCCGCGCCCATTACGGCTGGCATCGGCACTGCGGAACCACCTGGGGTTACGCGCGTCCGGTGCGCACCTATTGGGGTTCGGCGTATCGTCCGATGCGCTACTCCCGCTGCTACCGTCCGGGCTATTATGGCTATGGCGGCGCCAGCTATTATGGCTCCGCTTGGCCGACCTATGGCAGCTCGTATGGTTGGGGCGGAAGCCCGGGCTATTACGGCTATGGCGGCGGTGGCCTGCTTGGCGCGGGATTGGGCGGTCTCGGCGCCGGCGTTGGCGCGGGCATTGGCCTCGGCGCAGGTCTCGGAAGCGGCCTGTTTGGTGGTTGGTGGTGATCAGTTTAGCAATCCGCCGGGCCGCGTAGAGTTCGCCCGCGGAGCTAAAAAAGAGCGTCCGCTCCGACGAGCGGACGCTCGCTTTTTGAGGCGTTCCGTCGCCGCGTTCGTTCCGCTTGCGCCTCGCGCGTTCCCGCCTATAGTCGCGCGGATAACAGCGGCGGATAATGACTTCTTCCCCTCCCCTTCGCATTGGAACGCGCGGCAGTCCGCTTGCCCTCGCCCAGACCCATATGGTCCGCGATGCGCTGATGCGCGCCCATGGCGGAAGCGAAGCGGATTTCCCGATCGAGATCATCCGCACGACGGGCGACCAGATCCAGGATCGGCCTCTGTCTGAATCAGGAGGCAAGGGGCTTTTCACCAAAGAGCTCGATTCAGCGCTCATCGCGGGCGCGATCGACCTCGCCGTGCATTCCTCGAAGGACCTGCCGACGCATTTGCCGAGCGAAATCATGATCGCCGGCTATCTGCCGCGAGAGGATGCGCGCGACGCCTTTATATCGCGCGGTCTCGCGCTCGATGCGCTTCCCGCAGGCGCCGTCGTTGGAACCGCCTCGCTGCGCCGCGCCGCGCAGGTGAAGCGCCGGCGTCCAGATCTGGTGACGACTCTACTTCGCGGCAATGTCGAGACGCGTCTGAAGAAAGTCGAGAATGGGGAGATCGACGCGACCCTCCTCGCGCTCGCGGGCTTGAAGCGGCTGGGTCTCGCCGACCGCGCGACGGCGCTGCTGCCCTTGGAAGAGTTTCCCCCCGCTTGCGGACAGGGAGCAATTGGCCTCACGCGGCGGGCCGGCGACGACGCCACGCGCGATCTGCTCGCGCCGCTCTTCGACGAAGCCACCGGCTTCGCGCTCGCCGCGGAACGCGCCTTCCTTGCGGCGCTCGATGGGTCCTGCCGCACGCCGATCGCCGGCCATGCGCAGGTTCACGGCGCCGAACTTTCATTCTTGGGCGAAGTGCTCAGAGCCGACGGCGCGGAAGCCTATGTCGTGCGCCGCCACGGCCTCGCCATCGACGCCGCGCTGATCGGCGCGGACGCCGGCAAGGAAATCCTGCTGCGCCTGCCGCATGGCGTCGCGGGGCTTATGTGAATCTTGTCCTGGTGCTGCGCGCGGCTGAAGACGCCGCGCGCACCGCGGGAAAGCTGCAGGCGCTGGATTGCGTCGCCGTAATCTCGCCGGTGCTTGAGTTCGCGGCCACGGACGTTGTCATTCCCCATGGGGATTATGACGCCGTCATCGTGACGAGCGCGAAAGGCGTCGAGTTCGCCGGCGATGCGCGCCAGTTTAGAGCCGCGCCGCTGCACGCCGTCGGCGAGAAAACCGCCGAAGCGGCGCGCGCGCTTGGCTTCCACCCAGATATCGTGGCCGGGAACGCCGAAGCCATTCTTCCGCATCTTCTCGAACGCTATCGGCGTCCGACGCATTTCCTTTATCTGGCCGGGCGCGACCGACAGCCGATTTTGGAGGCGGGCTTGCGCGCCGCCGGCCATGAGGTCCACACGGTCGAAGTTTACGAAGCGCGGGCGGCTCGGGCGCTGACCGCAGAGGCCTTAGCCGCCATCGCCGCGCGGCGCGTCGCCGCCGTCCTGCACTATTCCCGGCGTAGCGCGGAAATCTTCCTGCAGCTCGTACAATCCGCCGGCGTCGCTGAGGCATTGCACGACATGACGCATGTCGCGCTGTCGGAACATGTCGCGGCGCCGCTTCGAATACTCGGCTTGCAGACGCTTGTCGCCGCAAAGCCGGACGAAGAACATCTTCTGTCGCTCCTATCGACTCAGCTGCGCACGAAAACGCCCTGACCGTTCGCGTTGAAATAGTCGATGACGACAGAGATCGCCTTTTCGCCGCTACGGGAAAACCTTACCGGACTGACCCCGCTGGCGTTTTCTCCCGGAGGCTGAAAGGTGAAAATGTCGCCTGAATAGTGACGCAGCGGATAGGGCGTGGGCGTCGGCCCCAGCGTCAGCGAAAGCCCGTCGGCCGTTTCCACGACCCCGATGGGTCCGTAAAGCTCATTGCGGTATGCGCCGACATATGCAGCGCGCGACGCGCGCGACGGCGCGCTGGCGAGCGGCTTCGCGTAATCGGCGTCCCGACCGTATGTGGGGACCGCCATCTTCGCGAAAGCTTCGCCAAAGAGCGCGAGCCAGTCCCGTTCGATCTTCCCCGTCAGCACGATGTCGAGAAAGCTGCGGCAGATGGTTTCTGGCGCGCCGACCGGCGCGGAATTGCTGAGCACGACAATGCCGAACCGCTCCGCCGGCATGACATAGACGCAGGTCGAAGCGCCAAGAGAGAATGCGCCTGAATGGCTCCAGCGCACCCGCGCCGGACCGCCGTAGTCAATGTCCCAGCCGAGGCCGTAAAAGGTCGGTCCGCGCATCGGGTCATGGGCGGGTCCCGTGGCGATCTGCGGGAAATGCGTTTCGCCAAGCGCCTCCGGCTTGATGATCTCGCGGCCGTCGAGGGCGCCGCGTCCGAGCTGCATCCTTACCCATGTCGCCATGTCGCGCGCCGACGCCGACGCGCCGCCCGCCGGCGCCTGGGCGTCGGGATTTCGCTGTTCGCCGACCACCCATCTGTCGCCGCGACGCACATGGCCGAATGCGCGGTTCCTACGCGCGGCGAAATCGGCGTGGCGCGAACTGGCGTTCGCCATGCCAAGCGGCCTGTAGAGATGTTCGTCGCAAATATCTTCCCAGGACTTGCCTGCAGCTTTCGCCGCCGCGAAACCCGCCGCCGAAAACCCCATATTGTTGTACGCGTAATGCGTGCGAAAGCTGGTGTCCGGTTTGATGTAGCGCAGCCGGCGAATGATTTCGTCGCGGTCGTAACCGATATCTTCGACAAGGTCGCCGGCATGGTCGGGAAGTCCACTGCGATGGCAGAACATGTCGCGCAGCGTGATCTCGCGCGTGACCCACGGATCGCTCATCGCGAAATCCGGCAGGCTCCGCACGATCGGATGATCCCACGAAACGACGCCGTCTCCGACAAGGCTCGCGACAGCCGTCGTGGAGAGTGGTTTGGAAAGCGAAGCGAGCTGGAAGACCGTGTCGGCGTCGACGCGTTCGGCCGCGCCGGCGCGACGAACGCCGAATCCTTTCAAATAGAGCACGCGATCAGGCGAAACGACGGCGACCGACATCCCCGGCACGCCGGTTTTTCTCATGACGTCGATGACGAGCCCATTGAGTGCGTTCAGATGTTTTTGGGTTGGCTCGCGAACGGGCGACGGTTTGGGCTTCTCCTTGGCGAGCGCTGTAGGGGACAGCAAGCCGAGCCCCGACGCGAGCAGAGCGGATCGTCTCGTGAAGGCCATATCGCTTCTCCGCGCGCGTCTGTTCGCCAACAATAGCGCTGAATCAGTTCTCCGCCAGCGCCCAGCCGATCAGCACCATCACCGGCCCGACAATGGTCTGTTCAGCCGCTTTTGACGGCAAATCCGCGATCGTGCCCTTGACCACCCGCTCTTGCGGCGTGGAAGCGCGTTCAATGAGGAAGGCGGGCGTATCGTGCGACATGCCCTCCTGCAGCAGACGACGCGACAATGCGGGGAGCGTGCGGTTGCCCATATAGACGGCCGTCGTAGCGCGTTCGTCGGCGAGCGCGCCCCAATCGAAGTCTTCGGGAAATTCGCCGTCCTTCGTGTGCGCGGTGATGAATTGCAGACGCCGGGCCGTCTCCCGGCTCGTCAGCGATGCGCCGATCGCAGCGCCGCCGGCGCAGGCGGCGGTCACGCCGGGCACGATCTCTATGGAGAAGCCTGCTTCGCGCAGCGCGGCGATTTCCTCGTTAGCGCGGCCGAAGATGAGCGGATCGCCGCCTTTCAGCCGCACGACGTTCTTTCCCTCCCGCGCGAGTTCGACGAGCAGAGCGCTGATTTCCTCCTGGCGCACCGACGGCGCATAGCCGCGCTTGCCGACATTGATCCGCGTCGCTTCGCGGCGGGCGAGATCGAGAATGCTCGCCGGAACCAGGTCGTCGAAGAGCACGACGTCGGCGCCGGCGAGCGCGCGCATGCCCTTCAGCGTCAGCAGCTCCGGATCGCCGGGCCCTGCCCCGACGAGCGTGACTCGTCCGCGCGCCGTGGCCTCGGCGCCGGCGCGCGCCTCTTCGACCAGCGCCGCGCGGTCGTCCTCTTGCGGCGCGCGCTCGATGTCGCGGAACGCGAGCCGCGTGAAGCGGCGCCAGAAATCGCGCCGCGCCAGAAAGTCGAGTCCGGACGCACGCACGAACGGCCGCCAGGCCTGCGCCGCGCGCGCCCAGGCCTGGAATGTCGCGGGCACCAGCGTCTCGATCCGGCCGCGCACCGCCTGGGCGAAAACTGGCGATGCGCCGCCCGTCGAGACCCCGATCACGAGCGGAGAGCGGTTGACGATGGCGCCCATAATGAAATCGCTGAGCGCAGGCCGATCGGCGAGATTGATCGGCACGCCGGCCGCGCGCGCCCACTGATGGGCCTGACGCGCGAGCGAGTCATCCTCCACCGCGCCAAGCGCCATCGCCGCGCCGGCGAAATCATCCGGCGCGACGGCGCGCGGATGGAGGGAGACATTGTCGCGCGCCTCGCCGATCTCGCGAAGCTTGTCACAGGGCGCAGGCGCAAAAACGTCTACCCGCGCTCCGGTCGCGGCCGCCAAATCGACCTTCCAGGCCGCCGCTTCGCCGCCGCCAATGACCAGCACGCGCCGCCCCGCAAGGGCGTAGAACACAGGCAGAGTCGCCAGCGGCTGCATCAGATCGGCGGATATTTCGTCGGGTTTGCGGGTCACGGCGCCCTAGGTGCAGGACCAGCGGGCGCGGCGCAAGAGCTTTTAGCCGGCGCCGCACGCGTGTGCGGCTTCGAGCGCGCGGACTTTCACAGGCGCCAAGGGAGGCCATGCAAGCCAATCCGCGGGCCGGCAATGTTTCGCAGGCTAGAACCTCGCATTGACTGTGACATAGGCCGAGCGCGGGGCGCCGGGCATGATGTTGTTGTTGTTGTGCGCCGAGGCGTAGTAGTAGGCGCCGGTGAGGTTCTCGATGTTGAGCTGGCCGGAGATGTTTTCCGTCACCTTCACAAAAAGCGCGCCGTCAACGCGCGCGTAACCGGGCACGATCACCCTGTTGTCGAGAGACGGGTAGAAGCTCGAAGCATAGATCACGCCGGCGCCGACTCCGAGAACGCCGGGACCCCCGCCAACGAACGACGACAAATCGTAACGGTTCCAGTACGAGAACGTGTTTCTCGGGACCGACGGATTGACCTTGCCGACATCCGTCAGGAAGGGCTGCCGCGGATTGAAGGCGGCATCGGTCGACACCACGCGCGCGTCCTGGTGTCCGTATCCAAGCGAGACCTGCCATTCGTCGGTCACATTGCCGGTGAGTCCCAGTTCGGCGCCTTGCGTGCGCGTATTGGCGAGAACGGAGGTCAGCGCAGTCAGCGTCAACGCCTGGTTCGAACGGTTCAGTTGATAGATCGCGCCAGTGAACAGCAGCGTCGGCAGGAGCTGCGCCTTGAAGCCGAACTCGATATTCTCGAAGCCCTGCGGCGCCAGACTCGCGGCCGACCTTGGCAGCTGATTGAACTGATCGCCCGACTGCGGCAGGAACGAGCGCGAATAGGTTCCGTATAAGGAGACGATCTCCACGGGTTTGAAAATCAGACCGAATCTCGGCGACCACTTGTTATCGAGGCGGCTCTGGTTTTCGAAGGTGATCCCGTCGTTGAACCTCATATGGAAGCTGTCGAATCGTACGCCTGCGAGAACATCGAAATATTTGGTCACCTCGATCTGGTCCTGGACATAGCCGGAGCCAATGTCGAGGTTCGTGTTCCAGCGCCGCGTCGCCGTATCAAAGTAGTTGTCGAAGAAGACCGGCGCGTAAACCGTCGGAGCCCAGAACGGAGTCGTCAGCCTTCGCGGTCCGTTGAACGGATTGTTGAACCGCGAGATGTCTCTTCCCGTAAAAGACCATTGATTGCCGAACTCCGCGCCCACGAGCAGCAAGTGGCGGATCTCGGGCGCCATCTCAAATTTATAGGTCAAGTCAGTCTGGTTGAAGATATTGCGTCGCGGCGTCGGCGCGAGGTAGCCGTCGAGTCGCGCGACGCCCACCGGCGTGATCGTGATCGGGCTTAGCCCGTTCAGCGCCGGATTGAGTTGTTGCGACAACTGTCCCAACGTCTGATCGGGGAATGTGTTCTGATATAGCTTGTCGTAATTCGCCCAGGCCAGCTGATTACGGATATTCAACCCGAACTCGGTCGTATGATCAATCACGAGAGCGGCGCGGTCCATGTTGATTCTGGCGTAGTTCACGTCACGCACGGATGGATTGCCGACGCCGAAGAAAGCCGAACGCGGGGTTAGCAGCGGATAGCCCGGATAAATGTTCTCGCCGAGGAACTGGAACCCACCGAATGACGGCACGCCGCGATCCACCGTGCGGCGATCGCGAAAATGCTCGTAATTGAACAGCACGAAGGTGTTCTCGAAAGGCTTCCATGACAGCGCCGGATTGACGCCCCAGCGCTCGAGCTTGTCGAAGTCGCGATAGCCGTAGGAATGTTCGTAAAGGGCGTTTAGACGCACGGCGATCGTGTCGGTGATCGCCCGCCCGAAGTCGGCGGTGACGCGCTTGCGACCGAAGCTGCCGGTGACGAACCGAAGATCGTTTATCGTCTCGCCGTCGGCCTTCTTGGTCACTCGGTTGACGACGCCGCCGCCGCCGCCGCGGCCGAAGATCAGCGCGCTGGGGCCTTTGAGCACTTCGACCGCCTGAATGTTGTAGAGATCGCGATAATATTCCGCGTCGTCGCGCACGCCGTCGATGTAGAAATCCGCTGTGGTATTTTGCCCGCGAATGGTGATCTGGTCGCGGTTACGCTCGCCCTGCGCCACCGTTACGCCGGGGACGTAGGCCAAGGCGTTTTCCAGCGCGAGACTGTTGCGATCGTCGAGCTGCTGTCGTGTCAGAACTGTAACCGACTGAGGTATGTTGAGTATCGGCGTGTTGGTCTTCGTCGCGGTTGAAATTCTGCCGGCGAAGTAGCCATGAACGTCGGTCGGGTTACGACCGACGTTGGCGACGGCCGCAGCGAAGGCCGCGCTGCCCGCGCCGGTCGAGGCCGCTCCGACAGTCCCGCTCGAAACGGTAGCCCCTGTGACCAAGGCGGAGCGCACGGGCGCGACCCGAGCGCTGCGTCGTGCGCCTCCAACGTCGATGGGCGGCAACTTTTGGGCGCCGCTCGCGGAGCGCGCCTGCGAAGCGACAGGTTTCGGCTTTACCTGCGCGGCCGCACGGGGTTTCTCTGGCGGCGCCTCGACTCGTATCGGTGGCAGGGGCCCGGACTGGGATTGCGCAAAAGCGGGAGCCGTGGGCGTCAGCGCGATGGCAAGAGTCAGGGCGCCGACCGAAGCCGCGCCTGTCATCCGGTCAAACGCCCCAGCAAGGGAGGAGAGCGTCTGTACTGACAGGGATTGCTTCATAATCATGTCTGCCCCTTCCGCGCGGTTCAAGCTCGCGACTAGGCAATGGTTAAGGTTTGACTTTAAAAACTGTCAATTACGACAAGGGGCTAGCATGGAAGGCTTCCAAGTAATGTTTCCGATTGTAACTGAGTGTTGCTGAATTACGACATAAAAGCGATTTTTAGCTGGAACTCTTTCAAAGATTAAATCATCACTTTTATTGACTGTTGTATTTTCGACACGCTCTGAGCCTCGAGGCTCACCGCCCTGATTCTTCTCCTCATGCAAGAGCGCAAAAAAAATGGCGGCCCTGAGAACAGGACCGCCAGAAACGTCACGTCAGGATGATGCGTTACTTCTTCTTGCCGTCGGGGCCGAACTGAACGAGATAGGCCCACACGTTCTCCTGGTCCGCATCATTGGGCAGGCCCTGGAAGATCATCTTGGTGCCAGGGATCTTGGCCTTGGGATTCTTGATGAACTCCTTGAAGCTGGCCTCGTCCCAGACGATGCCGGAATTCTTGTCAGCCTCGGAATAGTTGTAGCCCTCGACGGAGCCCGCCTTGCGGCCGTCGAGGCCGTTGAGCTGAGGCGCGACGGCGTTCTTGGCGGTTTCACCGACCTGATGGCAGGCTTTGCACTTCGCGAAGATCTTTTCGCCCGCAGCTGGATCGCCAGCGGCGAGAGCCTGGCCGGCGGATGCGGCGAAAGCGACGCTCGCGGCGAACGTCAGCAGGGAAATTGTCTTCATCCTTGTTCCTTTCCTCTTCCCGGCGTTCGCGTCGCGCCCGCCCTTTTTGAAATGCGCCCGGCCAAATATGGCGCCTCGCCGGCGCTCTTTAGACGGGTTGGAAACTACAACGAAGCCGGCGTTCAAGACAACTACGCCGGCGTTTACGTTCGCTGCTCGGGACATTATCCCGGAAGCGGTGAACGCCCGCTGAACCCGAAACTTAAGTAACGCGCCGAAGCGTCAGATTGACGCGCGCGCCAAGCGCGGCAAGCGCCGGCGGCAGTGGCGCCCCAATCGTCGGCAATAACCTGTCGACGCCGTGGTAGCGCATCCTGGCGGGTCCGGAGAGGACGAGCGCGTCTCCGGACGATAGCGTCAGGGCGATCGCGCGATCGCCGCGCCGCGTTCCGCCAAGCTTAAAGCGGCAGTCGGCGCCAAGCGACAAAGAGAGTATCGGCGCTTCGAAATCGGATTCATCCTTATCCTGATGGAGGCCCATGCGCGCCGTTGCGTCATAGACATTCACCAGACAGGCTTCAGGCGGATTGTGGTAATGCGCGAGTTCGTTCCACAATTCGAGAAGCCTTTGCGGCATCGCCGGCCAGGGATTCCCGGTCTGAGGATGGCGCGGCTCGTAGCGGTAGCCCCGTTCCTTATCGCTGACCCAGCCGAGCGCGCCGCAATTCGTCATATGCACCGACATTGGGGCGCCTGTCTTCGGCATGGTCGAGACATAGAGCGGCGCGGCGGCGATGACCTCGGCGATCTCTTCAGCCAGGGTCGTCTGCGCCGCTGCGTCGAGAAAGCTCGGATAATGGAACGCGCCGGGCGCGATTTCAGACATGAAGCGAGATGTGGCGCCGAACGGGCGTTTCGTCTATCCGGCGCTATGGCTGAAACGCGTCGCGCACGGCTGAACCAATCTGCAGCGCATTGTGGGTGAGCTAGCATTTCGACCGAAATGTTGCTGGGCGCCGCCGCGACAACGATCGTGCTAGAAGATTAAAGCGAGATCTTTCATGTGAGGCAAAGGCACAGGCGACACTAAAGCGTTCGCGCAAAGTATCGCTGAAGGCTTCGTCCGTCCCGCGCCCAGCTCTCAATGCTTCTGCAATTCTTCTCTGGAGCTGGGTACATGCTGTCTGCACTGAGCGAGTGGCTTTTTGACACCTCTGGCCTGTCGCCGCATGGATACTGCTTGCTATGGGAACCGGGACTGATCTGGCTCTATGCGGTTTCCGACGCCATTATCGCGCTGGCGTATTTCTCCATCCCTCTGACGCTCGTGATTGTGGGAAAGCGGAGGAGCGATCTCATATTTCGGCCGCTGTTATGGCTATTTGCCGCGTTCATCCTGCTGTGCGGCATGACGCATTTGTTCGATCTTTTCACCCTCTGGGCTCCGCTCTACGGCTTGCAGGGGCTCGTCAAAGCGGCAACTGCGATCGCCTCCGTAGCGACGGCGGTCGCATTATGGTGGGCTATGCCGAATTTCCTCGCCCTTCCTTCGATGGAGCAGCTACGTCACGCTAACGCTGCGCTGCTCGCGAGCGAGGAGCAGCTGGCCCACGCGCAAAAAATGGAAGCGCTCGGCCAATTGACCGGCGGCATCGCGCACGACTTCAATAATGTGCTTCAAGTCATCGTCGCTTCCCTTGATGTGATCGAACGCCAGATTGCGCTTGGGCGCGCGAACGCGATAGACGGCCCCCTGGCGGCGATACGGAAAGCGTCGACGACCGCCTCCAGCCTCACCAACCGCATGCTGGCCTTCTCGCGTCGACAGACGTTATTGCCGCGGGAGATCGACTCCAACAAGCTCGTGGCAGGCATAGAGGAAATGCTGCGCCGAACGTTGGGGCCCGAAATCCATCTGGATCTACGCTTGGGCTGCCGCTGGAGCGTGAGCTGCGACCCCTCCCAACTCGAGAGCGTCTTGTTGAATCTCGCAATCAACGCTCGGGACGCCATGCCGCAAGGCGGCTCGCTCAGGATCGCGACCGCCGATCGGACGTTAGCGAGCGATTCTTCCGATCCCGATGTGGAGCCAGGAGACTATGTTGAGATCGAGGTGACGGATAGCGGCGTGGGGATGAGTCATGATCTGCTCAGCCGCGTTTTCGAACCGTTTTTTTCAACAAAGCCCACGGGACAGGGGACGGGTTTGGGCCTGTCGCAGGTTTACGGCTTCGTCAAACAATCTGGCGGGCACGTGCGAATCGAAAGCGCCCCTGGCGAGGGGACCAGAGCGCGAATTTATCTGCCGGGACACGCGCCGCTTCCATCCCCAGCCGCCAAAGACCAGCCGCCGACCGGGGCGAAATTCGATTCCCCCTTCGCTACGCATCAAGGAAAAACCCTGGTCGTCGAGGATCAAGAGGAGGTGCGCTCTCTAATTGTCGGCGCCCTCGCTGAAATGGGCTACGATACAATTGAAGCCGGTGATGGGACGGCAGGATTGAAAATAATAGAGTCAGGCGAGCCGTTGGACCTCTTGATCAGCGATGTTGGCCTCCCCGGGTTGGGCGGACTTCAATTGGCTGACGCCGCCCGAGCCGCGCACCCTGATCTGCCGATCCTGCTTATCACCGGATACGCGGGCAAATCGACGGAGACATTACAACTGGCCCCGAATATGGAGCTCTTGCGCAAGCCATTCACGCTCGATGAATTGGCCGAGAGGGTTCAGGCGATGCTCAAAGGGACCTTCCATGCAGAGTGACCCGACTTGCGACGCCGTCCACACGCCGCTGAGTCATCGGTGAGTTCCTCGATTACATTGAAATTCGCAAACCACAACGCGGTTCCGCCAACATCACGCGTCGCGCGAAGAGCTGATTCTGACCTTGTTGCAGCGGCACGCCTTCGCGCACCGTCCCGCCGCGCTGCATGAGATTGACGCTTCCGCCGCGCCGACGCTAAGCCAACACAGTCTTCGACGCCACCGTCGAATCGGCGTTGAGCTGATAGATGATCGGAACGCCGGTCGTGAGTTCGAGGGTCGTTACGCTCTCGGGCGTCATCTGTTCCAGCACCATGCAGAGCGCGCGCAGCGAATTGCCATGCGCCGCGACCAGCGCCCGTTCGCCGCGCATCACGGGGGGCAGAATTCGCTGGACATAGAAGGGCACGACCCGCGCGACCGTGTCCTTCAGGCTCTCGCCGCCTGGGGGCGGCACGTCATAGGAGCGGCGCCAAAGATGCACCTGCTCTTCGCCCCATTTGTCGCGCGCTTCGTCCTTATTGAGCCCGGAAAGGTCGCCGTAATGGCGCTCGTTCAACGCGCGGTCCTTGATGGTCGGGACGTTCGTCTGGCCCAGCTCCTCGAAAATCAGATCGATCGTGTGTTGCGCGCGCAACAAAGCGGAGGTGAAGCCGACGCTGAATAGAATGTCCCGCTTCTTCAGCTCGCGGCCGGCGCGGCGCGCCTCTTCGATGCCGAGCGGCGTCAAATCAGGGTTTTTCCACCCGGTGAAAAGGTTTTTGGCGTTCCACTCGCTTTGACCGTGGCGTACCAGAACGAGGGTGCGATTCATGCTCATAAATACTCGTCGATCAGGCGCCGGAAAGGCCAAGCACGTCGGCCATCGAGTAGAGCCCCGGGGCCTTCTCGCGGGTCCATAGCGCCGCGGCCAGGGCGCCGCGGGCGAACACGCCCCGATCCTCGGCGCGGTGCGAGAGTTCGATGCGCTCGCCGGCCCCGGCGAAGACGACCGTGTGATCGCCGACGACCGTGCCGCCGCGCAGGCTCGCAAATCCGATCTCGCCGATCCGCCGCGGACCTGTCAAACCATCGCGCCCACGCGCGCTGTTCTCGCCGAGATCGATTCCGCGACCGTGCGCGACCGCCTCGCCGAGCAGCAGCGCCGTTCCTGATGGCGCATCGACCTTGAGGCGGTGATGCATTTCGACGATTTCGGCGTCCCAGGCCGGTCCAAGCGCGCGCGCCGCGCGTTCGACCAGCACGGCGAGGAGATTGACGCCGAGGCTCATATTGCCGGAACGCACGATCGCCGTTTCGCGCGCGCATTCGGCGATGGCGGCCAGATCTTCCTGAGACAGTCCGGTCGTGCCGATAATGTGCGCCACCCGCACGCGCGCCGCCGCCCGAGCCATTTCCACGCTGTTGCTCGGAGCCGAGAAGTCGACGATCGCGTCAGCGTCGCCGAGGGCGGCGCCGACGTCACTCGTGATCGGCACGCCGTTCGGCGCGCCGCCGCCGCTGTCGGCGCCGAGCGCCGCGGAGCCGGGACGCTCCAAAGCGGCAGTCAATCGGACGCCCAAAGTATCGGGTATGATCTGGGTCAGCATACGGCCCATGCGGCCCGCCGCGCCGACTACCACCAAACGCAGTTCGTTCATGTTCAGTCGCCCTCGCCTCCCGCAGCTAAGCGGCTTCGATTCGGTTTTTCTGACGCGCCATTTTCCTATACAGGCGAGGCGCCGCGATGAGAAGCGCGCAGCTTGGATCCGGACGTCTGACGCTGCCCGAACGGGCGGCTATTTGGCTTTGGGACGGAAGCTTTTGACAAGCGCCGGATCGGTCTCGACATAGGCCGCGCCGATGAGATCGAGGCAGTACGGCACCGCGGGCATGACGGCGTCGAGACAGAGTTCGATCGCCCTTGGCTTGCCCGGAAGATTGATCACCAGACATTTGCCGCGATGGGCGGCCAATTGTCGCGACAGGATCGCAGTTGGCGTCTGCGCCAGGGAGACCTGTCGCATCAGCTCACCAAACCCAGGCAGTTCGCGCGAGCAGGCCGCGAGCGTCGCCTCGGGCGTCAGATCGCGGGGGCTCGGGCCTGTGCCGCCGGTCGTGACGATGAGGTCGCAGCCGACAGTATCGGCTAGGTCGATAAGCGTATCGCGCACGCTTTCAAGCCCATCGGGGATGATCCGCCTCTCGATGCGGAAAGGCGTCGTCAGCGCCGCGCGGAGATAGGCCTCGACCGCCGGACCGCTCTCATCTTCATAGACGCCGGCGCTGGCGCGATCGGAAGCGGTGACGACGCCGATGATCGCGGCGCGCTTTTCGTCTGTCATTGGCGAGTCTCCCCGGCGCGCATGTTTGCCGCCTCTGCTCGCTCTTGTCACTCCCCGTCGCCGCAGCGCTTAAGCCAGTTTAGACTGCACAATTGTTGCGCAAAAAGCAATACGTAAAGGTTATTTAGCGCCAGCAGATCGAATACATCGGCAAGCAGCCGAGAATAATTGGCACTGTCATGAGCTAGTACGTCATTATATTGGCAACACATATTTTGCCACATTTCACAATTAACTAATTTGTCTTCGCCTCCATTCAGACGGATGGAAACTGTGCGCTTGACGAAGCCAACGCGCTCGTCAGCATCCCTCACGCATTGTGCGTAAACGGAGCAATCCTGAATGAATCGTATCTGTGGCGTACTGACGATCCTTGCACTGACGACGGCGCCGGCTCTGGCGCATCACCATCACGCCTCACGCCATGCTTCGCATCACGCGGAGGCTTCGCAGGGCTTCACCGCCAACGCGTCATTCTACGGCGGCGGCCCGCGCCGCTACGAACCCAACAGCCACACCGCTAATGGCGAACTGTTCAACATGTGGGACATGACCGCGGCGCACCGGAGCCTGCCGATGGGCACGCGTCTGCGCCTGACCTACGCCGGGCGTTCGGTTGTCGTGCGTATTAATGACCGCGGACCGGCGGTCTGGACGGGGCGCAGCCTCGACGTCTCGCGCGGCGCGGCGACCCAGCTCGGCCTCATCGAACGCGGCACCGGACAGGTGCGCGTCGAGGTCATCGGAAAGAGCTAAGCAATTTAAAGCGCCCGGTTTCGGCCGGGCGTTTTTTCGCCTTAAGGGCCTACTTCGCCTCGACGTATATGCTGGCACCCTTTTCCAAAAATTCCGCGCTCTTTTCGGCCATGCCCTTCTGGCGTTCGATCTCTTTCGCCTCCTCGCGCAGGTCGCGAGTGATCTGCATCGAGCAGAATTTCGGCCCGCACATCGAGCAGAAATGCGCGACCTTGTGCGCCTCTTTCGGCAGCGTCGCGTCATGGAATTCGCGCGCCGTGTCGGGATCGAGTCCGATCTCGAACTGATCCTCCCAGCGGAAATCGAAACGCGCGCGGCTCATCGCGTCGTCGCGTTCGCGCGCCGCCGGATGACCCTTGGCGAGATCGGCGGCATGCGCCGCGATGCGATAGGTGATGACGCCGGTCTTGACGTCGTCGCGATCCGGCAGGCCGAGATGCTCTTTCGGCGTGACGTAACAGAGCATCGACGTGCCGAACCAGCCAATCATCGCGGCGCCGATGCCTGACGTGATGTGATCGTAGCCCGGCGCAATGTCGGTGACGAGCGGACCGAGCGTATAGAACGGCGCCTCGCCGCAGACTTTCAGCTGCTTGTCCATATTGGCTTTGATCTTGTGCATCGGCACATGGCCGGGGCCTTCGATCATCACCTGACAGCCCTTGTCCCAGGCGATCTTCGTCAATTCGCCAAGCGTCTCCAGCTCGGCAAATTGCGCCGCGTCATTGGCGTCGGCGTTGCAGCCGGGGCGTAGACCGTCGCCGAGCGAGAAGGACACGTCATATTTGCGCATGATGTCGCAAATCTCGTCGAAGCGCTCGTAGAGAAAGCTCTCCTTGTGCTTCGACAGGCACCAGCGCGCCATGATCGACCCGCCGCGCGAGACGATGCCGGTGACGCGATTGGCGGTCAGCGGCACATAGGCGAGGCGCACGCCGGCGTGGATGGTGAAGTAATCGACCCCCTGCTCCGCTTGCTCGATCAGCGTGTCTTTAAAAACTTCCCAGTCGAGCTTCAGCGCATCGCCGCCGACCTTTTCCAGAGCCTGATAGATCGGCACGGTGCCGATCGGCACGGAGGCGTTGCGGATGATCCAGTCGCGGATGTTGTGAATGTTGCGGCCGGTGGAGAGGTCCATCACCGTGTCGGCCCCCCAGCGGATCGCCCACACCATCTTTTCGACCTCATCCGCAACGGACGAGGTGACGGCCGAGTTGCCGATGTTGGCGTTGACCTTCACCAGGAAGTTGCGGCCGATGATGACCGGTTCGAGCTCCGGGTGATTGACATTGGCCGGGATGATGGCGCGGCCGCGCGCGACTTCCGCGCGCACAAATTCGGGCGTGATGAATTCGGGAATGGCGGCGCCGAAGCTCTCGCCATCAGCGATGCGCTCGCTCGCGACGTCGAGCGCGCGCTCGCGGCAGAGATTCTCGCGATGCGCGACATAGATCATTTCTTCCGTAATGATCCCCGCGCGGGCGAACTCGAACTGAGTGACGGGGCTGGCCCCGGCCGCTCGATGAAGCCTGCGCTCTGCCGGGCAAGGCGGCACCAGACGCTCGCCTTCGGCGAAGCCATTGTCCTCTGGCTTGACGCCCCGGCCCTGGTAAGTTTCGAGACCTGTGCGCATCGCGAGCCAGGGACGCGCCGAGGGCAATCCCGCCGAAAGGTCGGGCGCAAAGGATGCGCAGGTATAGGGTCCCGAAGGGTCGTAGACCCGGAGCGGGGGCTCGCCAGAAGACGGGTCCAACGGGATCTCGCGACAAGGCACTCGAATGTCGTCGCGTCCCTTGGGCGAGGAATAGACCTTGCGCGATTTTCCGATCGGCCCGGTGGTGACGCTCGCCGGCATGCGCTTGTCGTGGATGTTCATGATCGCGCTCCTTCATCGCGCTTCTTCAAGGGAAGCGGACGCTGAGTCAGGAAGACGCAGGAGGGATGCGCTATCATAGCGTCGACGCGGGCGCGCCGTTCGCTCTTTCGCTGGCCTTCCCTACGCCGGCATGACCCGGATCAGGTTCGACGGGTGCTTCTCAGCCGCGCTAGCGGCGCCCCTCGCCATTATGGAAAAATTACCGCGTTCCCGCGCGCGTCGCAAGTTTCGCGCGGCGTACCGGCAAATAGCGTCTGGCCCCGCTGAGCCTAGACGCTGACAATTTAGAATTTTCAGGCCTGCTGAATCCTGGAGCGGCCTTTGAATACGGATCAACCGCGGTGGGAGCCCCATCAGCCCTTCGGCGACTCCCCCGTGTCCGACGCGACGTGAAAAAAGCGCTTGTGTTGCAAAGACGTAACAGGCGGACAAAATCTGCGCCTGCGAAGAGTTATTTACGCTGCACGGCCAGGCGCCTCTGGTAACCTCTAAAACAACGTGAGTATGCGTCGGTTCGGTGCGACGGGGCGAACGCCGCCACGCCGTTTGAAAGCGTTGCGCTTCGGGACTCGCCCCAATGAAAAACACTGTTTCGCGCACTTTCCTGTTCGCACTCACGGCCATCGCCGCGCTTGCGCCATCCCTCTCCTTTGCCGCCGACGGCTTTTTTGCGACGGGATACGGCCCGCGGCAGAGAGCGCTTGCCGGCGCCAGCGTGGCCGATGGTCGGGACGGCATGGCCGCCTCGGTCAATCCCGCGACCATTGTTGGCCTTGATCGGCAGTTTGCGTTTGGCGTCGCCGCCAATCTTGCTTATCGCGGTTACCGCACCGAAGGACTTCCGAGGCTCATCGCGGCGGGCGACGTGCAGAGCGGTCGTCCATGGACGCCAATCCCCAACTCGGGCAACATTCGTCCGATCGACGCCGACTCCGCGTGGAGCTTTGTCACCTATTCGAATGGCGGCATCAACAGCGCCTATGACGTGAGATATGCTCGGCCGCCGCTGGGTGGACCGTTCGGCGGCGGCTTCGTTGGCCTAGATTTGAGACAAGCCTTCGCCAGCGTCGATTATGCGCGTCGCTTCCACACGGCGATCGGCCCTATTACGATCGGCCTTGCGCCGACGATCGCAGTGCAGATGTTGAACGTTCAGGGTGTGAAGACGTTCGCGCCCTTTTCAATAAATCCGTGGGAGATGTCAGACATGGGGTTTGACTGGTCCTACGGCGGCGGCTTTCGCTTAGGGTTGCTGTGGGGAATCACGGACAGCCTGCGCTTCGGCTTTTCCGGCTCGACGCCCATGTGGATGTCGCGTTTCGACAAATATTCGGGTCTTCTCGGCGGCCAGGGCAGTTTCGACATCCCCGCCCAATTGCAGGCCGGATTCGCCTACGACATCCTGCCCAACCTTACGCTCATGGCGGATTGGCGACATGTCTTCTATTCCGCCGTTCCCTCTTTAGGCAATTCCAACGCGCCCCTGTTTGTGCGCTCGCTCGGCGACAGCGCCGGCATCAATATGAAGGATACGGATTCGGCATCCTTCGCCGCCGAGTGGCGCGCGACGCCGACGCTGGCGCTTCGACTCGGTTATCATTACGCCACCAGCTCGCTGATCGCGCGTTCGTTGAACTTTGCGGTGCTCTCGCCGAGCGTGAACCGGCATCATCTCGGAGGCGGGTTCAACTACGCGATCACGAAAAACTCGTCGTTCGATTTTTCCGTCCTTTGGGCTTTCAAGAATTCCCTGTCCGCCTTTGAGGCGATCCCGCAGTCGGCAGGACGGCCTTTTGGCGGGTTCAATCCCGCCGCCACTGTCAATGTGTGGGCCTATGGCGGCGCATTTTCAGTCGGCTACAATTACAAGTTCGACCAAGGCGACGATTCCTGGTTCCCGACGCATTTCTGAACTCCCTGACGGCCGGCAGCGATCGGCCCGCCTGGCGCGCCTCCCTAAAAGGAGGCGCGATTTTTTTACGGATGCGCCCTCTCTAATCGACGCGGGTGGCGATCCACCAGGTTGTGCCGCCGGCGTCCTTGACGCCGCCGCGTTTGTCTTCGTCGTGTTTCTGCACGGGCGCCTGAACAGACGCCGCGCCAGCCCGCAACGCGCGCGCATAAGTTTCGTCCACGGAGGGCACATAGACGTGGACATGCGCTTCGATCGCTGGCCATTGCGGGGCGGCGTCGGCGAGCATGATAACAGTATCGTCGATGCGCGCCTCCGCATGCATCAATCGCCCATCCGCATCAGGAAAGGTTCGAAGCACGGTGGCGTCGAAAACGGCCTGAAGGAATTTGATCGTCGCGGAGGCGTCGGCGACGACCAAATAGGGAGAGACGCTGTTTTGTCCTGCGGGCTTGAAGGACATTCGACTCAAGCTCCGTCAAGTTCAGCCGACGACGATCTTTGGCGCAGCGCGCTGTTTTTGCGTTTCGAGCAGCGTTTTAACCTTCGCCGCAAGATTGAGATAGACGGCGGCCTGTGGGCTGTCGGGCTCGGCGCCCACGACCGGACTCCCGGCGTCCGAGGTTTGACGGATCTTGATGTCGAGCGGCGCCTCGCCAAGAAAAGGCACGCCCATCTGTTCGGCGTCATGGCGCGCGCCGCCATGCGCAAAAATTTCCGAGCGGCCGCCGCAGTGCGGGCACAGGAAGTAGCTCATATTTTCGATGACGCCGAGAATCGGCGCCTCGACTTTCTGGAACATCGACACGGCGCGCCGCGCATCGATCAGCGCCAGATCCTGCGGCGTCGAGACGATCACCGCGCCGGCGAGCGGCACCTGCTGCGCGATGGTGAGTTGAACGTCGCCCGTCCCAGGCGGCATGTCGATGACGAGCGCGTCGAGTTCTCCCCAGGCGACTTCGCCGAGCATCTGCGAAATCGCCTGCGACACCATCGGACCGCGCCAGACCATCGGCACGTTCTCGTCGACAAGAAAACCCATCGACATGATCTTCAAGCCATAGGCTTCGAGCGGCGCGAGCTTGCCGCCTTCGACCTTGGGTTTGCCGGTCAAGCCGAAAAGCCGGGGCATCGAGGGGCCATAGACGTCGGCGTCGAGCAGGCCGACGCGCCAGCCCTGAGCGGCGAGGCCGAGCGCCAGATTGGCCGACGTCGTCGACTTGCCGACGCCGCCCTTGCCCGAGGCGACGGCGACGATGAAGCGAATTTTTTCGAGCGCCGGAATTCCGGCTTTTTGCTGAGGCGGCGGCGCGCCGGGCCCAGGCCCATGGGCATGCGCATGGGCATGGGCTTGAGCCCGAGGCGCCGGAGCCTCGGGGCGCGAGGCGCGTTCAGCCGTCAGGGTCACGATCGCCTGCTCAATGCCGGGCGCCGCCTTGATCGCGCGCTCGGCCG
This sequence comes from Methylocystis rosea, assembly GCF_003855495.1. Taxonomy (NCBI): domain Bacteria; kingdom Pseudomonadati; phylum Pseudomonadota; class Alphaproteobacteria; order Hyphomicrobiales; family Methylocystaceae; genus Methylocystis; species Methylocystis rosea. Next base: position 1,337,657 of record NZ_CP034086.1, on the reverse strand, counting down.
CAACTCGCGCCGCCTCCCAGGCCTGCGTCTGGCTCGGATCGCCGGCCAAAGAAACGAAGGCTTTGGCGCCCGATAGGTTGACGCCGCTCACCGCGCCGGCGAGCGGCGCGCCGCCCGGCCCGTAGAGCCCCTCCAGAGCCTTCAAAATGTCAGCTTCCGTCGCCACGCGCCCGCTCCTTGCCTGTTTAGAGCTGTTCCAGGCAAGCCATATGCCGCGATTAGGGACCCGCGTCCATCGGCGCGCCGCAACAATCGCCCTCCTTCTGCACGGGCGGGCATGGAACGTCGCCATAGGAGCAGAACACGCAGCAGTCTCCCGTCTTTGGCGTCAGCCGCGCGCCGCAGCCGGCGCAGACATGCACGACGACGCAGGCGTCCTGCGGCATATCGAGCGTTTCCGCGCGCGCGCAGTGCGGACAGGTGAGGGTCGACTGAAGCGTCAAATCACCCATTGTTACGCGAACATCATCGCCGGATGTTCGATGACATGTTTGAATTCCGCCAAAAGCTCGGCGCCGAGCGCGCCGTCGACGGCGCGATGATCGCAGGAGAGCGTCACGCTCATCATTGTCGCCACAACGGGCGCGCCGTTCTTCACGATCATGCGCTGCGCGCCCTGCCCGACCGCCAGGATCGTCGACTGCGGCGGATTGATCAGCGCGGTGAAACTCTGCACGCCATACATGCCGAGATTGGACACCGCCGAGACGCCGCCTTCATATTCATGCGGCTTCAGCTTGCGCGCGCGGGCGCGGCCGGCGAGGTCCTTGATCTCCTCGGAAATCTCGCGAACCGATTTCGCCTGCGCGTTACGGATGATCGGCGTGACGAGCCCGCCGGGGATCGACACGGCGACGCCGATATCGGAGGATTTGTGGCGCAGCAACGCGTCCGGCGTGTAGGTGATATTCGCTTCGGGCTTGCGCTGCAGGGCGATGGCGAGCGCCTTGACGACGTAGTCGTTGACCGACGTCTTCCATGTCGGCTTGCCGTCGGACCCCAGCGGCGCGGCGGCGTTGAAATCCTCGCGCAGGCGCAGCAGCGCGTCGATCTCGCAGTCGACGTTGAGATAGAAAAGCGGAATGGTCTGTATGGCCTCAGTCAGCCGTCTCGCGATGGCCCTGCGTACATTGTCATGCGGGATTTCTTCGAAGGAGCCGGCTTCGAAGAATTTGCGCGTTATGTCGGCCGAGGGCGCCGCGGCGAGCGGCGCCGCCTTCGTCGTCTCTCCGCGCGCGAGCGCCGTCTGCACGTCGCGTTCGATGATCCGGCCGTGCGGCCCTGAGCCTTGCAGCGCGGAAAGATCGAGTCCGCCCTCCTTCGCCAGACGGCGCGCGAGAGGCGAAGCGAAGATGCGGTCGCCGGCGGGGAATTGAGCGGGAGCGTTCATCGTGCGGAATCGCCTTTGGCGGCGGAAAGTTCGCTATATATTAGAGGCCTTGCCGGGAGCAGTCCATGAACGCGCCGCGCCGAGCGAATAAATCCCCCGAGGCAAAAATGGCCGCGAGCCAGCTTTACGACCGAGATTTTTACGCCTGGGCCAATGAGCAGGCGGCGCTGCTGCGCGCCGGAAAGCTCAGCGAGGCGGATATCGAGCATATCGCCGAAGAGGTGGAGAGCTTGGGCAAGACCGAAAAGCGCGAACTCGTCAGCCGCCTCATCGTCCTGATGGTTCACTTGCTGAAATGGCGCTTTCAGCCGAGCCTGCGCGGGCGCAGCTGGAAGCTGAGCGTCGACGAGCAGCGAATCGCGATTGACGCGCATCTTGCGGACAATCCCAGCCTCAAGACGGTCATCGCTGAAGCGACGGCCCTCGCCTATCGGCAGGCACGGATCGGCGCGCAGCGCGAAACCGACCTCGACGCCTCTCTGTTCCCCGCGCAGTGCCCCTGGACCTTCGAAGAGATGATGGCCGAGGACTTCTGGCCGGAGGGGTAGCGTGGCGGGCGCTTGGATATGTTGACGGCGTTGGCGAGATCCTAGTTATTCTGCCACACGACGCCACTGATCTAAGATAGTTTCGCACACTCTGCTGTTACAGAGCAGGCCGCTATCGAGAACAGGTAGCATGAAGATTAAACCCAAGAGCGAAATTTTTTTTGCGGTCACCTTACGGGCATTCGGGTTCGCGCCTCGCGCCGAGAGGTCGGCTTCGACGTGCGCGGGATTTCTGAATATATAATTCGACGGCACCACGGCTTCGCGCCCGATAAATTGGGTCATTTCAGAAATTGGAGGAGGCTCATGTTCAAATGCTAAAATTACGCAGCTATCCGAAACTTTCGAGACCCGCACCGAACGGACATTTCTATATAAAGTCTCCCTGATCGTGCCAAAAATTTTATCTTGGCCCCTTCGTCTGATCAACATGCACAGACAAATACCGTCAGAGTGACCGACATAAATATACCTTTGACTAAAAAACATGAAAGTGAATACAATCGCCAATATACAGAATAAACCGAATAAAAAATCTTCAGCCGAGAAACTTGATTTCGATCCAACACTATTTACTGCGTAAACTAATATTATAAGACTAATTGAAATCTTGGCTCTGTCGATCACATATAAACACATATTCGGCCGCGCGAGCCAAATGATGGCACGTCCGTCTTGGTCGAAACGAAGGCTCATTTCTAACAAGCGCCTTTGTACATTTAGAGCAATTGATCTCAGCCGATTTCTGGAAGTAAGCAGGAACGCTGCCCAAGTGATTGGTCAAGTTTTCTCGATCACCGATACAACACCGCCTTCGCCGCCGTGATGACATCCGCGACGCTCGGCAGCGCGAGCTTTTCGAGATTGGCGGCGTAGGGCATCGGCGTGTCCTTGCCGGTGACGCGCAGCACCGGCGCGTCGAGATAATCGAAGGCCTCTTGCTGCACGCGCATGGCGATCTCGGCCGATACGCCGCACTGCGGCCAGCCTTCTTCGATCGCGACGCAGCGGCCGGTCTTCTTGACGGACTCGATGATCGTCGCCGTGTCCATCGGACGCAGCGTGCGCAAATCGATCACCTCGGCGTCGATCCCCTCTTTGGCGAGTTGTTCGGCGGCCTGCAGCGCATAGGTCATGCCGATCGAGAAGGAGACGAGCGTCACATCCTTGCCGGGCCGGGCGATGCGCGCCTTGCCGATCGGCAGAACGAAATCCTCCAGCGCCGGCACTTCCGACGTCTTGCCGTAGAGAATCTCATTCTCGAGAAACACGACCGGATTGTCATTGCGGATCGCCGCCTTCAACAGTCCCTTCGCGTCGCTGGCGTTCGACGGCGAAATCACGATCAGTCCCGGCACCTGCGAATACCAGGCGGAATAATCCTGGCTGTGCTGCGCGGCGACGCGGGCCGCGGCGCCATTCGGTCCGCGGAAAACGATCGGACAGTTGATCTGTCCACCGGACATGTACAGCGTTTTCGCCGCCGAATTGACGATGTGGTCGATGGCCTGCATCGAAAAATTGAAGGTCATGAATTCGACGATCGGCCGCAGCCCGGCGAAGGCCGCGCCGACGCCGACGCCCGCGAAGCCATATTCGGTGATGGGCGTATCGACGACGCGTCTGGCGCCGAATTCCTGCAGAAGGCCCTGCGTGACTTTGTAGGCGCCCTGATATTCGGCGACCTCCTCGCCGATCACGAAGACGCTCGGGTCGCGCCGCATCTCTTCGGCCATCGCGTCGCGCAAGGCTTCGCGCATGGTCATCGACACCATCGTCGTGCCTTCCGGCACCTCAGGGGCGACGCGCGGGGATGGCTGCGCGGCGACGCTTGTCGCCTTGGGCGCGGGCGTCGCGGCCTCGACAGCGGCTTTGGTCGCGGCCTTATTGGCTTCGCCGGGTTCGTCCTGCGGCGCGGTCTGGCCCGGAACCGGTGGGGCGGCTTCAGCCTGCTTTTGCGCTTTGTCCTCTTCGCCGACGCGATCGACCGGCGCGTGGTCGGCCGTATCTGCGACCTCCTCGCCCTCCTCGGCGATCACCGCGATCGGCGTGTTGACGGCGACATTCTCGGTGCCGCCGGGAACGAGGATGCGCGCCAGCACGCCTTCGTCGACGGCCTCGACCTCCATCGTCGCCTTGTCGGTCTCGATTTCGGCGATGACGTCGCCGGCTTTCACCGCGTCGCCTTCGTTCTTGAGCCATTTGGCGAGCTTGCCCTGCTCCATGGTGGGAGACAGCGCCGGCATGAGGACATTGACGGTCATTGACTCAATCCCTCACGACGCCAGCACGTCCGTCCACAACTCACTCGGGTCCGGCTCCTTGTCCGCAGTGGCGAAATCCGCGGCTTCGGCGACGATCTTGCGCGCATTGGCGTCGATCTTCTTGAGTTCGTCCTCGCTCATGCCGTCGGCGATCAGCCGCGCGCGGACTTGCTCGATCGGATCATGCTCCTCGCGCATCTTCTGGACTTCTTCCTTGGAGCGATATTTCGCGGGGTCGGACATCGAATGGCCGCGATAGCGATAGGTCTGCGCCTCTATGAGATAGGGGCCCTTGCCGGCGCGGCACCATTCGATCGCCTCGTCCGCCGTAGTCTTGACGATGCGCACGTCCATGCCGTCGATCTGCTTGCCCGGAATGCCGAAAGCCGCGCCGCGTTTGGAGAGGTCGATTTGCGCGGAGGCGCGGGAAATCTCTGTCCCCATCGCATAACGGTTGTTCTCGACAATGAAAACGACCGGCAGTTTCCAGAGCGACGCCATGTTGAAGGCCTCATAGACCTGGCCTTGGTTGGCGGCGCCTTCTCCGAAAAAGGTCAAAGATACGCGGCCGTCGCCGCGATAGGCGTTGGCGAAAGCGACTCCCGCGCCGATCGGCGCCGGCGAGCCGACGATGCCGTGCCCGCCGTAGAAATTCGCTTCGCGCGAAAACATGTGCATCGAGCCGCCCTTGCCCTTGGAATAGCCGCCGCGCTTTCCGGCGAGCTCCGCCATGACGCGCCTGGGCTCCATCCCTGAGGCGAGCATATGTCCGTGGTCGCGGTAGCTCGTGGTGAACTGGTCGCCGTCGCGCGCCGCCATCTTAACGCCGACGACCACAGCTTCCTGGCCGATGTAGAGATGGCAGAATCCGCCGATGACGCCCATGCCGTAAAGCTGTCCGGCCTTTTCCTCGAAGCGCCGGATGAGCAACATTTCGCGAAAGGCGGTGAGCTCCTGCTCGCGGGTGAAAGGGGGAATCATTGGCGCGCTTGCTGGAGCGACGCCGCTTTCCTCGACCATTTCACCGCTCCCGTCGCTAAGCTTTGCTGTGCAGCATAATCGAAGACGCCGCCGAAAACGAGCGTCTCGCCTGCATTCAATTTGGGGAGCGCGCTAGCGCGCGTCGAGCTGTGACTGAAGTTCCTCGGCGAAAGCTGCGATTCTTTTGGCGTTCACGCCAAAGTCATGGCGTCCGTAACGCGACGCCGAGCGCAGATCGATGCGCGTCTGACCGGGCAGCGGCTTGAAGCGGACGGTGATGTCGTCGTCAAATCCCATGACGAGCGTTTTGTCGATGAAATCGATATGGCCGTCGCCGCTGCGTCCGCCCGGCGGCCGCTTGTCGACGAGCGTCCAGCCGCGGGCTTTGGCCGTTTTCAGCACCAGAGCATAGGCCTCGTCCGTGTCGAGATCGACGACGATCGGTTCGACGTCGGGATAGGCCGGCCGCTGCGCCTCCCGCGCCCGGGACGGGAGACCCGGAGGCTGGAAGCCGCTGCGCGCCTCGAAGGCGGCTTTGGAGAAGGAAAAATAAGGAGGATCGGCGACGTCCGTCGAAATGTCGGAAAGCACCGGCAGCCGCACCGCCTCGAAAGCCAGATAGGCGGGGTAGCCCAGCGTCAGCGCCGCGATGACGAACGCGGTCGCCGCTGCGCCCGCCCCCCGCCGTCCCGTCCGCCAAATCACGTTGCAAGCGGCGAAAAACAGAAGCAGTGAAACCAGCGCCAAGGCCATGGCGCCGCCCAGCGACGCGAGCGCGGACGCCGGGTCAAGGGCGCCAAGTCGCCCTAGCAGAATCGCCAAAATCGCCACAGTTGCGGCGAAAATCGCGAACCGTCGGCTCCACAGCGCGACTTTCGACCAGGGCTCGGGCGGAAGATGACGTCGCATCGGTTCAAAGACTCGCGTGACCGCCGCCAAGGGGCCAAGGGGTCAAGGGGTCAAGGGGCGGCTCGGGCGCATTTTTCGCAATTTCACGGCGAATGCAACGGCTCTCGCGCATTTGAAAAAAAGTTGGGCGAGCGCCGCCTCGGCCCCGGTTCCTTAGCGGCTCGTTAACTTGCGAAGGACAATCCTAGGAAAACGTCCCTTGAGTTCCCCTCCTGTCGTCGAGCGCGCCCATGTCCGACAAGTATTCCGTCGAGTTCAACGAGCCCCAATCCAGCGGCCATCCCCATGACCTTCTCGCGCGGCTTTACCGCGAGATCGGCATTTCCGCCGTCGCCGCGGCGCTGGAAGTCGAGCAATTCGCTCAGCAGCCGACGGCCACCGTCGAGCGCCTAGACGAGCGCCGCCTGCCCGCGGTGCTTCTGGGCGACGAACTCGCCGCCTGAGCTGGCGCGAAGCAGGGCGGCTCTTGATACGCCTTTTACGGCTGCCGGCCTGCTTCCTTGTGACCCCGGACCCCTATATGCTTCGGGCAGGAGGACAACGCCATGCGCAAGGCTGTCGCCCTATTCCTGCTCATCGTCCTCGCCACGGTTGGTCTGACAACCGCCGCCGCTGCCGACGTGCGCGTGCGCGGCGCGCACGCCCGGGTTCATCGCGTGGTGGCGCCGCCGCCATATGCTGACGACGGCTATTTCGCAGACTATGTGACCGGACCAACGGGAGCGCCAACCCCCGTCATGCAAGTGCCGGGCTCCACCAGCGTCATCACGCGAAAAATGATGGACGACTTCCAGTCGCGCAATCTCTGCGACGCGCTGCGGCTCGCGCCGGGGGTCAGCGGCGGAGGCTGCTAGTCACCGGCGTTCGCTCCCAGCTATTCGTCGGCCTACGATCGCGCGCGTTACTCGAAGAGTTCAGGACGCCGAAGACGCAGCGCCTGAACCAGCGCGAGCGTTTTCATGTCAATGATGCCGTCCGCCGCCATCAGCTCGGAAAGTTCCTTGAGGCTCAGTTCGACGACGCGAACCTCTTCGTCTTCATGCGCGACCCCGCCGCCGTCGCCGACGCGATCCTCGGCCCGGTATTCGGCGAGATAAAGCGTCATGCGCTCGGTCGAGACGCCCGGCATCGACCAGGCGGTCGCGACATGCTCCAGCGCGCCAAGCCGCAAACCGCCTTCTTCGAGCGCCTCGCGTTTCGCCGTGGCCGCCGCGTCATCCTCGCCCTCGACGAGACCGGCGATCGCTTCTAGCGAATGCGTCGCGCCGACCGCGATCAGCTGAGCGGCGCGCAGCTGCTCGACGAGCAGCGCCGTCTTGCGCGCAGGATCGTATGGCAGCACGGCGGCCGCGCAGCCATGGTCCTCGACATCGCGCAGTAGGGTTATTCCGTCGGGCATGCGGATGGTCGCGATCGACATCGTCGCCCAGCGCTCATGCGTGCGTTCAAGTTTGACGACGGACGGCTTCATCGCGGATGTCTATCCTCGCCGCTGTCAGAAATGGGTCTAAAAATGAAGGGGCAAGAGCGCGGCTCCTGCCCCCTTTATCCTTTAGCGCGCTACAGCGACGATTACTCGATGATGCTGGCGACGACGCCGGCGCCGCATAGGAATGCGGTTGATCGCATTCCGTCGTCGCATCGATCATTCAATGATCGATGCGACCACTCCAGCTCCAACCGTTCTGCCGCCTTCGCGGATGGCGAAGCGCAGCTTCTCCTCCATGGCGATCGGCACGATCAGCGCGACTTCCATCGTCACATTGTCGCCCGGCATCACCATCTCCACGCCCTCGGGCAATGTGACGATGCCGGTCACGTCCGTCGTGCGGAAGTAGAATTGCGGGCGATAGTTGGTGAAGAACGGCGTATGACGGCCGCCCTCTTCCTTGGTGAGGATATATGCCTCAGCCTTGAACTTCGTATGCGGCTTCACCGAACCCGGCTTGCACAGCACCTGGCCGCGCTCGACGTCCTCGCGCTTCGTGCCGCGCAGCAGGCAGCCGACATTGTCGCCCGCCTCGCCCTGGTCGAGCAGCTTGCGGAACATCTCGACGCCCGTCACCGTCGACTTCGTCGTCGGACGGATGCCGACGATCTCGACTTCCTCGCCCACCTTGATCACGCCGCGCTCGATGCGCCCCGTCACCACCGTGCCGCGGCCCGAAATCGAGAACACGTCCTCGACCGGCATCAGGAACGGCTGATCCTTCGGACGCTCCGGCTGCGGGATGTAGGCGTCGACCGTCTCCATCAGCTTCAGGATCGCGTCATGGCCGATCTCGGGGTTCTTGCCCTCGAGCGCGCACAGCGCCGAACCCTTGGTGATCGGAATGTCGTCGCCAGGGAATTCATATTTGCTGAGCAGCTCGCGCACTTCGAGCTCGACGAGCTCCAGAAGCTCCGGATCGTCGACCATGTCGACCTTGTTCAAGAACACGACGAGCGCCGGCACGCCGACCTGGCGGGCGAGCAGGATGTGCTCGCGGGTCTGCGGCATCGGGCCGTCGGCGGCCGAGACCACCAGAATCGCGCCGTCCATCTGCGCCGCGCCGGTGATCATGTTCTTCACATAATCGGCGTGGCCGGGACAATCGACATGGGCGTAATGGCGGTTCTTCGTCTCATATTCGACATGCGCCGTCGAAATCGTGATGCCGCGCGCCTTCTCTTCCGGCGCCTTGTCGATCTGATCATAGGCCGTAAAGGTCGCGCCGCCCGTCTCCGCCAGAACCTTGGTGATCGCCGCCGTCAAAGACGTCTTGCCATGGTCGACGTGCCCAATCGTCCCAATGTTGCAGTGCGGCTTCGTGCGTGAAAACTTTTCCTTGGCCATGATCCTCGTTCCGAGTGGTCACGAGCCCGTCGCTCGCGCGCGGCGAGGCTTTAAGGCTATTGGCGGAATTCTTCAAGGGGCGGAAAGCCTTCGGCTCGCAACAGAAGTTTGAGCCAAAGAGCAATCGCGGAAATCACCTACATCCGGAATGACAGGTTACTTCCGTAATCACCGGCTTCGTTTCGCCCACCGTATTGACGTCGATGACGACGTCCTTGCGCTTCCAGCGAAAAATGCAATTGGCCATTCCCGTTCCGGCGCAAGACACCGTCTCGGGTCGTCCCTTGCAGCGAGGATCGCCTTTTTGACAGACGAATCCAGCCTCGGGCGCGTGAACAGGCTTCCAACCTTTTTTGAGGAGAGCCTGGCGCGCCTTCGCGTAAGGCTCATCCTTTGGAAAGCTCGGAACGTGCGCGAGCGCGCTCGAACAGAGAGAGATTGCGACGAAAACGGCGGCTGTGGCGAAAAGCGCTTTCATAAATTCACTCCTAATTCTTAGAAGCCTTAATTCTTAGAAGCAGTCATATGTTCATAAGGCGGCTCACGCATTCCTCAAGAGTCGCCGATAGCCTTCCCAGGAGCATCGTCGCAGGAGCCCTCGCCTTGTCTGGCGTTTGTTCAAGCGGACACCGCTGCACTGCTCGCGTTGAAATCGCCGCCGCGCGCGCCAACTGGTTGTGTGGCGGGGCCTAAATGCGGCTTTAAAAAATTGCGCTACGATTTCTTCGATGATCCGGTCGATTGGGCCTTCGCCGCCCTGTTCGCCTTGCTCACCCTCGTCGCTTGGGGTCTGCGGCTGTGGGAGCCGTCGATCGGCGGACCGCTCACAAATCTGGCGCTGAACTTCGCCGCGCTCGTCGTCATCCTGCTCGCCGCTCAATATCTGTGGCGCAGCTGGTTTCCGAACTACCCTTTCGGGGTCGGCGCGGCCTGGAGGCGGTTCGCCGCCTATCCCCTGCGCCAGTTCGTCTATGCGGCCGCGGGCCTGCTCATCGTCAGCGGCGGATTCGAAGCGATTTTCAGTGGCGCTGCGTTTGACGTCGTGGGGATCTCGGTCGGATCGCCGGCTCTGGCGGATCCTGGCTTCGCCGAAGTCGCACGCGCATTGAACCGGATCGCCGCTTTCGCGCTGCCGGCCGGATTGATCGCCTATCTCGGCTTCGTCGCTTTGGCCGGACCGGCGCGGCGCGTGACGTCGACGGCGCTTGTCGCCGCCGCGCCGCCAAAGATGACGTTGACGATTTCGCCGGAATCAGTCCTGGTCGGGCAGGATCTTGGCCGTCGCATCCGCCTCATGGGTTGGCTCGGATTTTGGCTGGATTTCGTTCTGGCGTTCCTGACCGCGCCGCTCCTCGCCTTTGGCGCGGTTGGCCAATCCATCAGCTCCACCGTCTGGGTCAGCGATCCGATCCATTGGGGGTATTTCGGACTGGGACTCTTATTCGCTTCGCTGTTCCTGGATCTCTTCTCGACGATCGCCTCGGGCAGGCTGATGCGCGATCCGGCCAGCGTGCTCGGCGCCGACCAGTCCGCGGCGTTGTGGTTTCTTGGGGTCGGTTCGCTCGTCAATGTGCTGGGCTCGGTGGTCTCGTTCATCGGCGTCGGCTTGAGCATCGCCCTGCTTGTCGCCAAGACCGTGTCGCAGCCGCCGGGGATCGCGATCACCGATCCGGACAGGATCGTGCGCGCGCTCGACGTCTTCATCTTAATGGCGAACTTTAACTTGCTTCTTGCTCATTTCGTTGGGGCTGGAGCTGCAGTCTGGCTCAGTATGCAGGCGCTGAAGGCGCGACATAGGTTCGCTGTCACATTGGGATAAAGGGCTACGAGGGCGCAAAAAAAGGGCGCCGGACGGAACCTCGAACGGTCGCAGCGGTTGAAGGCGAGCTGGGGATAGGACCAAAGGAGAGTGTCATGACTGATAGCTATGGCTGGTTCGTTCCCGCCTGGATCCTGGGCGCGCCGTTTCTGCTGATGATCGCGGAAGCCGTCCGGTCGTCGAGCCGACACGTCCGCTGACTCTGGCCGGCGACAAGCGCCAAGCGCTGTCGCGGCCTTTATTCCTCGTAGACGATTGCGCCCCCGACGACGGTCGTCTTGACCACGCCCTGGAGCAGCGCCCCATCGAACGGCGTGTTCTTGGATCGCGAGTGCAGCGTTGCGGGATCGACGACGAAGGGCGCGTCGGGATCGAAGCGTATGATGTCCGCGGGGGCGCCTTTTTGCAGTCTGCCCTGCCGTAGCCCTAAAATTCCCGCCGGGCGCGACGTCATCGCCTCGAGCAGGCGCATCAGCGTAACGTCGCCCGAATGCACGAGTCGAAGCCCCGCCGCGAGCATCGTCTCGACGCCGATCGCCCCATATTCGGCTTCCGCGAAGGGCAGCCGTTTGGTTTCGACGTCCTGCGGATCATGATCGGATACGATGACGTCGATCAGACCTTCGCCGAGCGCGCGAACGAGCGCCTTGCGTTCATCCTCGTGGCGCAACGGCGGTCTGAGCTTGAGGAAGGTGCGGTAGTCGCCGATGTCGTTCTCATTCAGCGTCAGATGATTGATCGAGGTCCCGCAGGTGACGGCCAAGCCCTCGTCCTTGGCTGTGCGCAACGCGTCCAACGAGAGCGTCGTCGTCACGATCGCCGAGTGGTAGCGCGCGCCGGTCAGCGCGACGAGCCGCAAGTCGCGATCGAGCATGATCGCCTCTGCTTCACGCGGCGCGCCGGCGAGGCCGAGCCGATGCGCAAATTCGCCTTCGTTCATGACGCCGACGGAAAGGTCGGGGTCTTCGGCGAAATGAATGACCAGCGCATCGAAATCTCGCGCATAGGTGAGCGCGCGTCGCATGACCAGCGCACTTCGCACGGAGCGCGCGCCGTCGCAGAAAGCGATCGCGCCGGCCTGCTGCAGCAGGCCCAGCTCGGCGATCTCCCTGCCCTCGCGGCCTCTGGTCAGCGCCGCCATCGGGGCGACGCGCACGCGCCCGGTGTCGCGCGCGCGGCGCAGCACGAAATCGACGACGGCGGGATCGTCGACGGGCGGCGCCGTCGCTGCAGTTGACACGATGGTCGTCACGCCCCCCGCCGCCGCGGCGAGAGTCGCGCTGGCGATGGTTTCGCGATGCTCCGCTCCCGGTTCGCCGACAAAGGCCTGCATGTCGATGAGGCCCGGCGCGACGACGTCGCCGGCGCAATCGATGACGCGCGCGCCTTCGGGAGCGTCGCCCTGACGAACGGATTCGCCGACCTCCGCGACGACTCCGTCGAGCGTCACGAGACCGCCGCGCATTTCGCGTCCCGAGCCCGGATCAATCAGCCGTGCGTTGAGAAAGAACAGCGGCGCTGGGGCTTGTGTCGGCGACATGGCGTCTGCTTAGGCCATTTCTCGGCGGTTGAAAATGCGCCTGGGTCGGGGGTATTGGGGTTGAACTCGCCCCGCCAGCGCCTAGCTACCGCAAGTTGGGGCTGCGAGCGGCGCGCGCCGGGCGCCCCCGGGGAAATCGTATGCGTTCCCTCAGCCCTCCAGACTCATTCGCGCCAAGCGTAGCGGAAGGCGAAGAACGCCCTGATCTGCCCCCGATCTTGAACGCCGCCTTCGACGGAAACATTGCGCTCGACGAGCAAGGCGTGGTGCGATCGATCAGCGCGGAAGCGGCGTCGCTTTTCGGCTACGCGCCCGGCGACGTTGTTGGGCGGGATTTCGGCATGCTGACGCCAGAGGCGAACCAGCGCCACCGCGACTATCTGCGGCGGGGAACTCCAAGCATTCGCCACGAGATCGAAGGCTTGCGACAAGACGGTTCGGTGTTTCCCGTGGAGCTCGTCGTCAGCGAAGTCGCCTGCGACGGGGAGCGGCTTTTCATCGCTTTGATCCGCGATCTCAGCTCCAGGCTCCGCTGCGAGCAGGGGGTTCAGGAACTTCAGGCGAACCGCCTTGAGTTGATTGAGAATATGGCGACCGGATTGGCCCATGAGCTCAAGCAGCCTTTGACGGCGATCGGCGCCTATCTCAACTTCGCGCGTCGGCATTTGAACGAAAAAGACCTCTCGATTGAGAAGGTCGAGGAGATGTTGGACAACGCCGATGCGCAAGTCTTCCGCGTCGCCGAAATTATGGACAATCTGCGCCAGTTCATCGCGCGCGGAGAGACCTCAAAAGCTCCCCAAAATCTGAACGCCGTCATCCGAACCGCCTGCGAGTTCACCGATGCGCTCGCCAGGGAACATCATGTCCAAACCGCAATCGACCTCGAAGCGTCGCCGGACACGGTGGTGATCAACAAAGTTCAGATTCAGCAGGTCGTCGTCAATCTTAAGCGTAACGCCGTCGAGGCGATGCAAAACTGCGAGCGACGCGAGATGAGGGTGTCGACCCGCCTGATTGAAGGCAATCTCATCCGCGCCGATGTCGCGGACACCGGCCCAGGATTGCCCGAGGAGATCAAAGACAGGCTCTTCGAGCAGTTCACGACGACGAAGCCGCACGGTCTGGGGGTCGGCCTCTCCATTTCGCGCTCGATCATCGAAGCGCATAATGGAAAGATCTGGGCGGAGCCCAACCCCGAGGGCGGAACCATCTTCAGCTTCGTATTGCCTCTAGAAGATCGCTGACGGGTCAGGCGGGTGATCGTGACGCCGCCGGCGATCCGCGGCGCGAAGCGCCGTCGCATGCATAGAAGCTCCAAGACAAGAGATCGTTAAGAGTGATGATGGCTAAGCAGGGGTGAACTGCTATTGTCGCGACTCGCGCATCCGTCCCGAGCGTCATTCGAACCCCCGCCGTTGGGGCCATCTTTGGGGAGAAGACGGCGTCGTGTTGACCTTTGAGAATGTCGGCTTGCGCTATGGCGTCGGCGCCGAAACGCTCCGAGACGTGAATTTCCAGATCGAACCGCGTTCTTTCCAGTTCCTGACGGGCCCGTCAGGCGCAGGCAAGACCACCCTGATGCGATTGATCATCATGGCGCTGCGGCCGACGCGCGGGTTGATCAATATCTTCGGCAAGGACACGGCGGCGCTCAGCAATGAAGACGTCGCCGAGACGCGCCGCAAAATCGGCGTCGTCTTCCAGGACTTTCGCCTTCTGGATCATCTGACGCTTTACGAAAACGTCGCCCTGCCCTTGCGCGTGCTCGGGCGCGAAGAGTCGACCTATCGCGCCGAGGTGCTCGAACTGTTGCGCTGGGTGGGTCTCGGCGAACGCGCGCATGCGTTCCCAACGGTCCTTTCGGGCGGCGAGAAGCAGCGCGCGGCGATCGCCCGTGCGCTGATTTCGCAACCCAAACTGCTGCTTGCCGACGAACCGACGGGCAATGTCGACCCGACGCTCGCGCGCCGGATCCTGCGCCTCTTCATCGAACTCCACCGATCCGGAACCGCCGTCATTATCGCCACTCATGACTTGAGCCTGATGGACCAGTATGAAGATGCGCGGCGTCTTGTGCTTGCCGACGGCCGGCTTCACATCTTCGAATGAGCAGACGATGGCCTTGATGCGATTTTGGTCCTCGATTCGCCCGGCCGCGTCTGACGTCGATGAAGACGCCGAAGAGTTTCCGGCGCAGAGCGCGCTGGTGCCCGCCGATTCCGTCGCCGGCCGCTCGCTCGTCATCGTCATCGCGATCATGACGTTTCTCGCCGCGCTCGCGGCTAACGTCGCCATTCTGGTCGCCGATGCGAGCGTCGAATGGCGCAGCGACGTCGCGCGCGAAGCGACCGTGCAGGTGCGTCCGGTCCCCGGCCGCAACGTCGAGGCCGATGTTAAGGAGGCGGCGGAGGCGATGCGGCGAACGCCCGGCGTGCGGGAAGCCCGAATCTACGGCAAGTCCGAATCCGAGGCGCTGCTGACGCCGTGGCTCGGCGAGGGTCTGGATCTCTCTGAATTGCCTACGCCCCGCATGATCGTGCTGAAGCTCGACGTCGAAAATCGGGCGGATCTGGACAAGCTGCGCATGGAGCTCGAGCGCGCCGTTCCTAACGCCGTGCTCGACGATCATCATGTCTTCATCGAGCGTCTTGGCGATATGGCGCGCGCCGCCGTGGCCATAGCCGCCCTCATTTTCGTTTTGATCCTCGCCGCCATGGCCGTCGCCGTGGCCTCAGCCACACGCGCCGCGGTGGCGACTAATCGCGAGATCGTCGAAGTGCTGCATATTGTCGGGGCCGCCGACTCGTTCATCTCGCGAGAATTTCAGCATCGCTTCATGGCGCTCGGCTTTCGCGGCGCCCTGATCGGTGGCGGCGGCGCGATCGCCTTTTTCGCCCTGGCGCAGTTCCTGGCGCAGCGGTGGCGCGCGACCGGCGGCGGCGATCAGATGGAGGCCCTGTTCGGCGATTTCTCGATTGGCCCGAGCGGCTTTGTCGTCATCGTTCTGCTCTCGGGCGGCGTCGCCGCGCTGACCGGCTATCTCTCGCAGTTCATTGTGCTGCGCCACCTGCAGCGGCTCGGTTAAGCGCATTCACCCAAAACAGCCGCCCCGATAACATCGGCGCAGAAATAGCCCTATAGTCGCGTCAGAATCGCGCCTCGCGCGTTTTGGGCAGGAAGCATGGGCGAAGGACCCCAAGATTGACGACCTCCGCACGCCAGGGAGTGAAGAATGGGTAGCGCCGTCCGCAAGGCCGCCTGCGCGATCCTCGCCGGCGGCGCCTTTCTCGCCGCGGCGCTCCTGTTGGGTTTTGTGGGCTTCGCGCTGTCGCTGCCGCGAGAGGAGTTCTCCATTCCGGTGCAGGCGGAAGGCGTGGTCGCGCTGACCGGCGGCTCGGATCGCGTGCTCGACGCGGCGACGCTTCTCGCCAGCGGTCAGGCGCGACGCATGCTGATCACCGGCGTCAATCCCTCTACCCGCAGCTCCTTGCTAGCGAAAATACTGCCCATGTCGCGCGAGCTCTTCGACTGCTGCGTCGACCTCGGCTATCAGGCGCTCGACACCGCCGGCAACGCCAAAGAGACGCGCGATTGGGCGCGCGAGCACAACATCACCCGCACGCTCATCGTGGTGACGTCGAACTACCACATGCCGCGTGCGCTGGTCGAAATCTCAGCCGCCTTGCCGAATGTCGAGCTCTATCCCTTTCCGGTGGTCAGCGAACATATCGACGTCGCCGACTGGATCAGCGATCTGCGCGTCGCCCGATTTGTCGGAAAGGAATATGTGAAATACGTCGGATCGCTGCTGCGCACCAAGCTTTTCAGGAGATACGAGGAGTCGGAGCCTCCCCCGCAGCTTCGCCACAGCGTCGCATCTGAGTGAGAGCTTGTTCCAACGCCTCCTGGCGCCGTAAAAGCGCGCCACGCTCCTCCGCCCAGATCTCGCCCATGCTCCTCCTGCGCTCCCTCATTTTCCAGATCGTGTTCTTCTTGAACATGTTCACGCTCATGATCGTCTGGCTGCCGGGCCTGATGATGCGGCGCCAGATCAACCAGGAGCTTGGACGCACTTGGGGACGCACGACCCTCTGGCTGCTCGACAAGATCTGCGGCGCGAAGGTTGACTGGCGAGGTCTCGAGAATATCCCCAAAGGCGCAGTGATCGTCGCCTGCAAACATCAGTCGATCTGGGAAACCTTCGTTCTGCCGATTAGATTTCCCGACTTCAGCTACATCTTGAAGCACGAACTGATTTGGCTGCCTTTTTTCGGCTGGTACCTGCTGGCGGCCGAGCAGATCGCCATCGATCGCGCAAAGGGCGGCAAGCTGCTGCCGCAGCTGATCGCCAAATCCAAGAAAATTTTCGCCCAGGGACGGCAGCTCTTCATTTTCCCCGAAGGCACGCGTCGCCCGGCCGGCGCGCCGCCGCAATATAAATTCGGCATCGCGCATCTTTACGCGGCGACCGAAACGCCGGTGCTTCCCGTCGCCGTGAATTCCGGGCTGTTTTGGCCGCGCCGCTCGTTCCTCGTCCGGCCGGGGACCGTCGTGATCGAGTTCCTGCCGCTGATCGCGCCCGGCATGGAGCCGCGCGCCTTTTTCGACAAGCTCTCGACGGAGATCGAGGCCGCGTCCGACCGATTGATCGCCGAAGCGCTCGCGAAAGACCCTTCCTTGGCGGAAATCGTCGCCAAAGGACGTGCGAGCGCTCAAAGTATGGCGTCGGCGCAGGAATGAAGGACGCCGTATCCTCCGGCCGAATCTAAAGAGTGTCCTGTTCAAGGTTGAGATGCTGCTCGACCCGCCGAAGACGCGCTTCAAGTTCACTGATAAGGACGCCGTGGCCGATCGCGGACGTATGATATTTGATCACCGCTCGGCGCAATCGACAATCTGCTCGCTTAAAAAAGCGGTTCTTAATCTCCTGCAATTGTTTACCCGTTTCTGCGTGCGCCTAACCTCGCGCCGTTCCTGTCAGCGCTTGCGGCGCCACAAGCAGCGGATATTCCGCCTCGACGATGTAGGGGCCGCCCCCCACGGAATCGCGCGACGAATAAAGCACGAAGCGCTCCGCCGTGAACCGCAGCGGCGGGAAATAGCCGCGCGCGCCGAGATAGGCGGCGACGGCGCCAGCGCTGGCGCCGCGCAGACGCGCGAGCGTCACATGTGGGATGAATTTGCGCGGCTCGGGCGGCGCGCCGAGCCGACGCAATAGCCGCTCCTGCTCCGCCTGCATGTCCATGAGGGTCGGCTCCAGCCGCGCGCGCGCCACGATGGCGCGAGGCTTGTCGCCGCCAAACGACGTCAGCTGGTCGAAGGTGACGGTGACTTCCGGACGGCGGATGAAGGAGAGCGCATTCGCCGCGTCGCGCGCGAAAGCGTCATCGACGTCGCCGATGAAGCGCAAGGTGACGTGATAATTCTCAACGTCGATCCAGCGGCCGCCGGGGATTCCGCCGCGCAGGCGCGCGAGGCTTTCGGCGATTGATCGGGGAATCTCCAGGGCCGTAAACAGTCTGGGCATGACATCCTCCCCAAGCGGGATCGCGCAGCCTCATTGCGCGCGCGAGGTCCTACTCGCCCCCATGGAAACGAGCGTTCTTTCAACATAGGGTGCGATTTTTTTGACGATCTTCGCCACGCCAGCGGCGTTGGGATGAATGCCGTCCGAGATGAGGAGCGCGGGAGAGCCCCAGACGCCTTCCAAGATAAAGGGCACAAGCGGCGCCTCATGTTTGGCGGCAAGATCCGGATAAACCGAATCGAATTCCTTCTTGTAAGCTTGCCCGTGATTCGCGCTCGAGACCATCGCCGTCAGCACCGGGCGAACGCCTTTCTGCTTCAACGTCGCAAGAATCCGGTCGAGATTGGCGCGCGTGATCTTCGGATCATGCCCGTTCAGCATGTCATTGGCGCCAAGTTCGACGACGGCGATGTCGAATGGTCCGGCGCCGAGCGTATAGTCGAGGCGCGCGAGCCCGGTCGTCGTCGTGTCGCCGGAAACGCCCCCTTGGACGACCTCGACATTATATCCGTCGTCGCTCAGGCGTCTCTTGAGCTGCGCTGGAAGCGAGTCTTCGGCGCCGATGCCGGGCCCCGCCGTCAGGCTGTCGCCAAAGGCCAGGATGCGCACGGGTTCGGCGCGCGCCGATGTAAGCGCCATCGTCAACAGGGCCAAGGACGCGAGAGCCGCGGCTTGGAGAGAACGGCGGAAAGCGCAATAAGTCGACTGGACTGCGGGCGTCGAATGCGGCGCATCATTCAAGGTTTTGCTCCGTGCTGCGACAAGTCATCGAAGTTGAAGGCGTCGATCTCACGCTCGGCGAAGGCGCCGCCAGCGTGCATGTGCTCAAGACCGTCAGCCTGAGCGTACACCAGGGCGAAACCGTCGCTCTTCTGGGACCGTCCGGCTCGGGCAAATCGACTTTGCTCATGACCCTCGCCGGACTGGAGCGACCCGACGCCGGAAGCGTCAGGATTGACGGGCGCGATCTTGGCGCCCTTTCGGAAGACGCGCTCGCGCGTTTCCGCGGAGAAAACATAGGGATCGTTTTCCAGTCTTTCCAGTTGATCCCCACCATGACGGCGCTGGAGAATGTCGCCATTCCACTGGAACTCGCCGGGAAATCAGACGCTTTCGCGCTCGCCGAGGCCGAGCTTGCGGCGGTCGGGCTCGCTGAGCGCCTGGCCCACTACCCGGCTCAGCTTTCGGGAGGCGAGCAGCAGAGGGTGGCGCTCGCCCGGGCGCTCGCGCCCGACCCGCTGATCCTCGCGGCGGACGAGCCCACGGGCAATCTCGATTCGGAAACCGGGGCCGCCGTGATTGAACTTATTTTCGCACAACAACGGCGCCGCGGCGCGACGCTCGTGCTCGTCACCCATGATGCGGCGCTCGCCGCCCGCTGCAGCCGACGCGTTCTGCTGCGCTCGGGCCGCATCGAGGCGAGCGAGCGGGCGGCGTCATGAGAGCGTTACGATTCCCCGCCCTGCCCTTCGCCTTGCGCTTCGCCCTGCGCGATCTGCTCGGCGACCCCCGCGGGTTTGGGGTCTTCATCGCCTGCATCGTCATCGGCGTCGCCGCGATCTCCGGCGTGTCCGGCCTTTCACGTTCCCTGGCGCAGGGGCTCGCGCGGGAGGGCCGAACAATCCTGGGCGGCGACGCCTCCTTCAGCCTCGTCTCGCGGGAGTTTTCCCCGGAGCAACGCGCCTTCTTCGAGGCGCGCGGCCGCCTTTCCGAAATTTCGCTGATGCGGGCGATGGCCCGGCGCGACGACGGCGAGGCCGCGCTGGTGGAGATCAAAGCCATTGATCCGGCGACTTACCCAACTTTCGGCGCGGTCGCGCTCGATCCCGACATGGCGTTGGCCGAGGCGCTGGAGATACGAGACGGGCTGCCGGGCGTCGCGGTCGATCCGATGCTGCTCGCACGCCTCGACGCCAAGCTTGGCGAAACCGTGACGATCGGCGTTTCGCGCTTCACGCTGCGCGCAATACTGCACAGCGAACCCGACAAGCTCGCAGGCGGCATTGGCTTCGGACCGCGCGTCATGATGACGCGCGCCGCGCTCTCAGGCGCGGAACTGGCGACGCCCGGGTCGATCGTGCGGCATGTCATCCGCGTCACGCTCCGCGAGGGCGCCGACGCCGACCTCAAGGCGTTCGCCGCCGCCGCCGCGAACGCCTTTCCGCAAGCCGGATGGGAGTCGCGCACGCGGGACGCCGTCTCGCCGCAGTTCTCACGCAATCTCGACCGGTTCGCCCAGCTGCTCACCCTCGTCGCGCTCACCGCCCTCGTCGCCGGCGGCGCCGGCGTCGCGAACGCCGTGCAGGGCTTTGTCGAGCGCAAGCGCGCACAATTCGCCATTCTCAAGGCGCTCGGCGCCGAGGGCTCTCGGGTCTTCCGTATCGCCCTCGCTGAGGTTTTAGCGGCGGCGTCCTTGGCCATCCTGCTCGGACTCGTCGTCGGCGCGGCGATTCCATGGGGCGCGGCGCAAGCGCTGCGCGATCTCGCCGATCTCCCCGTATCGGCGTCGCTCGACGCGCAAGGCGCGCTCTATGGGGCTCTGTACGGGCTGCTCGTCGTCCTGATCTTTGCGCTCGTTCCTCTGGGCCGCGCGCATGAAGTTCCCGTAGCGGCGCTGCTGCGCGACGACCAGCGGGGCGCGACGCTCGCACGCTACCGCGCTGGCGCAGGGGCCGCGGCGATTGCGCTCGCGGCCCTCGTAATGGCCACGTCCTTTGACGTGAAGCTCGGCGCGGCCTATGTCGCCGCCGCTGTCGCGGCCTTCGCCCTGCTGCGCGGCGCAGCCTGGGTCGCCATGCGGCTGGCCCGCAGCTTTCCCCGTTCGCGTGACGCGCGGCTGCGATTCGCGCTCGCCAACATCTGGCGGCCGAAAAGCCTGACGCCGGCGCTGATGATCTCCATCGGCCTGACGCAAACGCTGCTCATTTCGCTCGCGCTGGTGGAAGGCGCGATTCACAACGAGTTGGCGCGGGCCGACTCCGGAGAAATCCCCAACTTCTTCTTCATCGACGTGCCGAAGGCGCAAACTGAGGCTTTTGTTGATTTCCTCTCTGCCGAGGCGCCCGGCGCCCGCATTGAACACGTGCCGATGATGCGGGGCCGCATCGTCGCCGTGAAAGACGCGTCTATCGACAAGACCGCGGTGGCGGACGACGTTAAATGGGCGCTCGAGGGCGACCGCGGCGTGACGTTTTCCCCCAAAATTCCGGCGAACTCCGCGCTCGCCGAAGGAGAATGGTGGCCGGCGAATTACGTCGGTCCGCCGCTCGTATCGCTGGAGCAGAAGGTCGCCGAAGGATTGGGTCTGACCGTTGGCGACTCGATTCGAGTCAATGTGCTCGGCAGGGAGATAACGGCGAAGGTCGCCAATCTGCGCCGGGTGGACTGGCGCAGTTACGCGATCAATTTCATCATGGTGTTTTCGCCCAATGTTTTTGCCGGGGCGCCCTACACCGAACTCTTCACCGTGGCTTACGGCGCGCCATCTGTGGCGGCCCGCGACGCCAAAGACGCGCGGCTCGCGCGCGAGGCGGCGAAACGCTTTCCGAGCATCGTTTCGGTGCGGGTCAAGGATGCGCTCGCCGCGATCGACAAGATCGCCGGGCAGTTGGCGCTGGCCGCGCGCGCCGCGGCCGGACTCGCCATCGTCACGGCGGTGCTGGCGCTTGCGAGCGCGCTCGCGAGCGGCCAGCGCGCGAGGCTGCATGACTCGGTGGTGCTGAAGACGCTCGGCGCGACCCGCCTCTGGCTCGCCTCAGCCTACGCTCTGGAATTCGGGCTGGTCGGCCTCGCCGCCTCCCTGATCGCGGTGGCCGCGGGATCCGCCGCCGCCTACGCGATGACAACGATCCTCATGAAGATCGATTTCGCTTTCCTGCCCTGGACCACGGCGCTGATCTCGCTCGCCACTCTCGTCGTCACCATCGCCCTCGGCCTCACCGGCGCCTGGCGGGCGCTCTCCAGACGTCCCGGACCGGAGCTGCGCCGGCCTTAGAGCGCGTCCCGGTCACATGGAATCATTTGATCGGGGCTCAGGCGGAGAGGGAGGGCTCGACGATGAAGGGAAACGCGCCCTCCACGATCGTTCCATCCGTCGCGAGCACACGATAGTCGACTTCATAAAGTCCGGGCTGCAGAACCGGCGTGTCGAGGATCAACTCTTTAGAGGCTTGTTTCTGGGTCGCTTTGGCGACCACCATGCCATTTCTGCTCTTGAGCGTTATCGTTGAGATGACGGCGTCGGCCTTCCCCTCAAACACCAGCTTAATCTGACTCACTGGCTTAACGACCCGCTGTCTAGAGGCAGGGAAAGATTCGACGAGGAATTGATGATGAGCCAGCCCGGCCGTCGCAGAGCACAAGCCCAGCCCGGCGGCGAGGAACGCCGCCCAAGCGTATCTGATCAGCTTCATTTGTCTTTCTCCTGACCGGCAAACCGCCGCCCGCCTCGATGTCTGGAGAATTAACTTTCCCACGCGCGATTTGTTCGAGCGCGGGCGCACGCATGAAGCGCGGCGCGACGAGAGGAAATTTGCCGGAAATTTGCCAACGGCTGCGCCGCCTTGCCCTTTGGGCTGCGACCTCCTAAAACCCATGAGCGTCGACGGCCCCGCCGGGCGGCGCCTTTCGCGTCATGCGCCAATGCGCGACGCGCCGTCAGCGGAACCCAGACTTGTCCGACAAGAACGCCCTCTCCTGGCCGAATTTCGCCGTGTCGATTCTCGGCGGCGTCGCAGCGGCCGTGATCTTCGCCGTCGTCGCGCGCGGCGGCGTCGGCGGGCTCCTCTTGGCGCATCTGGCGCCCCTGCCGATTATGATCGTCGCCTTCGCCTTTGGCCTGATCCACGGCGCGACGTCGGCAATCCTCGCCACGATCATCCTGGTTTTCTGGCCGCATCCGGTGATCGGCATGGGCTATGCGCTGCTGATCGCTGCGCCGGCGTGGTCGGCTGTCTACGCGGCGCTCGGGGCGCCCCGCGGCGGCCGGAACAGGCTGACGCGTTATCTGCCGGCCTGGTCGGCGCTCGCGCCAGCGACCTTTTTGGCGACGGCGATCATTCTCTGGCTGATTGTCGCCACCCTCGCGTTCGGATCGCTCGACGAAGCGCTAAATCCGATCCGGGCGCGCGCTTTCATCCTGCTCGACATGATGGTGAAAGAGCGCGACCTTGGCGATAAGATCGATCCGACGACGCTTTCAGGGTCCGTCGCGCGCGCTATCCCCGCCTTTCTTGCCGGTTATGGCCTGCTGATCCACGTTATCAATTTGTGGCTCGCCGCAAGAATTGCGCAAGCTTCCAAGCTGCTCAGCCGCCCCTGGCCGGACATCGCCAATGAATTCCGCCTGCCCAAGCCGGTGGGCGGCCTTTTTCTGAGCGGAGTCGCGCTGGTCTTCTTCCAGGGCCTCGCCGGCGCGATTGGACTGGTGCTGGCGACGACCATGGGATTGCTCCTTGCGTTCCAAGGGCTCGCCGTCGCGCATATCTACCTGCGCGGTTCGCGCTCGAGCGCTCTGGTGCTGGCGGTCATCTATTTCACCCTCGGATTTTTGGGGTGGCCCCTCCTGTTTTTCGCCGCACTCGGCGTCGCCGACCTGATCTTCAACTATCGCGCCCGAAAGACGGACGCCGGGCCCACCGCGATGCAAAAACCGGATTGACTTTCGCCCGGTTTTTCTCGACATAGCCCGCAATCTCGGAGAAGTAGCAAAGATGGACGTCATTCTGCTGGAACGCGTGGCCAAGCTCGGCCAGATGGGCGAGACCGTGCGCGTGCGCGACGGCTACGCCCGCAATTTCCTGCTGGCGCGCGGCAAGGCGCTGCGAGCGACGGAAAACAACAAGAAGCATTTCGAGACGCAGCGGGCGCAGATTGAAGCGCGCAATCTCGAGGCTAAGAAAGAAGCCGAAGCCGTCGCCGAAAAGCTCAACGGACAAAGCTTCAATATCATTCGCCAGGCGGGCGAGAGCGGCCAGCTCTATGGCTCGGTTTCGGCGCGCGATATCGCCGAGGCGGCGACCACGGGCGGCTTCTCGGTCAATCGCGATCAGATCGTCCTGGTGCACCCCATCAAGACTCTCGGCCTTCATCAGACGCCGGTGCATCTGCATCCGGAAGTCGATGTGAAGATCACGATCAACGTTGCCCGTTCGGAAGAAGAGGCTGAGCGGCAGGCGCGTGGCGAAAGCGCTACGATCCGGGAAGAGACGTCGATGGACGATCTCGGCTTGGAAGTCGGTGCGGCTCTTGCAGAAGCCGGCGACGTCGAGATGTAATCTCCCGTAATGCGAACGCATCGCCGGCGGCCTTTTGGCCGCCGGTTTCGTTTTCCCGGGCCGATCTCTGATTCTCTTTTCAATGCAAGAGGAGTCGGACACGCGCCGAGCGAATCTTTTTTCACCGTGTGAATAAGACTCGCTTCTCGCCGCGGCGGACAAAAGCCTATGGCGGCGCCGACGCGTTAATGTATTGTTAACGGCGTCTCAGGCTCGCGCGTCGCGTTTGCAGCCCGGAACAGTCTCAAACAAGTCCGATCATCGATGCCACCAATCGAACAATTGGCGGGCCGGCGCGCGTTTCAGGTCGCGCAGCCGGACGCGCCTGCCTATCGCGCGCCGCCGCACAATATCGAGGCCGAGCAAGCGCTGCTCGGCGCGATTCTCGTCAACAATGACGCTTTCGACAGAGTTTCGGACTTCCTGAAGCCCGAGCATTTTTCCGAGGACTTGCACCGGCGCATCTTTGAACTTGCGGCGCAGCTCATTCGCGCCGGCAAGCTCGCGACCGTCGTAACGCTGAAGACGTTCCTCGCCGACATCGAGCTTCCCGCCGGCGTGACGATCCAGGCCTATCTCGCCCGACTTGCCGCCGAGGCGACGACGATCATCAACGCCGAGGACTATGGCCGCACCGTTCATGATCTCGCGGTTCGCCGGGATCTCATCGTCATCGGGCAGGACATCGTCAACACGGCCTATGATTCGCCGATCGATTCGCCGCCGCGCGCGCAGATCGAAGAAGCCGAACGGCAGCTCTATTCGATCGCCGAGACGGGACGCTATGACGGCGGCTTTCAGCGATTTGCCGAAGCGCTCACCACGGCGCTCGACATGGCGAGCAGCGCCTATATGCGCGACGGGCATTTGTCCGGCGTCGCCACGGGCCTGCTCGACCTCGATGAAAAGATGGGCGGTCTGCAAAAATCCGACCTCATCATCGTCGCCGGGCGACCGGGCATGGGCAAGACCGCGCTCGCCACGAACATCGCCTTCAATGTCGCGCGGGCCTATCAATTCGACGCTGAGCCCGACGGAACGCATAAGACGATCAACGGCGGCATCGTCGGCTTCTTCTCTTTGGAAATGTCGGCCGAACAATTGGCGACGCGCGTCATCGCCGAGCAATCCGGCGTGCCGAGCTATAAGATTCGCCGCGGCGACATCAATGAGGACGATTTTCGGCGCATCGCCGACGCCGCACGGGAAATGCAGAGCATTCCCTTCTACATCGATCAGAGCGGCGGCATCTCGATCGCGCAGCTCACCGCGCGGGCGCGGCGCCTCAAACGCCAGAAAGGCCTGGACCTGCTCGTCGTGGACTATCTCCAACTGCTCGCCGGTTCGCGATCCCGCAATGAAAATCGCGTGCAGGAACTCACCGAAATCACGACAGGCCTCAAGGCGCTTTCCAAAGAGCTCAATGTGCCGATCATCGCGCTGTCGCAGCTCTCACGCCAGGTCGAGAACCGCGACGACAAGCGGCCGCAGCTTTCCGATCTGCGCGAGTCAGGCTCGATCGAGCAGGACGCCGACGTCGTCATCTTCGTCTATCGGGAAGAATATTATCTTCGTAACCGCGAGCCGCGCGAAGGCACCGAAGAACACATTCAATGGATGGCGGAGATGGAGCGCGCGCATGGCCGCGCCGAAGCGATCATCGGCAAGCAGCGTCACGGTCCGACGGGAACGGTGCAGCTCGCCTTCGAGGCTGAGGTCACCCGCTTCTCCAATCTTGCCGACGAGGACAAGCTGCCGGCGCGTATGTGAGCGCTAGTTGCGCATGATTGGCCCGTGCCAACCGCGCCGGATGAAGGCTCGAAACGATCCGCATGCGCATCTGTCGACGCCGCCGTCATGCTAGCATCTGGCGCCCCTGCTTGAGAATAGCAGTGGCGCGGTTCGCATGATCATCTTGCGACCAAGCCACTCCTTTAGGCCGGTCAATTTGCCTGCGAGCGACGGTGTCGGCGTCGGCTTCGCGCGCGTCTCTGCGATGATGCTTCCGCCAACCTTCGAAGGTACGGCTCAACAATCCAGTCAGGCGGCGAACTCGTGAGCTAAGCCCCGCACCGCGGCGAGGCTTAGCTAGAGCGTCGACGGCGGCGGTTACTTGCTGCCGAGCGTCCAAAGGCCCTTGTTCTTGTCGAAGCGGAAGCCCGTTGCGTTCTTCAGCTCGTCCTTGGTGGCGTTGATCGTCAGCCACCATTTGTTGTTGCGCTCTGTGGCGCGAAGATCGCTGAAGGCGACGGCGATGTCTTTTTCGCCCATGCCAAGGAAGCCGCCGACTGAGATGATCGCCGCGGTGACTTTGCCGCCGCGATCCAGCACGAGATCCTTCACTTCGCCGATCTTGTTCTCCTGCGGATCGTAAACGTTCTGGTCATGGATATTTGAGACCAGCAGCGCATTCTGCGGAAGCGTCGTCAGGAAATCCGGACGACCGGCGGCCCCAGTGGTCGAACGATCCATCGTCCCGGTCGTTGACCGGTCCATCGCCCCGGTGGGACGGTCAGTCGTGCGATTCATCTGCTCGGCCAAAGCCGCGCCTGACAGCGTCGCGATAAGCGCGCCTGCGAGGAGGTAGGACTTGAGCATGGTTGTCTCCGGTGCATGTTGTTAGCGCCACAGCGAACGGCGTTCGTGTGTGTGCCTAGAACAAGCATCGAAGACCCGATGTTCCAAGCTTCGCGGCAGATATCCGACAGGAGGACAGGCCGCCGTGCGCGTCTGGAACAGTTCAGCCGATCAAATCGGGTCCCAGAGACCGGTGGCTTTGTCGAACTTATACGCGAGGGCCTTCTTCAGCAGGTCCTTCGTCGTGTTGAGCGTCAGCCAGGTCTTGTTATTTTTCTGGGTGATGGTGATCGCGGATACGGGAATCGCAATATGCTTCACGCCGAGCCCGAGAAAGCCGCCGACGTTCAGCATCACGGCGTTAATGGAGCCGTCAGCGGAAAACAGCATGTCCGCGATCGAGCCGAGCTTCTTTTCATTGGGATCATAGACCGGCTGCTTGTACCAGGCGGAGACCACCGAACCGTAGACCGGCAGCCTTTCGAGCGGCACGACCACAACGGTTTCGGTTTGGGCATTCTGGGCGCCGGCCGGTAGCGGGGCGAAAGCGGCAATGGCGAGCGAGGCTGTGACGAAGACGCGTTTCAGCATAGAAAAAATCCTTTTTGGAACGAGCGGCAGCCGGACGGCGCGCTACGCGAATTTCTCACGGCGCGGCGCCCTTGCTACTTCACCTTCCAGGCGTGCTCGGCCGCATCATATTTGTAGCCGGTCGCCTTCTTCACGATGTCCTTTGTCGTATTGATGGTCAGCCAAGTCTTGTTGTTCTTTTCCGTGACCGTGATGTCGTTGGCCGGAATGGCGACGTGCTTCGCGCCAATGCCGAGAAAGCCCCCGACGTCGAGCATGACGGCGTTGATCTCGCCACCTGAAAACAGCATGTCGGTGATCACGCCGACCTTCTTATCGTTCAAATCGTAGACGGGCTTTTTGTACCAAGCGGAAACCAGCGAGCCATAACGCGGCAACGCTTCCATAGGCACGACGACCTTGCTGTCCGGCGCGGCGGTTTCCGCGCGGACGGGATGGGCGACCGCGATGGCCATGCAGAATGAGAGCGCAACAAGCAAAGTTCTGTTCATTCGACCAATCTCCCCAACATCCTTGATACGGCTGCGATCATAGCTGATTCATCGCGGCAGCACGCCCCAATAATCAAGATCAAGCAGCACCGCCGGATCGGGCTTGCCGTCGGCGCCGTGGAGCGGAAAATCGGCGCAGGGCTTGTCCTTGGTTGCGACGAGCCGCAGGCGCAACGCGCCGATATCCTGACGGCCGGGAATCTCCGCCTTCTCCAGAACCTCCGACCAGGCGAAGACCGTGCCCCCCGCGAACAGCGGATTGACGTGGCGTCCGCCGTTCACGGCCGAGATATGGAAGACGTTCTCCAGGCCGTTGAAGGAAAGCGCCCGGGCGAGGGAAATCACGTGGCCGCCGTAGATGATGCGCTTGCCGAAACGGCCCTGCGCTTCATAGTACTGATTAAAATGAACTTTCGAGTTGTTCTGGTAGAGCCGGGTCGCGAGTTGGTGCTCCGCTTCCTCGACTGTCATGCCGTCGATATGGTCGATTTTCTCGCCCTGGTCGTAATCTGCCCAAAAATAGCGGGAGCCGGCGAGCGCCTTGTCATAGGCGCCGACATTGATCGCCGGCGCGGCCTTGCCAAGTTCGGAAGGGGCGACGGATTTCGGCAGATCGGGCACGATCTCCGGTCCCACGGGGGCGTCACGGTCGCGCTTTTTCACCATCACCCAGCGCGCATAGCTCAGCACGGTCTCGCCGCGCTGATTGGCTCCTGTCGTGCGCACATAGACGACGCCGGTTTCCTTGTTGGAATTCTCCTTAAGGCCGATGACTTCCGAGGTCGCCGACAGCGTGTCGCCCGGATAGACGGGGATCAGAAATTTGAAATCGGCGTAGCCGAGATTGGCGATGGCGTTGAGCGAGACGTCGGGCACGGTCTTGCCGAGCACGAGATGAAAGACGAGCAGATCGTCGATCGGCGCGCGCTCATAGCCGATCGCCTGCGCAAAGGCGGTCGAGGACTGCACGGCGAAGCGCGGCAAATACAGCGCCGTATACAGTGCGACCTCGCCGACCGTGACCGTGCGCGGCGCGGCGTGACGAATGATTTGGCCGATTTTAAAGTCTTCGAAAAAATTGCCGACATTGATCTTCGACTTGCTCATGTCCTAACCGTGTGTTGGCGCCAGCTTCGCCAGCGCATCGAGATAGAGCGCGGGCGCGCCCGCAACGAAAACTGTTTTGACGCGGCTGGTCGCGCCGGCGCGGATCGAAACCGCGCTTTTAGGGGTTCTTAGCGTCGAGGCGATCAGCGCGATCAGCGCCGTATTCGCCCGGCCGTTCTCCGGCGCGGCGCGCACCCGCGCCTTCAGGACGCTGCGACCGTCGGCGAGAGTCTCCACGCCTTCGACGGCGTCGCGTCCGCCTTTCGGCGTCAGCCGCACGTATAGCGCGACGCCTCCCGATTCGATCGCCCAGGCGGAAGATGCATTCTCCGCGCCTCCTTCACCCAAGCGCGTAGGCGCCGGCGCTGTTGGCGATGAGATCGCGGAGGAACTGCATGAGCAGCAGCAGAATGAGCGGGGAGATGTCTAATCCGCCGACGCTGGGCAGCACCGAGCGGATCGGACCCAGCAGCGGCTCGGTCATGGCGTTCAGCCATTTCCAGATCGAATAGGCGACGTTCGAGCGCATATTGATGACGTCGAAGGCCGTGAGCCAGGACACGACCACCGTGGCGAGCAGAATCCACCAGTAAATATCGATGATCGTGAGAAGAAGTTTGACCATAGCGTAGGACATGACGGCTTCCAGCGGATGAGGTTCCGCCCTGTCTAGCCTCCCTGCCCCGTCGCGGCAATCCTTCGGCGTCCCCCTCATGCGACAGGAATTCGCGATGGCAAGCGCTGGGCGGCGCTTGGCGGCGCCAAGCCGATTGACAGGATATCGCCCCCCGTGTACCCCACGCGCCGGAGCGGGGCTGTAGCTCAGATGGGAGAGCGCTGCAATCGCACTGCAGAGGTCCGGGGTTCGATTCCCCGCAGCTCCACCACCCGATCGATGGATTGAACGGCTCAATCGCCGCAAACCGGCCGCAGTCCGCAAAACGCGCGCCGCCTCATCATTGTTTCGAGCGGGTCCCGCGCCATATCCGGAGAATCTCCCGGAGCGCGCCGATGTATCGCAAAATTCTGCTGCCGATCGATCTCACCGAACCTGAGATGACCGACCGGGCGATCTCCGTCGCACAGGCGCTGGCGAAGGCGTTCGACAGCGAGATGCGCGTCGTCAACGTGCAGTCGCTCCTGCCCATCTCTTTTCTCGACTACGTGCCTGAAAATTTTAATGTTCAGGTGCGTCACGGCTTGGAGAAGGAAATAGCGGCGATCGCCGCCAAGTTTGACTGCGCGCCCGAACGCGTGTCCACGACGCTGCTGTTCGGCCCCGTTTATCAAAAGGTCTTGGCCGAGGCCGAGGACTGGGGCGCCGATCTCATCGTGCTGTGCTCGCATCGGCCGGGCATGGACCGTTTTCTCATTGGCTCCAACGCAACGACCATCGTCAATCACGCGCAATGCTCGGTTCTGGTGGTGCGCGGGCTCGTATCTTAAGGCCTCCAAAACTTCGGCAGCCTTGGTTCGGGTTCGCCATTGGCGACCGCGGCGACGCCCGCGCGTGTGAACCTAAAGTGGCGCCTCGGTGACGCGGGCCTTCACGAAACTCTCATCACGCTCTCACATGACTTTGCTACCGACGCGTCGATGCGGCGATCAGTGATGTCTCGCGAGGATGCCATGTCGAAAGAGGCGATGCAGAACGCCGGCGGTTCGGCGACGGAAAAACCTGAGAGCAACACCGGCAAGATCGTCGGCGGCGCGATCGCCGCGGCGATCGGCGGCGTCATCGGCGCGCTGCTGATGGGCAGTTACGCAATCCTGCCGGCGGCGGTCGTCGTCGGCCTGCTTGGCGTCGCGCTGGGCGCGGTGTTCGACTGATCACGCTGCATTTGGGCGGAATCGCCCCAATGCAGATAACGTGATCGATTGCCAAAGTTTAGAGCGCTCTCTACGCGAAAAACCGGTTCCCACTTTTTCGCAGCGCGCTCTAGCAGAGTTTCGGGCCGGGCGTTGCGCGCACGCGCGTCCGGCTCGGAAGCGTGCGTTTCGAGTTCGCGCGTGAGAAACTTGGCGGCTGAGTCTTCCTTAACCGGCAGGCGAAGCCGCTTCTTTTTTGCCTCGACATGTTCTTTTGCCCCGCCCCCGAGCGCGACCGATAACTCTAATGAAATTTGGTCGGCGCAAGCTCGGCCTTTCGCTTTGCTAAAGCCAGGCGTAGGAATATGTGTATTTCGAGGACTGCGGTGTTGGGCGGAACTGTTTCGCTCCGGTTTCGTTAGTCTTCGGAAACACGGGCCTTGCTAATCGGCCCAGTTTTCATCTGGGAGGATAGATATGAAGAAAATTATCGGATTCGCAGCGGCGGCTGCCGTTCTGTTCGGCGCTTCCGCTTTTGCCAGCCCGCTCACCAGCGCCGCGAACGTCCGGTCCGGCCCGAGCCCCAAGTGGCCCGTCATCGGCCAGCTGCCCGCCGGCGTCGACGTCACAGTGCTCGATTGTGGCGGCGGCTGGAAGCGCGACTGGTGCCAAATCCAGGCCGGCGACATGAAGGGCTTCGTCGCCGCGGGCGTGCTCGGCACGCAAGGCAACAATGTCGAAATCGCGCCGGTGACCACCAACAACGACGTCGCCATCTACAAAGGCCCTGGGGTCAATTACAAGATCCTCGGCAGCATCCCCGAGAACACGACGGTCAATATCGGCTCCTGCGTTTATGGCTGGGGCGAGACGACCTGGTGCAAGGTGAACTACGGCGGAAAAAAGGGCTATGCTCTGCAATCCGAGCTGCAGCGTCAGAACTCGCTTTTCCCGATGTAATCTGCGCGGCGTGGCGCTGGGACGTCCCACCGCCGCGCCGCTCTTTCGAGCGCGCCTCCGACGCCTTATGATGCTTTGCGGCCCCTCGGCCGCAATGAGGGCGCCGTCATTCAAGCCGGAACACACCCAGACGTTTCGGCGCGCGTCTCACCGCTGACGCGACGCGCACTTGCGCCAAATCCCGGTCCGTTCACCTACAGGGGAACATGCAGCTACCTCGTCGGAAACGGCGATGTGGCGATCATCGACCCTGGACCTGACGACCCGCGTCACATCGGGGCGCTGCTGGCAAGCATCGGCGGCGAAAGACTGCGTTACGTGCTGGTGACCCATACGCATCGCGATCACTCGCCGGCGGCGCGCGCCTTGAAGGAGGCGACGGGCGCCATAATCGCCGGCTGCGCTCCCCACATGCCCCGCGAGTCGCAATCCGTCGACGCCCCCAACCTCGACGCAGCCCACGATCGGAGCTACGCGCCGGATATCTTGCTGAGAGACGGCGATACGCTCGAAATCGGAGGCGCTTCTCTTGTGGCCCTGGCGACGCCGGGCCATACGGCGAATCATCTCTGCTTCGCGCTCGCGAAGGAGCAGGCGCTCTTCACCGGCGACCATGTGATGGCCTGGGCGACCACCGTGATCGCGCCGCCGGACGGCTCCATGGGCGCCTATATGGCGTCGCTCGAACGGCTGCGCGGGCGCGGTGACCGCATCTATTGGCCGGGGCACGGCGAACCGGTGCACGATCCCCAGCGTTTCCTGCGCGCCCTGCTTCATCACCGGCGCGCGCGCGAGGCCGCCATTCTTCAGCGTCTTGAATTGGGGGACGAAACGATCGCTGAGATCGTCGCCCACATTTACGAAGGCGTCGACAAACGTCTCCACGTCGCGGCGGCGATGACCGCCCTCGCCCATCTTGAAGATCTGATCTCGCGGGACCTTGTCGACTGCGCGGGACCGCCCGGCTTGCAGGCGCGTTTCTCGCCGCGCCGAGGTTAGGGCGCGCCCGGCGCCGGCAAAAAGATCACGACGTCGTTCTTGTGCGCCCGCCCCAGTCGCTTGCGCGCCTCCTCGTCGAGGATGTCGGCGTCTACGGTCTCGCCCTTGATGAGCGCCAGGCGACTTTCCCAGTGCATGCGTTGAAGCTTGAGCAGGTTGCGCTCCAGACGCAGCTGATCGAGCTTCTGCTCGTATTCCTCGCCGATCTTCAGCCCGCGCTGGCCGTTAACGCCGTGCCAGATGAAATAGGCGGCCAAGACGCCAGCCACTGTGTAGAGGCTGAGCGGGAGGACGAGCGTATGAATCATGACTCGGAGCCGATGCATGGCCGCGAGGATAGCTTCGACCCGTTTAAAGCGTCGTTA
Organism: Methylocystis rosea; assembly: GCF_003855495.1. Lineage (NCBI taxonomy): Bacteria > Pseudomonadati > Pseudomonadota > Alphaproteobacteria > Hyphomicrobiales > Methylocystaceae > Methylocystis > Methylocystis rosea. The sequence continues at coordinate 1,304,666 of NZ_CP034086.1, read as the reverse complement.
AGGCTGACTGGGTTTGCGCGCCGAAGCCGCAAGACGGTTTGCAGGCCGGGCGATCCGTTCGATTTCGGCGCGCACCAGCTGCTCCACGAGCGACGGCAGATTCGCCTCGAGCCATTGCCGCAGTATCGGCTGCAGCAATTCTTTTGCGCATCTGTCGAGAATGTCGCTCTCACTGAACGCTACGCCAGCGGCGAGCGCTTGAAATTTTGACGCGACCGTCGCAGCGGATTTATCTGACAGCAACGCCTGCTCGACAACCGGCGCAACATCGCCGATCTCCATGCCCGCCTCTTGGCGCTCAACCACGCGTTCAATCTCCCATGACTCTTCGGCTTCCGTCAGCTCGGGTCCCGTTTCCTGAGGAGCGTCGCCCGCGACATACATCAGCCGAACGTCCCCTGCTTCCGCGATCTCGTCGAGGTCGCCGTCAAGGAGCGACAACGGCGGTTCGTCCTCGCGTCGCTCGAGCACGGGCGCTGGATAGGCGCTGCGCGCCCCGTCGATGTCGCGCGCACGCCGGCGATCATCGCGACGCGCGTCCGGCAGGCTGTCGTCGTCGGCGATGATCCGACGGATGGAAGCGAGAATTTCCTCCATCGACGGCTCGTTCGCGCGCGCTTCGTCCTGCAACGAATGCGACGGGGCGGATGCGTTCGCTGCGCTCATGGAGTTCTGCCGCTTTGCGCGGAAAGGCCGCGCATGAGGGTGAACCGGATCTCTGACCGCGCGAAATCCGCGAATCAACTCGGTCCGAACGAATTCCACACTTTTCGCGCTATGATGTCACCCGCATTCGCGAAATTCTTATCGGCCGTCGGGCGTGTCGAGACCGAACCACAGGTCGTGCACCTGATTGAGATGAACGCTCGGGTCATAGAGCGCGACCGCGAGGTCGAGTTCTTGCGCCGACAAGCGTCCGATCGACCCCAGCGCCGCATAAGAGGCGACGACCCGATCGCGCTGCGACGTGACGAGGTTGACCCTGGCGTTGAGCAGCGACTGCTGCGCGTTCAACACATCGAGGGTGGTGCGTTGCCCGACCTTGGCCTCCTCGCGCACCCCGGCGAGCGCGGTCTCCGCCGCCTTCACCGCCGCCTGCCCAGAGATAATCGACGCCTTGGCGGTGTCGAGCAGCCCGTAGCTCGAAACGACGCTGGCGCGGACGCTCTCGCGCTGAACGTCGGCGTTAAGCCGCGCCTGGCCGAGTTGCTCCTTGGCTTGGCGAACTGAGGCATATTCGACGCCGCCCTGATAGAGCGGGACGTTCAACTGCGCTGTCGCCGATGCTGTGAACTGCTTCGATCCCGGCAATCCGAGAAACGAGTCATATTGATTTGACACCTGGCCGTTGACGGAGAGATTGGGCGCCAGGGCGCCTTCCGCGACCTTGACCGCGAGCGCCGCCGCGTCCACCTGGTGAAAGGCTGCGGTCACGCCGGGATGCTCCACCAATGCGATGGCGATCGCCTGCTCCAAAGATTTTGGCAATAACGGCTCGAGGCTGCGCCCCGGCTCAAGGTGTTTTGGCTCGGCGCCGATGATTTGGCGGTAGTTCGCCATGCTGTTCTTGAGCTGCGCCTGCGCGGCATAGAATTCCGAACGCGCCAGCGCGACCGAGGCTTCGGCCTGGGAGACGTCGGTTCGAGTCACTTCGCCGACCTGGAAACGGTCGCGGCTCTGCTTGAGCTGTTCCTCAAGCACCGAAATATTGTTTTTGCGCAGCGACACCACCGCCGTGTCGCGCAGCACGTTCATATAGGCGGTTGCGCCGTTCTGAAGGGTCGCCTGCTCGGTCAGGCGCATCGTCGAGCGCGCCGCGAAGACGCCCGATTCCGCCTGGCGCACGGAGTTTTCAGTGCGGAAGCCGTCGAACAGCGTCTGCGACATGTTCAGAGTCGCGCCGCGTGGGTAACCCACGTAGGTGTCCTGAAAATCGCCGCTCGCGCCGGCCGCGGCGCCGGCCTGCTGGCTACTGCTGCCGCCAAAGGGAATCTTGATCGCCGCATATTGCGCGCCAGCCTGTGCGGTGATGCTGGCTTTCGGTCGAAGGCCCGATTTCGCTTTCGGCGCGTCTTCGTCGCGCACCCGCACATTGGCGCGGCTCTGGTTGAGATCCGGGTTGCCGTAATAGGCACGCGCCAGAGCCGACCTAAGGCTCTCCGCAGAGGCCCGGCCCGGCGATAGAGCGACCGCTGCAAGCGCCAATGCGGCGGCGGACGTGCAGGACAGGACGTTGGCCGACCGCCGCCACCCGAGGCCATACCCGTCGATTGTCATTGTTCTCAACCTATCTTCGCGCGTCGACACGCACGCCAATCTACGGCGGCGATCAGTCTCGACGATGACACCCGAACGCTACGCTAGAAACGCGATTAAGGCGAAATGGCGGCGCTAGAGGTTGAAGGCGGGCGCCTGTTCGAAGCCATCGAGCACCGGCGCCGTCGCCGAGAACAACGGCAGTTCGCCCGCCGAACGGCCGTCCTGGCGCTCGAAGCGTACGACCTGCTGGCCGGCGCGCGTCTCCGGCGTGACGATCGCCAGCAGTCGACCATCGGGCGTCAGCTGTTCGAACAACGCCTCGAGTCCTGCCTGAACGCGGCCTTGAATAATGATGACGTTGTAAGGGGCGCCGCCTGCGAAGCCCTTTTCCAAAGGCCCCAGCTCAAATTGCACGTTTTCGCAGCCCAGAGCCGCGAGGCCAGTCTTGGCGCGGGCGGCCAGACCGGAATCGCATTCCAGCGCGACAACCTTTTCGGCGAGGCCAGAGAGCAGTGCGGACGAGTATCCCACGCCCCCAATATCGAGCACCCTATCCGTCGCTTTGACGTCGGCGCTTTGAAGCATCCGGGCCAACACGAGCGGCGGAAGCAGGTTGCGTATGCGTCCGCTGGCGCCCTTTAGGGAAACCGCCATATCCGAATAGGCGAGCGAGGCGAGTGAGTCCGGCAGGAAAATCTCGCGCGGCGTCTCGAGGAAGCGCTCAAGCAAAGGCACATCGGTCACATCAAACGGACGAAGCTGGCGTTCGACCATGGTGTGGCGCAAAATCGCTGTCGCCTCGCCCGTCTTCGTCACTTGCGCCACCCTGTCCAACATTCGCTTTCCGGCCTTAGCCGGCCCCTTGGAGGAGATGCTGCGGCGCGGAACCGCGCCGGCGTTTTATAGGCGCCGGCTCACGCCATGTCCATGGCTTGGCGCGCAGCTTCCCCACCGACGAGCAGACGGACGCCGTCGCCGCTCTCGCCCAGTCCGCGCATCTGCTCAAGCGAAGTCTTGTCGAGCACTTCGGCGATCGCCTCTCTCGCGCGCAGCATGACCAGGCGAACCGCGCATCGCGTCTCGTCCGTGCAGTCGTCGCAACGACGATACACGGTTTTACTGGCGCATTGGATGGGCGCCAGCGGTCCGTCGAGCGCGCGCACAATATTGCCGACGCCTATGTCTGAAGGCGGCCGCGCCAACATATAGCCCCCGCCCTTGCCTTTTTTCGAATGGACGAAACCGGCATTGCGCAGTTCGCCCAAAATTGCGTCGAGAAACTTTTTCGGAATTTGGTTTGAGGCGGCGATGTCCGCGACCAAAGCGGTTTCTCCCGGCCGCACCCCCGCCAAGTGAACCATGGCCTTGAGGCCATATTTGGCTTTTTTTGTCAGCATTTCCCTTTTTGACCTTTAGGGTCTAGGTCCGGACCGGACGCTCTTTGCGCCGGCATACTACTGCAGTCGACCGGCATGTTCATCTTTCCCCAAATGTGGCGCGTCAGATTTGACAAAGTTGACTAGATTTATAGAGTAGGATTAGCACTGCCGACGAAAGAAAGAAATGCCCGCCTTGTTGGACGCGCTCAGCGCGATCAATCTCCTTTATTCCGCTTCTGGCTTCTTCGTTGGCGCGCTTGTCGGCTTTACGGGCGTCGGCGGCGGCTCGCTGATGACGCCGATCCTGATGCTGGTTTTCGGCGTGCCCCCGACGACCGCCGTTGGCACCGACCTGCTTTACGCCGCCGTCACCAAGACGAATGGCACGCTCGTTCACGCCCTGCACGGGACGGTCGACTGGCGCATAACCCGCCGGCTGGCCTATGGCAGCGTGCCCGCGAGCGTCGCGAGTCTTCTCGTCCTCTCTTGGCTCGGCAAGTCCGGCGGCCATGCGGCGAATGGGCTCATCACCTCGGCGCTTGGATTCGCGCTGCTGCTGACCGCCTTCTCGATTCTCTTCCGGCGGTGGATCCTCGATCACATCGCGAAACACACGAACGACATGAGCGATCGGCGCTTGTTGTGGTTGACGGCGATTCTCGGCGTTCTTCTCGGCGTGCTGGTCTCGATCTCTTCGGTCGGCGCCGGGGCGATCGGCATGACCGTGCTGCTGGCGCTGTATTCGCACACGCCGACGGCGCGTCTCGTCGGCTCCGACATCGCGCATGCCGTGCCGCTGACGCTGATCGCCGGCTTCGGGCATTGGCTGATGGGCGGCGTCGACTGGTTGCTGCTGCTTTCGCTCCTCATCGGATCTCTTCCAGGCATCGCCATTGGCGCCCATTTCGCTGCTCGGGTTCCCGACCGCTATTTGCGGCCGGCTCTTGCCAGCGTCATGGCTCTGGTCGGAATCAAACTCTCAATCTAGATCTATTCTTCTTTCCCTGGGGGCGAGACATGTCGCAGGCAGCACCAAGCTTCACGCCGCCGGCCAAACCTGGCCGAGGCCGAATCTATGAATCCATCACACAGACGATCGGCGATACGCCGCTCGTCCGGCTCGATCGGTTCGCGCGAGAGCGCGGCGTAAAGGCGAATCTCCTCGCCAAACTCGAATTCTTCAACCCGATCGCGAGCGTCAAAGACCGCATCGGCGTCAGCATGATCGAATCGCTCGAAAAGAGCGGCAAGATCACGCCGGGGAAAACGGTGCTGATCGAACCGACGTCGGGCAACACCGGCATCGCGCTTGCCTTCGTCGCCGCCGCGCGCGGCTATCGACTCATTCTCATTATGCCGGAATCAATGTCGATCGAGCGGCGCAAGATGCTGGCGCTGCTCGGCGCCGAGCTTGTGCTCACCCCCGCCTCGCAGGGGATGAAGGGGGCGCTCGCCAAGGCCAGTGAACTCGCCGCCCAAAATCCCGACGCCGTGATTCCTCAACAGTTCGAGAACCCGGCCAACCCCGATATTCACCGCGTGACGACGGCGGAGGAAATCTGGAACGACACGAATGGCGAGGTCGACTATTTCGTGTCGGGCGTCGGCACCGGCGGCACAATCACGGGCGTCGGCCAGACGCTGAAGGCGCGCCGGCCCGGCTTGAGAGTCGTGGCTGTGGAGCCCGAAGATTCCGCCGTGCTTTCCGGACGTCCGCCCGGTCCGCACAAGATTCAAGGAATCGGCGCGGGCTTCGTGCCGCCCATTCTCGATCGCAGCGTCATCGACGAGATCATCACGATCGGCAATCAAACGGCGTTCGAGACGGCGCGGCTGCTCGCTCGGCTGGAGGGAATTCCCGGCGGCATCTCATCGGGCGCCGCCGTCGCCGCCGCCTTGGAGATCGCCGGGCGACCTGAGGCCGAGGGCAAGAATATCGTTCTGATCATCCCGTCGTTCGCCGAACGCTATCTTTCCACGGCGCTGTTCGAAGGGCTGTGACAGTCACGGCGCGGGCGGGCATTTGTAGGCGAAGCCCGCCTTCGCATCCGAGCGAAGCGAACTTTCGCGAAAAAGCAGGATTGTGGATTTCCGACCGCTACGCGCACTCTGGCGATGAGCGGCTTTTCTTATCGGCATTCTTGCGTGCGAATGAGCGCAAACCTCGAGCCGTCGAACCCCTCGGGAAACTTTGTCGCGCAATCAACCGACGCGTTTTTCAAGTTCGCGCCGGACAGGTCCGCACGCGACAGATCGGCGCCGCGCATGTCGACGCCGCGCAAATCGGCGTTGCGGAGATTGGCGCCGCGAAGCGACGTTCCGTCGAACGTCGCCTCCCGCAAATTTGCCTCGGAAAGATTGGCGCCGTCGAGCTTCGTCCCGACCAGCCGCGCGGCGCGCAGGTCGGCATGGCGCAGATCAGCGTCTTCCAGGTTGGCGCGAGAGAGGTCGGCGCGCGTGAGCCGGGCGTCGAAGAGGGACGCCTGCGGCGCGACGAAACCGCGAAGATCGGCCCCGGCGAAGGCGCATGAAACACAAGTGAACTCTCGGGCTTCGACGCCCGACAGATCGGCGGCGTTGAATTCGACTGAATGAAAAAACGCCTTGTTCAATCTGGCGCCGGCGAAATCGCCCCCCTCGAAGCCGACATGGATGAAGCGGGAGCCGGTGAAGTCGGCGCCGCGCCCATCGAAATTTTGATAAAAGACGACCTGGCTCAAGATAGTGTTTGAGAGGTCTGAGTGGTTAAAATCGTCGCGGCTGGCGAACGTTAAATAGCCGGTGCCGTCGTCTTCCGTTGCCTTCTTACGCGGCTGCCTCAACTTTATATCGAGCAATTCCGCACGTGCGCGCAGATCGGGCGACTGCCACGCCTTGCTTTTTGCGGCATACGCTTCCTTAGGCTTTCCAGCCGCCGTAAGGGCTTCCGCGAGACGCAGTTGCGCCAACGGATTATCGGGCCAGCGGCGCGCGACCTCCCTCGCGAGCGGAAGAGCGAGCGCAGGCTCCTGCCAATAGAGATAATGGGCGAGGAGCGCGAGCTGCGCATCGGAATCGTCCGGCGCGGCGCGCGCTTTCGCCTCCAGAGCTTCGCGTTCGGCGGCGAAATTCTCGACCAGGGGCGACGACAGTCCGCCAAAACAGATTGGCGACCAGTAGAGAACTGCGCGCGCACGTTTAAGCAAACTCAAAGGCGCCTTTTGCGCCGTCGCACCGATCTCGGGAATGCTCGTCGCGCAGGTGCTGTCTCCGCCGAATTCGACATCGAGGCGCGCGCCGGTCTTCGCGCCTTTCCAGCCTCGGGTGACCCTGACGGTCGCGATTTTGTCGGAAGGGTCGGGCCCCGGCCGCAGCTTCTCGACGACGTAATCGGCGACGACATCCGCTTGGCGCAGATTTCCCGCCCAGTCCTTCACGACCGGCGACGGGCAGGAGCAGGCGCGCGCCGCGGGCGTCGCCAGCAACACGAGGAGAAAAGCACAAGCTCTAAAAAAATACGTCATGGCGCCGCCCAAAACGTCCGACGCGCAGGCCAAACGACGATTGAGCGCGTCACAGTCGGCGTCGAATACAGCTTACAAAGCGAAGCGGCGACGCCGCAAGCCTCCCTCTTTCGCCGAGCGCTATCTTTCGACGGCGCGGTTCGAGGGGCTGTGACAGAAGCGCGCCGAAAATCGGCGCGCATTCCTCTACGATCAGCTGCGCTTGCGCTTTTGCGGCTGCTTGGTCGCCGCGCTCGCGGCCTGCGGCTTCGCCACGGGGCTCGGCGTCGCCTGCGCGATCTTGCGGCGATGCACCGCCCCGCGCGCATAAGCGCCTGTGACATAGCCGACGGCGACAATGACGATGTAAACGATCACCAGGAAGCCGCCGCGCTGATTGGCGGACGCCGCCCGTTCGAGAAGGGCGATGACTTCCGTCTGGTCAATGAATTTGTCGGCGATGATGCCGCAGACAATGCCGACGATTGGCACGAGCCAGGACGGCAGCCGGAAATAGCCGAGCGCCGCGGCGAGAAGAAACGCCACGAGCCCGAAGACGTGCAAAAACTCGATCAAGATTGACTGGATGATGAGCCCAACAAAGCGGATGAGCTTGATCATTTCTACTCCCCTACCATCATTGATTTTGGAGAAGCTTACACATTTGGCAGGTGCTGCGCGAGCGCTTCGAGCACCGCCATGCGCACCGCGACGCCCATCTCGACCTGTTCGCGGATAAGCGAACGCGGGCTGTCGGCGACGGCGGTGTCGATTTCCACACCGCGATTCATCGGCCCGGGATGCATGACCAGCGCATCGGACGCCGCATAGGCCAGCTTCTCTTCGTCCAGCCCGAAGAAGTGAAAATATTCGCGGGCGCTCGGCGTCAGCGCGCCGGCCATGCGCTCGCGCTGAAGGCGCAGCATCATAACGATGTCAGCGGCCTCAAGTCCGCGTCGCATGTCGTGAAACACCTCGACGCCCAGCCGCGACAGACTATCCGGCGCAAGCGTCGAAGGCCCGACGACGCGCACCCGGGCGCCAAGCGCGCCAAGCAGCAGAATGTTTGAGCGCGCGACGCGCGAATGGAGAATGTCGCCGCAGATCGCGATCGTCAGCCCCTCGATGCGCCCCTTATTCCGCCTGATCGTCAGCGCGTCGAGCAGCGCCTGAGTGGGATGTTCATGCGCGCCGTCGCCGGCGTTGACAACGGAACAGTCGACCTTGCGCGCCAGAAGATGCGCCGCGCCTGCATGCGCATGGCGAACGACGATGATATCCGGCCGCATTGCGTTCAGCGTCACCGCCGTGTCGATCAGCGTCTCGCCTTTCGACTCCGAGGAGCGCGCGACCGACATGTTCATCACGTCGGCGCCCAGACGCTTGCCGGCGATCTCGAAGGACGCCTGCGTGCGCGTTGACGATTCGTAAAACAGATTGATTTGCGTCCGCCCGCGCAAACTCGAACGCTTCTTGTCGACCCGCCGCGACACTTCGATCGCCTCCTCGGCCATGTCGAGAAGGGTGACGATGTCAGGACGGCTCAATCCTTCAATGCCGAGAAGGTGGCGGTGCGGGAAAGAAGCTGGCGTCGCCCCTGATTGCATGCGCCGTCTATAGCAGTTTTGGCCCGCGCCGAAAGCGCCATCCGCGAAGCCAGAACGATCCCCCCGCCGATCCTTCCCTTGACATATACTCGTGCCGAGCACATGTCTTGCGTGACGAAGTTGCGAGATCCTCGTCCGCGGCTTAGTTTTGAAAGCTTGAGCGCTCCGAGCGGGGATCCGTCTCGGAAATTTATTGGGGGCTACTTATACTCACTCTGAGTATAAGCGTGAGGCGCCAGACAATGACACTCCTGACCAGCGACGTTCGAAGCGCGCCGAGCGCGAGGCGCGAGCCTCCGGCGAGCGCCCTTGGCGTTGGCCCGCGGGGCCGCTTTCCGGCCCTTCCCCGCCCCGCTCTGGAATGGACGCCGGAGGTCGAGGCCGCGACCGCTCACCTTTACGAGCGCGTGGCGCGGGTCATCCCGCCCGTCGAATGGCCATTCCATGCCCCTTACGTGAAGGCGATCAACGATCTCAAACATGTGCGCAACGCCACCATCCTTGCGCACAACTACATGACGCCGGAGATCTACCATTGCGTCGCCGATCACATCGGCGACAGCCTCCAGCTCGCCAAACTTGCCGCGAAATCCGACGCCGACATCATCGTTCAGGGCGGCGTGCATTTCATGGCCGAAACCTCGAAGCTGCTCAATCCGAACAAGGTCGTGCTCACCCCGGACATGAAGGCGGGCTGCTCGCTTGCGGAGTCGATCAGCGGCGCCGACGTGCGCGCGCTGCGCAAACAATATCCCGGCGTTCCCATCGTCGCCTATGTCAACACCTCAGCCGATGTGAAGGCGGAGGTCGACATCTGCTGCACGTCGTCGAATGCGGTCAAGGTCGTCGAGAGCCTCGGCGCCGATCGCGTGATCATGGTTCCCGACCGCTATCTCGCGCAGAACGTCGCCGCGCAGACGAAGGTGGAAATCATCGCCTGGAGCGGCGCCTGCGAGGTGCATGAGCGCTTCACCGCCGAAGAGATCCAGAACTATCGCGCCGATCATCCGGGCGTGCAGGTGCTCGCGCATCCGGAATGTCCGCGCGAAGTTGTGGAAGTCTCCGATTTCGCCGGCTCGACGGCGGCGATGATCGATTTTGTGCGCAGCAGGAAGCCGGCCCGCGTGCTGCTCGTCACCGAATGCTCGATGGCCGACAATGTCGCCGCCGAAACGCCGGACGTCGAATTCGTGCGGCCGTGCAACTTCTGCCCGCATATGAAGCGCATCACGCTGCCGAAAATCCTCGACAGCCTGCTTTACGTCCGCGAAGAAGTGATCGTGGACCCCGCAGTGGCCGAACGCGCGCGCCGCAGCGTGCAACGTATGATCGATCTGGGCTAGGCTGGGGCCTGACTTGAACAGGGCGGACAATGCTGGCGCTCGATGCGACGATTGCGGCCATCGACGCCGCCAATGCCGACGATCCGCGCCGGCTCGAGGGCCGAGCCTTTGAGCAGGTCTACGCCGAGCGCATGAGCGCGCGGCTTGCCGCGCTCTATCCCGACGCCTCCGATCTCCTGAAGATTGCGACGCGCGCGCAACATCTGCGGCGCTGGGAGATCGCCCGTGCGGATTATGAGGAAGGCCGTCGCGGCTACAACGAGTGGCGGCGCGCCTGCCGCATCCACCATGCCCATCTGGTCGCGGAGATCATGTGCGCGCATGGCTACGACGAAGCGGCGATCGCGCATGTCGGCGCGCTGATCCGTAAGGAACAGCTCAAGAAAGACCCGGAGTCGCAGGCGCTCGAAAACATCGCCGCGATCGTCTTTCTCGAGCATTACTTCGACGAATTTCTTGAAAAGCACCGGGAGTATGCCGACGACAAGCTCGTCGACATTCTCGGCAAAACCTTGTGCAAAATGTCGCCCAAGGGCCATTCGGCGGCCCTCGCCCTGCCCTTGCCGCCGCGCGCGCGCAGCCTGGTAGAAGCGGCGATCGCCCGTGAGGCCGCCGCGCTCGCGCGGCTCGCTGCAGTCGCGGTCGACTAAACGGTCGATGCGCGAGAATTTGCCTCCCATCCTCATCATCGGCGGCGGACTCGCAGGCGTGTTCTGCGCGCTGAAACTGGCCCCGACACCGGTGGCGATCTTCGCGCCGACGCCCGTCGGATACAGCGGCTCGTCCTTTTGGGCGCAGGGCGGCATCGCCGCGGCCGTAGAAGAAGGCGACACGCCGGAAAGCCACGCCGACGACACGGTGGCGGCGGGCGGCGGCCTCGTCGACCGCGACATCGCGCTCGGCATGGCGCAAGAAGCGCGCGCGCGCGTCGAAGACCTCGCGGCGATGGGAACCCCCTTCGATCGGTCGGCCCTCGGCGCCTTTCTCCCCTCGCAGGAAGCGGCGCATTCGCGTCGGCGCATCGTGCGCGTCCAAGGCGATGTCGCCGGGCGGGCGATCATGGACATTCTGGCCAAGGAAGTCGCCAGAACCCCATCGATCCAGATCGTCGAAGGCTATTCCGCGCAGGAGATCGTCGTGCGCGGCGGTCGCGCGGTTGGCGTGCGCGCCCGCGACAACGCCGGCATGATCCACGAGACGCCCTGTTCGGCGCTCATCCTCGCGACGGGCGGGATTGGCCATCTGTATCGGGTCACGACCAACCCGTTGGAGGCGCGCGGCATCGGCGTCGCTATGGCGGCGCGGGCGGGCGCGCTGATCGCTGACGCGGAGTTTGTTCAGTTTCACCCGACGGCGATCGACATTGACGCCGATCCGGCGCCGCTCGCGACCGAGGCTCTGCGCGGCGAAGGCGCGACGATCGTGGATCGGGATGGCCGACGCTTCATGCTCGACATCGATCCAAATGGCGAGCTTGCGCCGCGCGACATTGTTGCCCGCGGCGTTTTCGCCAGCGTCAAGGCTGGAAAAGGTGCGTTCCTCGACGCCCGTTCGGCGATCGGCGCCGAATTCCCGACGCGCTTTCCCACCGTTTACGCGAGTTGCATGAGCGCCGGGATCGATCCCTCGCGCGAACTTATTCCGATCGCGCCGGCGGCGCATTACCATATGGGCGGCGTCTGGACCGACGACCGCGGGCGCACGAACCTCGATGGCCTCTGGGCGGTCGGCGAAGTCGCTTCGACCGGCGTTCACGGCGCGAACCGGCTCGCCTCCAATTCTCTTCTCGAGGCGATCGTTTTCGGCGCCCGCGTCGCTGCGGACGTGCGCGCGACGCCCCTTTTGCCGGTCGAATGGCTCCCGAAGGCGGAGCGTATCGAGCCGGCGCCGCGCGACAAGGATTTCGCAGTCATCGAAGAGCTGCGCGATCTCATGTCCGCGAATGTGGGCGTCATCCGTAACGGCGCTGGGCTCGCCGTCGCGGTAAGGTCGATCCGGCGCATGATCTCGCGAACCAGCGATATTGAGGCGCGCAATATGTTGACCACGGGTCTGTTCATAGCGGCGGCCGCGCTCCAGCGACGCGAGAGCCGCGGCGCGCATTTCCGCTCCGACTTTCCGCAGCCCGTCCCGGCGCTCGCGCGCCGCTCGCTCACGACGCTCGACGCCGTCCTGCGCATCGCCGACGAGGTTTAAGTCATGATCCCCGATTTGCCCCCGCTGCTGATCGAGGAGGCGGTTCGCGCCGCGCTCGCCGAAGATTTGGGGCGCGCCGGCGACGTCACGACGCAGGCGACGATCCCCTTGGGCGCGCAGGCCAGGGCGGGGATCGTCGCGCGCGACTCGGGGGTGGTCGCCGGACTTCAGGCGGCGCGCGCCGCCTTCGCGCTGATGGACCGAGAGATCATCTTCGAAGCGCAGGCGGCCGATGGCGCCCGCGTCGAGCCGGGAACGCTGGCAGCGATAATTTCCGGCCCGGCCCAGCCCATTCTTTCCGCCGAGCGTGTGGCGCTCAATTTTCTTGGCCGGCTGTCGGGCGTCGCCACGCTCACGGCGCGCTACGTCAGCGCCATCGCCGGCACATCCGCGCGAATCTGCGACACCCGCAAAACGACGCCCTTGTTGCGCGCCTTTGAGAAATACGCCGTGCGATGCGGCGGCGGCGTCAATCACCGCTTCGGCCTCGATGACGCCGTGCTCATCAAGGATAATCACGTCGCCATCGCAGGCGGCGTTCTCCCGGCGCTCAGAGCCGCCAAGCGGAATATCGGCCATCTCGTCAAAGTCGAGATCGAAGTCGATACGCTCGACCAGTTGCGCGAGGCCCTCGACGAGGGGGCGGACGCCGTGCTGCTGGACAATATGACGCTCGACGATCTGCGCAGCGCCGTGGCGCTCGTCGGCGGCCGGATGATCTGTGAAGCCTCGGGCGGCGTCACGCTCGCGAGCGTGGCGGAAATTGCGAAAACCGGCGTCGACTTTATTTCCGTTGGCGCGCTGACGCACTCCGCCCCAGTCTTCGATTTCGGTTTAGACGTTGAATTCGTATGAATTTATTCGTCAGAGGGACATAAGCGGCTGGCTGCGGCCGATCGCTTCCTTGGCGAGGCTTGCGCTGCTATAAGCCGTCAACCTTTCGCGGACCCTTGAGAAACATCAGGAGCCATGCCCTCGTTCTTCGCCCGAAAGTTGATCAATCGCGTGCGGCGAAGGCTTTGGAGCTCTCCAATCTCTTCAATGCCGCCGCCGCTTCGCGCCGAGGCGACGCGCGACAAAAGCCTCGCCGCCGAAATCGGGGACTATGAGCGCGCCTTCGGCTACGCCCATAGCGCGGGATCGATGCCGCTTCGCACTTTGCTGCGCATCGAGCGGCTGCTGACCGGAACGCAGATCTTCTCGGCCGAAACCGGCTGCGGAAAATCCACGATCTTTCTTTCGCGCATCGCCGAACGGCACAAGGTTTTCTGCTTTGACGATCGTGGACAAGACGCGTCAAGCGTCGACTACTTCATGAACTGTCCCGCGACGCGTTCGGACCGCCTCGACCTTGTCTTTGGGCCAACTCAGCTCACGCTGCCGCGACACGACGACCATTTTCGCTACGACCTTGTCCTGATCGACGGTCCGCACGGCTTTCCGTTCCCCGAACTCGAATATTACTACTTCTACCCGCACCTGAAGATGGGTGGGCTGCTCGTCGTCGACGATATTCATATCCCAACCATCAGCCGGCTCGCGGACTTCCTGAGCGAAGATCAGATGTTCGAAAAGGTGGAGTTTGTCGGCTCGACCGCGATCTTCCGCCGAACCGACGCGCCGGTCTTCGATCCACTGGGCGACGGATGGTGGCTGCAGGCCTTCAACCGCCGACGCGCGTCGTTCTCGAAAGACATCTATTTGGAGGACGGCAAGAAACGGGCGCCGATCTCATTTGAAGGGATCTACTGAGCCGCCGTTTGCTCGGCGCTTAGGTTCCGGTTCGCCTGCGATAGACGACCCAAACGCAGGCCGCGCTTCTCCAGCATCTCCGGCAGTCGAGTCGACAGCAGGAAAGCAAGCTCCTGCTCGCGCGTGATCGTCACCGGATCGAGCCTTCGAAGCTCTTCGTCCACATGGCCAGGATGGCACATGATGAGATGTCTGCTGCCGGGCGCTCGAAGGTAGCTCTGAAAGATCTTCGCGTAATCGAAGCTCGGATGGAAATTCGAGAATCCGGCGAAGCCATCGTTGACGCCGAAGCCGCGCTGGCGCACCTCCCGGCGAAAGCCGCCGGCCAACGAGAGCGCAGAGAGCGCCTTGCGGGCATTGGCTCCGCGCACGAGAATGCGGTGTAAGCCATCCCCGGCGTCGCGAACCCAGGCCCGGCCGCCAAGCTTTCGCGCCTCCATCGCGTCAAGCAGCGCCGTCCTGATGCCGGGAAGGACGTGTATGTGCTGGTGGCCGTCGACATGGTCCGGCGGGCGGTCGATCACCGCTTCGAAGCGGTCGAACTGACGATCGATCTCTGTGCGAATCTCGTCCATTGGCAACCGCCGGCCGAAAGCCATCTGGACAACTTTGGAAAGCGGGGGAAACTCTCCATTGGGCGCGAACTGCGGCATGGACGAAAGAGGCCGCCCGAGGGTGAGATTGAAATGCAGGCCAACGTCCGCGTTTCGCCCGCGGCGAGACAGCTCTAGCCCCATGGCGGGCCAGCGGGGGCCATTCACCAAAGCCGAAACCGCAGTGAGCCTCCCCGCGTCGAGCGCTTCCAAAATGCCGGCGCTCACCCCATAAGACAGGCTGTAATCGTCCGCGCAAACCGCAACAATCTGGTTTTCAACCATAGCCTGCTCCCTGCGCCGCCCGACGACTTCGCCTATGCTGCGCCCGTTAATCCTATGCTCCGCCTATAAATATTGGTTTAAACGCCGCCATGAACAGGCCCGATATATCGCTCGTGATCCCCGTCTTCAACGAAGCGCAAAATCTTCGCTCTCTCGCGGCCAGACTCGCTCCGGCCGTCGACGCATGCGACGTCTCCTATGAAGCGATCTTCGTCGATGACGGCTCCAGCGACGAGAGTCTGGAGATATTGCGCGACCTCTGCGTCGAGGAGCCGCGCTTTCGCGCCCTGTCGCTTTCCCGCAACTTCGGCAAGGAGGTGGCGATCGTCGCCGGGCTTGACGATACGCTGGGACGCGCGGTCGTCATCATGGACGCCGACCTGCAACACCCGCCGGAAGTCATCCCGCTGTTCATCGAGAAGTGGCGGGAAGGCTACAAGAACGTCTACGGAGAGCGCATCGACCGAGCGACCGATCCCAAGCTGCGCGCGGCGTTCACGCATGTTTTTTACCGTTTGCTGGAGGACTTTGGCGATGTGCGCCTGCCGCCAGGCGCCGGCGACTTCCGCCTTCTCGACCGGCGGGCGGTCGACGCGCTGCTGTCGATGCGCGAGCGCGCGCGCTTCAATAAGGGCCTCTTCGCCTGGATCGGATTCAAATCGATCGGCGTTCCCTTCTTCGTCGAAGACCGCGCTGGCGGAACGTCAAAATTTAATTTCTTTCGGCTTGCGCGATTTGCGCTCGACGGGCTGATGTCCTTTTCGTCGATTCCGCTCAAGGTGTGGACCTATGTAGGCCTAGCGATTTCCGCCTTCGCGATCGCGATGGCCGTCTACTATTGGGCCCGCACCATGGTTTTTGGCGTGGACACGCCGGGTTTTCCCACTCTGGTGGTCTCGATCGCCTTCTTCTCCGGCGTTCAGCTGATTTCGCTTGGCGTGCTCGGCGAGTATGTCGCCCGCATCTTCAATGAGGTAAAGGGAAGGCCGCTCTATCTCGTCGCCGAGAGGCTGGGCGAGAACGAAGTAACCAACAGCAAAGCGGGCGACTAGGGCGTCGACAAACTGAAAGCGGGCTTTCACAGATGCGTCACGCGCTGCGACGGCACGAAGGGACGAGGCGTGAATCCATGAACACCGAGCGCCGTTCGCCATTGCGCGGCAGAAACCTCTTGATCGCCGCGGCCCTGATTGCGCTATTCGCCGCCTTCGGCGTCCGCATGTGGCGCTTCGTGGCGGCCCCCGCCCTGCCGACCCTGCTCGACGGCCTCCCCGAATCGAAAACCGAGGCCGATCAGCGGGTCTTCCAGGCGCGGCTCGCCCAACGCTTTCACGTGGGTTCGACGGAAGTCGACGATCTCATTGATGAACTGCGCGACGACGGATTCACGGTCGATGCGGATCAGGATGTCGCCACATATGAGCGCCGAGCCGACATTTCCGACAAATGCCGACGCAGCGCCAACATTCGCTGGTCGCGGGGCGAAGGCGACGAGCTTGCCACGATCGCCGGCGGATACTCCCTGCACTGCCCGCAGCACTGACGGGAGCGCAGGCTTAACCGAATCCTGATAGGACGATTGCGATGATTCGCAATCTGCTCTCGGTTGGCGGCTTCACCCTGCTCTCGCGCGTGACGGGCTTTCTGTCGCTCGCCATGCAGTCGGCGATCATGGGCGCCGGCGCTGTCTCGGACGCCTTCTTCATCGCCCAGCGGCTGCCTAACAGCTTTCGCGCGATCTTTGGCGAAGGCGCGTTCAACGCGGCTTTCGTTCCATCTTATTCGATGGCGATCGAGCAGAAGGGCGACGCGGCGGCCGAGGAATTCGCCGGAGAAGTGTACACGCTGCTCCTTGCCTCGCAGATCATATTGCTCGCCATCGTCTGGACGCTGACGCCCCAATTCGTCTCGCTGCTCGCGCCGGGACTCGACGACCGGCCGGAAAAATTCGAGCTGGCCGTCAATCTGACGCGCATCACCTTCCCCTATCTGCTTTTCATCACGCTCTTCGTCTTGCACATGGGCGCCCTGAACGCGCGCGGCCGCTTCGCGCTTCCCGCATTCGCGCCCAACCTGATGAATTTCTCCGTGATGGCGGCGCTCGCCGTCGCCTTCCTTTTTCCAAACGCCGGCTATGCGGCGAGTTGGGGCATCACCATCTCAGGCGTTCTGGAGCTCGGGCTGTTGATGTGGCAGGCGCGGCGTATCGGCGTCCTGCAGCGGTTACGCAAGCCGCATTGGGCGCGCGTGCGGGATTTCTTCATTCGCCTGGGGCCGGCGATCATCGGTTCGGCCAGTCCGCAGATCGCCGTGCTCGCCGACACAATTCTCTCATCGATGCTTCCCGATGGAGGCGTCTCGTCGATTTCTTATGCGGAGCGGCTGTATCAGCTTCCCGTCGGAGTCATCGGCATCGCCGCCGGCACGGTGCTGCTGCCCGAAATGAGCCGCCGGCTCGCGGCGGGCGATGAGGCGGGCGCGCATCACGCGCAGAGCCGAACCATGGCGCTCACCGTCGCGCTGGCGGCGCCATTTTTTATCGCCTTCGACACGATTCCCGAACTGATCGTCGCCGGGCTCTTCCAGCGCGGCAAATTCTCAGCGGCCGACGCCTACGCCGCCGGGGACGTGCTCGCCGCCTATGGCGCCGGTCTGATGGCGCTCGTGCTGATCGCTTCGGCGCGCGCGAGTTTTCAGGCGCGCGGCGACACAAGAACGCCGATGCTCATCGCGCTGGCGGCGCTCGCCGCAAATGTCGCGTTGAAGATCGTGCTGTTTCGCCCGCTCGGGGCGGTTGGGCTGGCGACGGCGACATCCGTCGGATTGTGGATCAACCTCGCCGCGCTCGTCGGACTCGCGCTCGCCCAGGAAGGAATGCGATTCGACGCCGTTTTCGTCAAGACGCTCGGCGCGACATTTGTCGCCTGCGCCTTTCTCGCCGCTGTCGCCATTTTCGGGCGTTCATCCGCCTTGGCGCTCGGCGCGCATTTCGGCGCTCTCGCCAATCTCGTCGCGCTCACCGCGCTCGCGCTCGTCGGCGCGCTCGTCTACGCCGGCGTCCTTCTCGGGGCGCTGCGCGCGAGCGGGGTGACGATCGCAAGCCTTAGACGATAGGGATCAAACGAACTGCGCGATGCCGGGGATCGAATCGACGATCTCCCGCAGCTTTTCCGGCCCGACTTGCTCTTCGGCGTAGCCGAAAATCTCATGGCCCAGTTTTGGAATCTGGCTCATATCGACGCCTGCGCCATTCAGCTTGGCGGCAAGACCCATCAGCCCGCCCATGCCGCCCATCAAACCTCCAAGCCCGCCCCCGCCGCCTACGGATTCAGCGGACTGGATCGCCTCAGGGGCGCCGGGAAGCTTATCGAGTAGCTCCGATACGGCGCCGTCACGCGATTCCTTTTGAAGGAATCCCAGAACAAGACCCACCGCCGTCCTGGCGACCTCTGCGTCAACGCCAAGAGCCGCCGAGACGCGCGCCACCAGTTCATCCATTGCAGGCCTCCCCTTCGCAAACCGAAAACCGCCAGACTGTCGCCGCGACAGGGAGGAAAATCAAGCGCTCTAATTGCGCTAAACGCCGCCAGATGGCTGACGCGCGCGGCGCGCGCGTCAGTCAAATTGTTATGCCGAGTGGCGTAGATCCGTCGGCAAGTCGCTGCGCTCACGCAACGCGGGCAGAATGCTCTTGATCTTCTCGGCGCCCTCGGCCCCAAGAATATTTTCAGCGCGATTGACCACTTGGCGAACCAAGGCATCGGTCTGCGCTTCACTGATCCCGAGCTTTTCGAGCTGACCAGCGAGAATATTCAGATCTGCGCGGCCGTGGCCAATAAAGCTTGTCATGCCTTCGATGACCTGCGTGACCCCGCCGTCACCGGTGTACTGAGCTGTATCAATCGCCTCTTGAGCGCGCGGCATCTTGGCGATCATTACCTGCATATTGCCCGTCGTATCCTTGTCGCGAAGAAAACCGAGCACAAGGCCGAGAGCCGCTTTGGCGACCGTCGGATCGAGCTTCGTCTCGGCGACGACGCTCTTGGTAAGAACTTCCATTGGACATCCTCCACGCGAACCATTGTGGCAGCGGTAGATGTCGCGGCAACGCTCGCTTTCAAGCGTAGCGATACTGCTCGCCTAAGCGGCGTCGAGGCCGTAGAGCGAGTGCAGCGTGCGAACGGCGAGTTCGGTGTAGGCCTCGTCGATCAATACCGAAAACTTGATCTCGGACGTGGTGATGGCGCGAATATTGACGCCCTTCTGCGACAGGGCGCGAAACGCCTCAGCGGCCACGCCGGCGTGGCTGCGCATGCCAATGCCGATCGCGGAAATCTTCGCGACGTCTTTTTCGCCCGTTATGCTCGCGAAGCCGATCGCATCCTTGACCTTCTCGATGATCGCAAAGGCGCGCTCGTAATCAGCGGTTCCTACGGTGAAGGTCATGTCGGTCATGCCCTCCTCGGAGACGACCTGCACAATCATGTCGACGTTGATTCCGGCCTCAGCCAAGGGCATGAACACCGCTGCCGCGACGCCCGGCTTGTCGGCGACGCCGCGAAGCGTGATCTGCGCTTCGTCGCGCGAGAACGCGATGCCTGTGACGACTTGCGCTTCCACAATGTCCTCCTCGTTGCAGATTAACGTCCCCTGCCCCGGATTTTCCGGATCGTCGAAGGACGAGCGCACATAGGTCGGCACGCCGTGCACCATGGCGACCTCGACCGAACGCACCTGCAGGACCTTCGCGCCAAGCGAAGCCATTTCCAGCATCTCTTCAAAAGCGATCTTGTCCATGCGCCGCGCCTTCGGCACGACGCGCGGATCGGTGGTGTAAACGCCGTCCACGTCCGTATAGATGTCGCAGCGGCTGGCCTTGATCGCCGCCGCGATGGCGACGGCGCTTGTGTCCGAGCCGCCACGTCCGAGCGTCGTGATCCGCCCGGTTTCTCGGTGCACGCCCTGAAAGCCGGCTATGACGGCGACTTCACCGCGGTTGAGGCCCTCGATGATGCCCGAGCCGTCGATCGATTCGATCCGCGCCGCGCCATGCGTGCAGTTGGTGTAGATCGGCGCCTGCCAGCCGAGCCAGGAGCGGGCGGGCACCCCCGCCTTCTGCAGCGCCATCGCCAGAAGCCCGGCCGTCACCTGTTCTCCCGAGGCGACGACGGCGTCATATTCGCGCTGATCGCAAAGCGGCGCCGCCTCCTTGCACCAGGCGACAAGCTCATTGGTCTTGCCGGCCATCGCCGAGACCACCACAGCAACCTCACGCCCAGCATCCACCTCGCGCTTCACATGGCGCGCGACATTGTGGATGCGTTCGACAGTGGCGACCGAGGTGCCGCCGAATTTCATAACCAGGCGTGACATGGAGACCGAAAATGGGCGAGGCGCTCGCGTCTCGCGGGAAGCGGCGCTATATGTGTCCGCGTCGGCGGACCTGTCAACGGCAGCGCTCCGCCAAGGGAATCATGCGCAAGCTTTCGTCCTTCGAGGCGCGGGCTTCGCGCGCTCCTCAGGATGAGGAGCTTGCACATATTTCTCCGCATCTTCGCGAGGTTTCTATTGCCCCAACAGTCCGCTCCCCACTCCGCCAGCGTCGACCCCGAAGACGTCGCGCGTTTCAACCGCCTGGCCGAGCTCTGGTGGGACAAGAATGGCAAGATGGGGATTCTCCACGAGATCAATCCCATCCGAGTCGCCTATATCCGCGATCACGTGCGCCGGCTCATCCGACATGACGCCGGCGCATTGAACGCGCCCGGCGACCGACCGCTGGAGGGCGTGCGCATCGCGGATATCGGCTGCGGCGGCGGCATATTGAGCGAGTCGCTGGCTCAGCTCGGCGCTCAGGTGACCGGGGTCGACCCCGCGACCAACAACATCGCCATCGCGAAACGGCACGCCGAAACGTCCGGGCTGGACATCGATTATCGCAATATCACCGCCGAAGACCTCGCCGCGGCCGGCGAGCAGTTCGACGCGGTGGCGGCGCTCGAAGTCATTGAGCATGTGGAAGGGCCGCGGGAATTCGTGGCCATGCTGGGGCGGCTGCTGAAGCCCGGCGGGCTCCTCTTTCTGGCGACGATCGACCGGACGACGAAAAGCTATCTGCTGGCCATCGTCGCCGCCGAATATGTGCTCGGCTGGGTGCCGAAAGGCACCCATAACCATGACAAATTCATCCGCCCGGACGAACTCTCCTCATGGGTGCGTCAGGGCGGCATGCGGGAGATTGATCGTGTCGGGATGAGCTTCCAGCCGCTGACCAGGAGCTGGCGAAAAAGTCACGATACGGACGTCAATTATCTGATGGCGGCTCGAAAAGAGGGTTAGGCTCCGGTCGGCGGCGTAGCGAGAATGCGCTGAAGCTCTTGTTCGCGCCCCCTGTCCTCGGTAAAATCTGAGCCTATGCTTAGAGATTCTCGCACGCGCTCCCGTCTTCTCCTCGCTGTCGCCGCCATCGGACTGGCGATCGCTTTCGCTTTTGACGCTGCCGAAGCGAAGCCCAAGCCGGGCGCGGAAGACGCTCCGGCCGAGGATGCAAGCGGCAAAGCCAACAAGCGAAAGCCGGCCAAGAACGAGAAAGCCGAGAAGGCCGAGAAGCCGGCGGACAAAGGCTCGGACAAGCCGGAACAGCTCGGAAACTTCGGAGAATGGGGCGCCTACGCCGCCCAAAGCGGGCGCAACCGAACCTGCTATGCGCTCGGGCAGCCCAAGGAGCGGACGCCGAAAGCGAAGCTCAAAGACGCGACCGCCTACATCTTTATCTCGACGCGGCCGGCGGAAAATATCCACAATGAGGTCGCGATCAATCTGGGTTATGCGACGAAAGACGGATCCGCCGCCGTCGCCGATATCGACGGCGACAGCTACGAACTGATCACCAAGGGAACGAACGCCTGGGTGAAGGATCAGTCGCGGGAGAAAGAATTTGTCGGCGCGCTGCGCGGCGGCGCCAAGCTCATCGTGAAGGCCGCTTCGTCTAAAGGGACGAGCACCACCGACAGCTATTCCCTCAAGGGAATGTCGGACGCGCTCGCGCGCGCCGTGCAGGAATGCAAGTAGCTCCTAGCGCGGCTGGCCTGCCGGTATCGGAACGCTTTTGACCGAAGCCGCGATTGAGCGGATCTCGGCCGCTACGCCAGGATATTTCGACGCCAGTAGATCGAGATCGCCGATCTCAACGTCCTGCGGCGTGACGCCTGGCCATTCGGTGCTCGCGCCCAAAAACCAGCGTCCGCCGCCCAGAAGCCGCGCCGTGTGAAAAGTGTCGCCGGGAATTAGCAGCTGAACCCTCTGGCCGGCGCGCAGATCCGGTCCGACCACCACGCGCTCGGTTGAGCCGTCGCCATGGAGCATGAACAGCTCCAGCGGATCGCCGAGGTAATAATGATAGAGCTGATCGTTGCGAATCCGGTGCAGCCGAACCGGCGCGTGCGGCGTCACCAAAAAATAGAGCGCTGAACCCACTGGCCCGCTGCGCGCGAAGGGCGCCGGCAAGGCGTCCGCGCCCAAGGACAGCTTGCTCGTATAGGTGATGCGGACAAAGCCGCACGTCGCATTGGGCTCGAGCGCGAGCAGATCGACGATCTCTTCATAGCTCAGAGCTTCGGACATGGCGGCCCCTTCGGCTTGAACGAATGGCGATGGCTGAAAAGTCGATAGCACGCGGGTAAGCCGAACGGCAGGGCTTCCAGCGTCTCGCGCGACGCCTGGATCCAGCAAGTATAAGTTTCATGATACCAAGTATTTGACCAACGGAAATACTGTCTGTGGTCCTTGTTTCCGCGGACCGTTTTCGCAGACTACGCCCAGCCATGGCAGTCCCCCTGTAGCTGTCCTGGTGGACGGCGGCGGTTTTCATCGCTGCATCATCCGCCGCCGTCCCTGTCCTTCCGGCGAAAGCCGAACAACATAGAATGGGAGAGGCAAATGGCGGTTAATGTTCACGACGGCGAAGTCGGCAAGATCCTCGTGTATCTGATAGGCTTCACCGCTTTCGTCATCGTCGCTCTTACCTGGGTTCCGCATTGGATCTCGCCTGACAGCGCGAATATCACGGTGGAAACCGGCAACACGGCGCGCATGATCCAGTGACGTCGCGACGCTCCGGGAGCCGTCCCTTCCGGAGCGTCGACGCAGGCGCGTCGCGCCAGTTGCAAAGCAAATTTGTTTCCGGCATAACGACGCCCGCGACGGCTGCGCGACTTGCTTTGCCGGCGCGACGGATGCGGGTGTAGCTCAGGGGTAGAGCACAACCTTGCCAAGGTTGGGGTCGAGGGTTCGAATCCCTTCGCCCGCTCCAATTCAACGCTCCGCGAATCCCCCACTTGCGGAGACCGGGGTCAGATGCTGACGACGCGCGCCCCCGCGAAGATCAATCTTACGCTTCATGTTCTCGGCCGTCGGGAAGACGGCTACCACGCGCTCGAAAGCCTCGTGGCCTTTTCCGGCGCGGGGGACACATTGTCCTTCACGCCGGACGACGCGCTGTCCCTCGAAATTTCGGGCCCCACCTCCTCGGCCGCCGGCGCCGGCGACGACAATCTCGTGCTGCGCGCCGCACGGCGGCTCGCCGAAGAGATAAAGGGGCTGCGGCTCGGCCGATTTCGACTTGAAAAGCGCCTGCCTGTCGCGGCGGGCATTGGCGGCGGCTCGTCGGACGCCGCCGCGGCGCTGCGGCTTTTGGCCAAGGCGAATCATCTCGCGCCGGACGACCCGCGAATCCTCGCGGTCGCGCGCGCCATTGGCTCGGACGTGCCGGTCTGCCTCGACCCGCGGGCGCGGATGATGCGCGGCGCCGGCGAAACGCTCGGCGAACCGATTCGCCTGCCGCTCCTGCCGGCCGTGCTGATCAACCCCGGGGCGCCGGTCGCAACCGGACCGGTCTTCGCGGCGCTGGGACTGCGACCCGGCGCGTTGCGGGAAGGCGCCGCGCATGCCGACATCGCGGCGCGACCAGGCGCGGACGAACTCCTTGCGGCGCTGGCGAAGGGGCGCAACGACCTCGAAGACGCCGCCTGTCTGCAGGCGCCCGTGATCGTCGACGCGCTCGCCATGTTGCGCGGCGCTCGGGGCTGCAGGCTGGCGCGGATGTCCGGCTCGGGCGCGACATGCTTCGCGCTGTTTTCGGCCCGGCGCGAGGCTGTGCGCGCCGCCAGCGTCATTCGCGCCCAGCATCCGGGATGGTGGGTCAAGACGGCCGTGCTGAGATGACCCGTCGGCCCCCGCCAAAGGACCGCAGCGGGCATGAGCGGGGCCGCCGCACGACGGTCGCACGGTCCGAGACGCGCAGCCCATTCCGCGCCGCCTCGCCCGACCTCGTCACGCTGTACGGCGCTCACGCCGTGCGCGCCGCGCTGACGGCGCGCAAGCGCAAGCTGCTGACGCTTTACGCGACCGACACCGCGCTCCCGCGCATCAACGAGCTTGCGCAGGCGGCGGGACTCGAGCCGCGCCTCGTCGATTCGCGCGATCTCGAGCGGCGGCTCGGCGCAGATGCCGTGCATCAGGGCTTGCTGCTCGAAGCGCGCCCGCTGCCGGAAGCGGATATTTCCGACATCGTCAACGTCAGCGGCGTGGTGCTGGCGCTCGACCAGATCACCGATCCGCATAATGTCGGCGCGATCCTGCGCACGGCCTGCGCCTATAACGTCGACGCGGTGATCGTCACGGAGCGGCACAGTCCGGAATTTTCCGGCGTCCTCGCCAAAGCGGCCTCGGGCGCGCTGGAGTTCGTGACGATCGTCTCCGTCGTCAATCTGGCGCGCGCGCTCGACGACCTCGCCGAGCGCGGCTATGCCCGCGTCGGGCTCGATTCGGACGGCGCCGAGTCGCTCTCGACCCTAACGCTGTCCAAGCCGCTGGTGCTCGCGCTCGGCGCCGAGGGCAAGGGATTGCGGCGCCTCACGCGCGAACGCTGCGACGCCGTCGCGCGGCTCGATCTTCCGGGCCCGATCAAGAGCCTCAATGTGTCCAATGCCTGCGCCGCCGCGTTGAGCGTTGTGACAACCCGCCTTGGATAAAACCCGGGATTGACCTCTCCGCCGGCTTGGACGCATAGAGAAGTCGCGCGATGCGCCTGGATGACGCCACGGGCCGGTTTAGCTCAGCTGGTAGAGCAACTGATTTGTAATCAGTAGGTCAGGGGTTCGAATCCTCTAACCGGCACCAACAAAATCAAACAGTTACTGGAAATTTCCCGCGAGTTGCGTCCAGCCAAACGCCATGTGGACAACGCTGGGGACAACAATAGAGAAATTTCGTCAGTGGGGTTCGGGCCCCACAGCCCATTGCCGAGTGCCAACAAGGAGCCCCATGCCAACGTTAGCTGTAAATCTGACCTTGGAACTTGCGGCTCCGATCGTCTTCCATCGCTGGCTACCCATGAGATTGCCGGAAGAGTCCATCGAGATGGTCGAGGAGGGCGTCCAACTCGCAATAAT
This sequence comes from Methylocystis rosea, assembly GCF_003855495.1. Lineage (NCBI taxonomy): Bacteria > Pseudomonadati > Pseudomonadota > Alphaproteobacteria > Hyphomicrobiales > Methylocystaceae > Methylocystis > Methylocystis rosea. Next base: position 1,279,319 of record NZ_CP034086.1, on the reverse strand, counting down.
GTTTCCTCTGAAGAGCACGCGGTGGGCCTTCCAACCCTCCGAAGAGGAAATTCTTCGAACACAGAACAATCAGGCCCACCGGGTAATGGTCGAATTGACAGTCGAAATATCTCAGCCGCTGGCTGATTACATGCTGCAGGGAACGAAGGAAGCCGGCGCGATTGCCGATGAATACAAGCAACTTGGCCATAATCTTCAGAGAATCGTAACGAAGCGCGTCAATCGCTTGCTCGTATACGCGCGATCTGTGAAAGGGCAATTCTGGCTCGAGGAGTTCGAACCTGACATCGATAACCCAGGACAATTTTTTATCAGGAATGACGGACGAGCAACGATCGATGGCACCCCGACAAGATTTAACCCCGACCAAGTAATTACCCTCAGGGCGTCCGTGCACTCGGTCGAGCACATGCTAACAGCTCAAGATTGGCCCGCGGTTCGTGAGTTCGTGATCGGAGAGAGCCGCCCTCCGCTTATCGGATCTCTATTGGCGAACGCTCGTCACCTCGCCAGGCAGGGGAACCGACGAAATGCCTTGGTTGAGGCGGTGACAGCGCTCGAGGTGGCGTTGGGAAAGTTTACTCGCCGAGTTGACGCTGGCGCGCTCGAGCGATTCAGGCCCGGCCTAGAGGTGGCCAGCATCAAATCTTTGCGTGAGAAAGTTGGCTTCAGGGGCTCCTTCGGCATCGTGATACCTTTGCTTTTTTCCGAAGCCGAGTTCCCTGCCGCACTGCTGGAGACATGTCGTGAAGCAATAGACCTGAGGAATAACGTAGTTCACAACGGCAAGCGCGACGTCAATTCCGATCTGCTCTGGAAAATGATTTCGGCCATAGAAAGTTCTTGTCGCATTCTGCAGAGCCATGCCACCTCAAGCGACGATAGGCCGGCCCTACATCATGCCTCTACGCATCCGTAAAAGCGCAGAGTCCTTCGCCGTCGAGGATGCCGGCGGCGTCGCCCTCGCCTATGTCTATTTCGAGGAAGATCCGGGTCAGCGCGGCCTCGTCAACCGCCTCTCCGGCGTCGACGCCAAGGCCGTGGCGCAGGCGATCGCCCGGGCGCTGACGGCGGAAGCTGTTCAGGCGCTTCCGCTGGCCGGATGACCGCCTTGGCGGCCTGCCACCTCGAAATGCTTGTGCTCTCCCCGCCACGTTAATATCGTGCCGGCCAGGATCGGCTGGGGAGTTGGAGAGAAAAGTGGCTTGGGTTGCCAAAGTTCATAGGCTCTCGACTAAGCTCCAGGGTCCGCAGGCGTGGCTTGTCGCCGGCGCGTTCTTTGGAGCGAGTTTGGCGATTCGAATCGTGCTTACGCCCTGGCTCGATCCAATAAAATTTCTGACCTTCTATCCCGCGATCGCCGCGGCGACGCTGCTTTGCGGATGGACGCGAGGCCTCGCCGTACTGCTGCTTTCAGCAGCGACGGCCTGGTACTTGTTTTACCCCCCCGCATATAGCTTTGAGATTAAGGACGCGAGTACGGTCGTCGCGCTCGTTGGCTTTCTTCTGGTCGGCGGTTTTCTCGTCGTGCTGGTGGCTGGGATGACGGACCTCATCAAGCGGCTCGAATTCGCCAACCTAGCGCAGGAAAGCCTCTTCCAAGAACTGCAGCACCGCGTCGCGAACAACCTGCAGGTCGTTGTGGCCATGCTGCAGGGTGTCAGACGCGATTTGTCCGACGAAGCCACTGCTGAAGCCATTGCGAATGCCCAGGACCGCATCGCAATGATGTCCGATTTGCATCGCCGTCTCTATGATCGGACGGCTTACGAAAACGGTTTGGCGCCACTGATGACGGACGTGCTCCACGAAGTTTTTCGTGATTTGCCCGTTCTTGTCCGCGTCGACATCGCATCGGACATCGATCTTTCGCTGGACCAAATGACGGCGATCTCCCTGCTCGTCAATGAGGCTGCGATGAACGCGGCTAAGCACGTTTTTCGGAAGGGAGCGGGCACGACCTTCAAAGTCGAATTGCTAAAGCAGACAGACGGATTGCGTTTGCTTATCCATGATGACGGACCAGGAATAAGGCGGGATTCGGCGGGCGAACGTCAGTCGTTGGGCATGAGCATCATGCAAGCATTTGCCCGCCAGCTTGGCGGCTCTCTGCGATTAAATGGTCCGACGGGAACAACTCTCAAGGTTGAATTTCCATCTCGGTCTAGTCACTGAGAAGAGACGGCGGCAATAAGCCGACGTCGATGCGCGCGCACGACACTGGCGGGCGGCTTCGCGTTGATCAATGAGCTGCGACGCGCGAGAGGCTTGGGCTTCCCATTCCAAAGCACCAATACTTTAGTCCCTGCTAACGCGTTATTTTTCAATATTTTTCGAGGAACAATTGATTTTTGACGCTGTTTTTCTTTTCTTCAGGAGGGACGCGTCATGCCAAGCGAAGACTCGGGCGACCGCGGGGAGTTCACCTATTTCGCGCCCCAACTGCAGTTCACCATCCTAAAGGCGATCGGCGAGCTTCTGCGGGTCAATCTAGATAGAGTCGTGCATGAGCCGCTACCCAATGATGTGGTCGTTCTGCTGACCGAATTGGAATACAGAGGCAACCGGAAACGACGTTTGGGGTAAGCTTCGGCGCCGCTTATATGGTTCTGAGCGGCGGCGTGACAGCCAACTTGCGCGCTTTCTTCGTCGAAAGGCGACCGAGTCGATGCAGAAATAAAACGCCCCCGCCCTCTGCTCTGCCCCTGCGTACCCGGAAGGCCGCCGAATCGTTCGTTGTGGAAGACGCCGGCGGCGTCGCCCTAGCCTACGTCTTGAGCCGGCGCGGGCTCGTCAACCGGCTCTCCGCCGCCGACGCCAAGGCCGTTGCGCAGACGATCGCCAGGGCGTTGACGGCAGTCGGGGGATAAATATATTTTGACGGAAATCCTCTCGGTCGACCCGATCGCAGATTTGAGAGGCGCCGCTTCGGCGGCGTAGCGCGGTAAGGCAAGGCCCTTCGGGCCAGGGTGACGCGAGCGTGATCGGGGCGTCGCCCGGCTCCTTCAATTCGAAACCCTCGAAGGAGTTAGCCATGTCGAAATACAAAAGCGGCCATGCGCCGGGCCATTATCGCGATTGCTTCGAACAAGCTGTCGAAGCCTTCATGAGGTGGAACGGACGCGGACCCGAGCCGATGGTCGAGTTCGAGATCAATTACGTTCAGACAAAAATCTCCGTGTCACAGGCATGTGGGTTGTTGTGGAACTGCACGGACATTTTGCCCGGGTGGATCGTGGACGAGATCGAAGAACTCGGACTAAAGTCGCGAACCTACGCCGCCGGCGCGCATGCCATGCGACGTTGGATCGCCGAACGAGCCTAGAGGCTCGAAGCCTCGTCATACGCGAAAGAACGCCCCGACCGTGATGATGCAGCGGCGGGGCGTTTTTTGTAGGGTCGGGCGGCCGTGTTGGCGGCGCGGGTCGCCGCTCTTCGACGCTCTCGCCGAAGCACTCGATCGTCAGGGCGCGGGGTCGCGACATTGCGCGAAAGCGGAAATCGCCCCCGAATTATTGCGCATGGCCGCCAGCCGGCGCTCGGCGAGCGCGAGCGCCCTCCTTGCCGCCTGCTCTTCTCGGGGGCGCTTGGCCATCCTGGCGGCTATGGCGAGGCTCAGGAGCCGTTCAACGATCGCCTCAAGCTGGTCCAGGGTCGCCGCGCTGATAGCGCGCTCAGTGGCCGCCAGAGCGGCAGTGCGGCGTCTCTCCTTTGCTGATGAGGCCGATCCCTGTGGTTTGGCCACGATCACTTCGCCTTCTCGACGACCTCGCCAGTAAGGCGCCGTAGCTCAATCCTCATGTTCTGGTCCTGGTTGCTGGACAATTTCGAGCATGTTCATGATTGCGGCGTTAAGTGGAGCTCACGCCGATGAACTATAAACAGATTGCCCGATGGGTGGGCGTATGCATTTCCGCAGTGTCCGTCCTTTTCGCCATTCTCACATACCTCGGCGTTTGGAATGAATGGCGAGGAGACAATGCGCTGGCCGACGTCGCGGCCCGCTTCGACAGTTCTTACTCAAAAGACGCTGGACGGCCTGTGAGACCTGGCGATAACGCGTGGCCGGCCCTCATGAGAGTGATCGCCAGCTATTCAAATGCTCAACTTCCAACAGGAAGAGAGCCGAAAGTTTTTGCTCGTTTCGCCGCGATTGCCTCGGCCCAGAACGATCGCGGCGAATGGACAGCGCCAACGACCTCTGTCGTGCTGCTCTACAGGGAATGGCCCGCACCCGGAACCGGTGAAGTGCCGCCAAGAGATTTCGTGATCGTCGGAACGATCGGGGATTTGCACAACTGGATACAATGGGACAAAAGCGACTTCGACTATTTCACAAGGAATATTCTTTTCGGCGCGTTGTCCGCTGTCGTCGGTTTGTTCTTAGCGTTGCCTGACGATCGCAAGAGAGCTGACGGCGGCAGCTGACAGCAGCTTGGGAAAGAAGAAACGCCCCGCCGTTACATCCACGGTCGGGGCGTATCGCTTTTGCAGTTCCGGCAATGAAGTTTATGCAGCTATGCGGTCGTTACCCCGCCAATCCCCATTGTCATTCCCGCATGAGCTTTCGTCAGCCGTGGAACCACGATGGAATTCAAACCGCAGTTCCTCATTTGGATCGAACACTGTCTCGATCTTCAACGAAAGAAACCACCGATGAATTACTGCCGCGCTAATCTTAGCCTCTTTTGAAGGCTTGGGTTGCCTTAACAATTCTGCAGGTAAAAAGAAGGCGCTAGGATCCTCCAGAAAAGACGACACGTATGCAGCCATTCTAAAGTGTTTCTCGCTTGCTGCCGAGAATGCCTTGGCTCCACTTTCACACCGCGAGAAGTGCTCTGGAGTCATGTCGAGAAATTCAGCAACACTTCTTGATTTCGCTCCGATCGACCTCCGAACGAACTTGATTTCTTCACCTGAAAGCTTTCTCGGATGAAGAACTCGTGCTCGCACAACCGCATTGATCAGCGCGAAGGGATCCTTGATGCAAACGGTTTTCTCTCCCGAGTTGTCCACACCAAAGGTTACACCGTCGTGAAGGAGGACTTTGAATGGCGCTCCCAGCGTCACGGCATTGTAGGGCCACTCGACCGCAGGAACGCCCTTCACACGTTCGTGCATCATCTCATTTCTCCTCTCGTCGATTGATTCTTATTGCTTTTACGACTTTCACAGTGAGCGTCTCCGAGATCACCACAATCTCGGCAACGATATAGCCCCCATCGCCATCGTCTCCCTCGACAATCCAGGTCGCACCCGGACCATTCAGCTTATCTGCATACGTAACGTCCGCATTTCTGAAGACGTTGCGAATATCGACTAGGCTGATCCTTTCTCGCCAAAAGGCATCCGACGAGTATTCGATGCCGGACTCGCAATGCATAAAGGCCTTTGCATATTCGCGGATCCAATCTGTCTCGAACTGGTATGCGCGCTCAACCTTGGCCTGCATTCTTGCCTCCTAGCTTCACCGAGACAGATTAAAACTTTCTTGATCTTGGATCAAGATATGCCGATCATCTCCACGGATCAAGCTGAGATTCCGAGAACCAGCCTATCGCGCCCGCGGCTCAACTGGTTCCGTGCCTCTCACCCGTCGTCTCGGCCTTGGCGCGTTTCTCGGTGCCTCTTCTGCTTCGCCAGCCGATGCGCGCGCCGGCATGCAGAACGGAATCTTCTATCGGCCGTGCGCGCCGCGACGATCGGCGTGCCAGCCGTCGCGGCGCTCGTATGCGGCTATCGGCTTGCAGCCATCGCTGCAATAAATCTGTTTGCCACCCGGCCCTGTCCGCTGCTCGGAGCGTGTCGCACACCGGAACTTTTTGTCGAAGGCGCGCGAGCAAGAGAAAAACGCCCCGCCGTTACATCCACGGTCGGGGCGCTCGGACAGGGGCAAAAGCCCGTCAGCTGAATGGACCTTATCTGCATCCCGGCGAGGGCGGTCCGCGACCGCCGCCCTTGGCGGGCGGCGGCTCTTTCACAACGGGCGACCGATGCGCCGCGACCCGGGAAAGCGGCGCTCGAATGGATCAGCGGGCTTGCGTCCCCAGGCGCTGTCTTGCGCCTGTCGCCCATTGTCGCCAGCGTCGGCGGCCGAGACGAGTTCCTCGCCCAGGCGTCTCAACTGTGCGGCGTCGAGATTTCTCGTCGCCCACTCGACAACTTCCGCAATTCCATCTTCGCTGTCGGCGCTCAGGTTACGTCCGACCGCCTCTCGCGCAACGCTCCCAGCGCCGACCCCCAGCGCCGCGGCAAGCCCGGCGACGAAGTTGTCAGAACTAATTTTTCGTTTGGCCATGATGTTCTCCTTTCGAAAGAGGATCGGCGCCCCGGCCGCAAGAGCCGGAGCGCCGAAGGTGGCCAGCCGCCCCAGGCCAGCCTGTGGTCACGAGCAGAGGAACCAGAACCGTGACCGGCGGGAGTTACAGGCCACACCCCGCTGGGCCATTGCCGCCGGCGGAAGCCGCACCGGCGGTAATCTGATCAGTCCGGCAACCGCGCGTCGGCGTCGCGTTCAAGCGTCGCCAGCGCGGCTGCCCAATCCTTGCTCGCCGGGTTGTTGGCCCAGTGGTCAAGAGTCGCGGAGCGTGTCGGAAACGCGTGGCCGTCCAGAAGTCGCTCCACTTCGGAGCGCAGGGCGACGGCGACGCCGTCATTCCTGAGCAGGAAGGCGAGGCCCAGACGTCGCCGAATGACCTCGCGTTCGAGATCAATCAAGCCGGTAAGCAAACGCTCAGTCGCGCCGGAAGAGCGCAGAACGCCGCCGATCATGCGCCTGACCCGCATTTCGCCGAGGCCGATCGCGCTCTTGCGATTCTCGATCTCGTCTTGTGCGGTTTGACGGGCTTGGCGAACAGCATCCAATTCGCGTTCCAACGCCGCAATCTCAGTTCGAGCCTCTTCGGCCGGCGAGCTGCGCGACCCGAGGCACTCACCGCGCAGTAGCGCGCCAATGACGCTATCGCCGGAGGCATTAGCCTTCGCAGATGACGCCCGCTCCGTTAGCGCGTCGACCTTCCGCCGTAATTCGATGGCGCGATCGGTCGCAAGATCAGCCGCGCGCTTCGCCTCGGCGAGGCGTTCCCGCGCGCTGTCGACGCCAGCGATCGCGTCGGCGAGCTGCTCTCGCGCGGCAGCGCGTTCGCCAAGGGCGTCGGGTTTAACTTCGTCGATCAGCATCGTTGGTTCTCCTGTTACGCAAAACCGATGCGACGCGACGACGGAAAGCGCGACGCGAAGTCTGAAGCGCCCGCGGCGTCCCCGGCGATCTTGGGGCGGCGATCGGCGGCGGGCGCATAGGCCGTGTCCCGCTCTTGGGATCCGTAGACTGAACTCATCAGGTGTTCTTCGACCTGGCCGTAGAGATCGGCAGGCAGATTGGCCGACAAGAAATCGAGCAACGCCTGCAAATTCTCCTGGCGCGACGGACCGTCGACGCGCGGCTTTTTCGGCGCGCTGGCGGGCGCTAGGAGCTTGCGAGGCGCGAGGCCCGTCACGGAGTCGTAAGCAGCGACGACAGGTGAACGAACGAATTTTGCGGGGACGTATAGACCTTCGTGATTGCTGCCTTTCGGCGACGGCATGGGTCGAAACATTTTTTGCTCCTCAAGTTTCAAATCAGCCCCATTTCCAAGCGTCTGATCATCGACTCCGAAAATTCCATCAGCTGCTTCCCGCCAAGCGCTTCGACCAACACGCCGCAAACTACATTCGCGTAATCATCATGGTTGGCGGGACCAGGCGGATGATCGATCGAATCCTTACCGCCACGAGCCGTCCGGCGTTCGAGCGCGCAAAGCTGCGAGATCAATTTCGGGAGGTCGAGAAGCTCGACACGCCCAGCATTCAAGAGCGGCAGCGCTTCGCGATAAAGATCGCTCTTGCTCTTCTCGCTTGGACGATAGGTGATCCCGGCCGCCCTGAAGCGCTCGCGCGGCCACTCTCCGCCATATCTGTCGCCGGTGACTTCGCGGATGCCGTAGCCTTTGAGAGTAGCGGCAAATTCATTGACCACAGCGTCGGGACTGAAGGGCGGCTTCACCGCGCGCACACAATCGAGAACAACTCGCTCGCCCTCGCGATGCGCGATCCCAAGCGTCATATCGTCGGCGCTGCCGCCGCTCGGATCACAAAAGCCGACGTAGCGAACGCCCGCGATGCGCGGCAATTCGTGGCGATCCGGAATGACGGCCGCTTCGACGACTTCGCGGCTGATGAAGGATTCGACGTCCGTGCGAAATTCAGCGCCATATTCGGCGGCGGCGCTTGCAGGATCTCGTTCGTAAGCGCGCTGGACAACTTTCTCGCTGAGCGAGGGATTCATGACACGCGACGCCGCCTTCGCGACAAGTATGGCCTGATCGCCGTTGGCGCCGTAGTCGCGCTTCCACGTATTGTAAAGCTCGCCCCGCCTTGCATATGGCGAGCTAATCGCAGCGAGCATGCCGCCCGTCGTGGCGAGCGCCGGGCGCAACGCGTTCATGATCTCGGTGTCAGGATTTGCCGAACTGTCTGAACGCCAGAATGCGACCTCGTCCGCGACCGCGGCGCAGAAAGTGCCACCACGCGACGTCCGGAAGCTGGCCGGGCGAATTTCAAGGTCAACGCGTGTGGATAGGCTGATCGTGTCTGCGGTTTCGCTTTCGACGAGCTGCGCAAACGCCGGAACGCTTGAAAATATGCCGCTCAAGAACTGTTTCGCCCGGCTTGCTTGCCAAGTCGACGCCGACATGATGGGCAGCGCCGCTCTCTCGCCTGGCGCGAGCACGTCCGAGTAGTCGACGAGGGCCGCCAGATAAGCGCCCAGCACGGCCACAGCGCGCGTCTTGCCGCCTCGACGGCCGATGATCGCCCAGAACTCTTCCACGCGCTCCAGTGGCTCGCGTTCGCGCCCTGTCAGCGTTGCGAAGATTACCCGCTCCTCGTCGGTAAGCGGCTCGCCCAGCGCGGCGATCAGCAACACGCGCCAAGCCGCCCAACTTTCGCCGGGCAAGATCGAACCGAACAGCGCGGGATCGGCGAGCGCGCGCCGCATGGTGACGAGCGGCCTCATCAGCACCGCTCCCAAGACCAAGCGAGCCCGTGAGCGCAGACCTCGGTTAGGGCGAGTTCAAACATGCTGTCGTAGCCCGAGCGGTAATCAACGACGCCGACAAGGCGGTGCGCGACCTCTTCCACGTCCGCGGCGTCGCAATGGGGGCGCAACGTCGACATCGCTTCAGCGACGCACGACCGCACGATCGGAAACGCCGCCCATCGCCGATCGCCGAGCGCGGCGGCGCGATGTAGCGCTTCGCCAAGGCGACCCAGCTGCGCGCGATCGGCAGGGGCGAGCGTCGCAATCATCAGGCCGGACCCTCGTTGCCGCCGTCGCCGGCGGGCGGTGCGGGGGTGGCTGCGGCGGCCCGGCGCGCGGCTTCATCTGCCTCTCGCCGATGCCGGGCGATGATGTTCGCGAGAGAATTGGCGGGAGGCGTCATCGCGACTTGCGCCGCGCGCCGACGGCGAAGAGAACTCTCGAGCCTCGCAATCGAGTGGGACAGTCGAACAATCGTATCTGCCGCGTTCGGGTCGCCCGCGATCGCCGCCGACTGCATTCCTTCCAGCGTCATCCGGAGCGTCGATAGCTCCCGCACTTTCGTCGTCGGCGCGTCGGGGCCAAACTCCTTCATCACCTCTTCCGCGATATCGCGAAATCGGCGGCCGTGCGCGCTGTGCATCGCAATACCCGCCAGACGGCGCGGGTCATTCGTGACGACCGCACGGGCTTTCTTCATGTTCCGCTCAGACTTTGCCGCTGCCGCCGTCACGTGATTTTCCTTGCGTCGTTACATCGGCAACACTTTGCCGACGGATGACCCACTGTCCGATTAAATCGCCAACGAAATCCGGCGAATGTTGTCCTCGCGTTGTCCTAATGCTGCCACGCCCAACCGAACTCCGCAATTCTAACAGAGCATAACAATTGATATCATTTGCGTATATCTAAACGAACAAGGACCGTGATCATCTGATCTCTGATCGCATGCTCTCCTCGATTCCATGCAGCGAACGTGTCGCGCCGGCGCGCCCAAAATCGCGATGCGGTGGGGAAGACCGTGCGGCCCTTCTCTCCCATCATCGATCAATTTTTCGTCGGCTCGGGTTGCGAGGGAGCTCATGATCCGCGTGATGGCTGATCCCTGTTTTGTGGATTCGGAGTTTGTCGCCGGCGCAGCCGCTGCGGGGGTGGGCCGCGCGCGCTGCGCGCGCGTCCTTGGCCCTTGTCGGTTACTTCGGGGTGGGTTGGCAGTGTGTTGTTTTAACGACCCTGAAGTTGAGGGGGGCGCTGCGTCGCTGCGATCGCGTCCGTTGGCCTGCCCGCCTGGCTCTGCATCTGACGCCCTTCTCGGAATTGGCGCTTACAGCTCGGGCTCGTCTTGGCCGTCTTGGTTTTCTGTCGCAGGGGGATTGTTCTCGCCCCGCCGCTGCGCGCGGTAGGCCGCGCGCGCGGCCCCCTCCCTGCCCCTGAGTGTCCTTTGTCGTGTGTAACCGGCATGGAGGAGTTTGAGGCGCTGCCCCGGTGGTAGCGCTCCGCTGGCCGGTCATTGTCGAAGCGGCGAGGATTTTTTCGACGCGCGGGTTCGACACGCTTCGCGCGCGGTTTCGCCTCTTGGGGCAACATCGTTCGTCGTCGAGCGGCTGGGGCGGACAGGCCCTGTCTCTTTCGCGGAGCGAACGTCGGTCGGGAGACTGGGCGGCCCCCTCTCTAATCGTCTCACAGCTGCTTGCGCACCCACCTGGCAAACTAGGTGTGTCGCGCAGGAGCGACTGAGCTGACACCAATTTTGGCCATTACAGTCGCGCAGGAGCGACTGTTAGCAAGGCACAGTCGCGCAGGAGCGACAACATAGTCGCGCAGGAGCGCCTATGCGTCGCGCAGGAGCGACTATGGAATCTGGCCGATAGTCGCGGAGGTGCGACTGAAATGGTCAACGCGCCGGGTATCCCAATAACGGGGACACGTAGTTGGGAAATTACGGGCAGCCCCAAGTTCCGTTACGTCACGAGCATCGCAGTGCAACTCGCGGAGTGAAGGAATGAAGCTGCTACGTTTTGTCGATTTGGTCGCAATGGGCGTCTTCACCAACCGCATGTCCCTTAAGCGTGCGATCGACAACCAAAACTTCCCAGAAGGATTCTTGGTCACGCCGAACGCGCGCGCATGGCGCGAGGATGAAGTTCTCGAGTGGTTGGCGACACGCCCGACAGGCCGCAAGGCGGTCGCCGTCAAGGCGGGCGAGGTGGCGTGAATGGCCGCCCCAAAAAGCGCGAGGGCCGCTCCGCAGCGTGACGCATCGGGCGGCCCTCTGAAAATCGAGCACCTTGGCCGGCGGCTCGATCATCGCTCTACCAAATGGGACGCGTTACGTCACGCGGAAACTCCGGCGGCGCGCTTATCGCCGATTCGGCCCGATGATCGCGCGCAGAGCAAGGAGGCGCTATTAACTCGCTTCTCGCGCCGACCGGCAATCTGCGCCGTCTTCGTCCGCACCAAGCCCGCGCGCTCGAAGCCCTGCGCGCATCGCTGCGCGCCGGCCACAAGCGCCCGCTGCTTCAGGCCCCGACTGGATTCGGCAAGACTTTAACGGCCGCACACATCATCGCGCGCGCGTTGGAAAGGGACCATCGCGTCATCTTCGCGGTGCCGGCGCTCAGCTTGGTGGAGCAGACTGTTTCCGCCTTCTGTGGTGAGGGACTCGGCTGCATTGGCGTTGTCCAGGCTGATCACGTGCTGACTGACCCGAGCCAGCCCGTCCAGGTGTGCTCCGTCCAGAGTCTCGCGCGGCGCGAAAAGCCGGAGGCCGCGCTGGTCATCATCGACGAAGCGCACCGCATGTTCGCAAGCGTCAACGAATGGATGACTGACCCGGAATGGGCGAATGTTCCTTTCATCGGCCTTTCGGCTACGCCGTGGGCGCGCGGACTCGGGAAATATTACGATGACTTGATCATCGCTGCGCGCACCGCCGAGCTAATCGAAGCGGGCTATTTGTCGCCGTTCATCGTCTTCGCGCCGAGCGAGCCGGACCTTTCGGACGTGGCGACGATCGCCGGCGAGTTTCATCAAGGCGAGCTGTCTGATGCCTGCAACAAATCGACGCTCGTGGGCGATGTTGTCGCCACATGGCTTGCGCGTGGCGAGAAACGCCCGACGCTCTGCTACGGCGTTGACCGCGCCCATGCCGAGCATTTGCAACAGCGTTTTCTAGAGGCTGGCGTGGCGGCCGAATTTGTCGACGCATATACGCCTGTCGAAGAGCGCGAGCGCATCTTTCGCCGCTTCCGCGCCGGCGTGACGAAGATCATCACCAACTGCGCCACGCTGACGACCGGCGTCGATTTGGACGTCCGCTGCATTGTCGACGCCAAGCCGACCAAGAGCGAAATGCTTTTCGTTCAGACGATCGGCCGCGGCCTTCGGACGGCTTCCGGAAAAGATAAATTGATCGTCTTGGATCATGCCGGCAACCATCTTCGCCTCGGGCTCGTCACCGACATCCATCACGAGCATCTCGACGATGGCAAGCCAAAGAAGGCCGGCGAAGATGATCGCGAACGTAAGGCGCCGCTGCCGCGTATCTGCGATGGTTGCTCGGCGGTCATGCCGCGGAAAGCCGCTGTTTGTGAGGCATGCGGAGCCGTTCGCGAAGCCAAATGCGAAGTCGACGCCGTTGACGGCGAACTCGTCGAACTCGGCTCGGGGACGCGCGCGGAGAAGTGGGCGCCGACCGCCAGCGAAAAGCGGGAATTTTTCGGAGAGCTTCGCTTCATCGCCGCGGAGCGCGGCTATTCGGATGGTTGGGCGTCGCACAAGTTTCGGGAAAAGTTCGGCCATTGGCCGAACGATGCATGGACGCGTAGCGCCGGGCCGACCGCGCCATCTCTGAAAACCCGGAATTGGATACGCTCGCGTGCAATCGCCTTCGCCAAGGGGAGGCGCGCGAATGGCGAGACATGATCGAAAGGGACGGTCGAAAGGCGACGCACGGCACGTTCGCGTTTACGAATATTTGGAACAAACGCCCGCGTGGCGCGACCTTTCCGGGATCGCCGCCAAGGCGTGGATCACGATCGGGTTGATGCACAACGGCACGAACAACGGAAAAATAGCAGTTTCGTCGCGCGAACTCGGAAAGCGGATTGGAGTGCACCATTCGGTTGCGGCGCGAGCGATTCTGGAGCTGATCAACGCCGGCTTTTTGCGTCAGACCAAGGCGTCGTCGTTCTCGCAGAAAAAGCTTGCGGCTGAGTATCGTTTAACGCACTTGCGAAACGATATTACCGGCGAGCCTCCCTCCCGAGAATTCAAAGTAAAAGCGCAGCCAATAGATGAAGTGCCGGAAGGCTATCGCGCCGCTGCGGAATGATCTTCGCCCGCGAGCAGGTCGGAGCACCAATTCTCGGCACTCTTGCGAGCGATTTCGTCTTCGAGCCCAAGGGCCACAGTCGCCATCGTTGCGAGGGTTCCATATAGGAAAGAACCGTAAATTTTGTGCATCATACGTCCCAATGCGCGCACCCGCGCGCGCGTCTCATCGTCGCTCCTTTCTCGAGCGCTGCGCGACAAAAAGTAGGGGCTCTTCGGATCAAATACGCTCGCGCGATCCTCGAAATACTTAGCAACCACCGCCAGCGAGCGGGCCAAATCGGCATTGTTGGCGGTGTCGTGCTCCGGAACGGAGCGGCAGCACTTCACGACGTCGCCCCACATCGCGACCGACGCCTGGGCGTGCGCGCTCGTAATTATTGTCCTCTTCTGCGCGAATTCGATTACGACAAAAGCGAAAAGCGCAGCGCATGCCCGGTCCTGGGGGGAAACGTGGCGGTCGTCGATATCCCAATGATTTAAGAGATATCGATCGTTGACCGCCAGCGGCAAGGGTTCACGCCTTCCGAGTTCTCGCCAAACGCCGACAATCCTGTCGTCGCTCAAGAGACGCTCGGCGACATCCCTGCCGATCGGTAGGACGCGAGCCATTTCGACGACGGCCGCCGGCGTCGCGCTTCTGATCTTCGCGTCGTCGACCATCGCCATCACCGCCGCCCCGCCGACAAAGGAATGACGTTGCTCGCGGGCATGTCATCGACGATCGCCTGTAGGCGCTGCCCCCACATATCGAGCGCGCGGCGCTTTTCAGCGTCGCGTGCATGGCGGTCGTAAATTTGAGTGACGCCGCCTTCTGAATGATTGAGCAGTTTACTGATGACGATGCGGTCGACGCCGAGGCGCGCAAGATTCGTCGCGCACGTCCGGCGAAGATCGTGCAAACGCCAATCCGGCAAGGTGACAGGTGCCGTCTCGCCTTTCTCGTCAGCATCCTTTTGCAACTGCGCGAGCATCGCTCTGTCGAGCGCAACCTTCGACTTGCTCCAGCCTGCGATGGGGATATCGCCGCGCGTCGTGAACGGAAACGGACCGAGCCGCGGACATTCCCCCAAAGTGGCCAGCGCAAGGTCGCTGAGAGGCACTTCGTGCGCGCGATCAGCCTTTGCCCGTTCGCGAGGGATTGTCCAGCGACGGGCTTCGACGTCGACCTCTCGCCACGGCATATCGCCCACTTCTGACAGGCGTTGACCTGTCGCCAGCAGGAAGCGGAAGGCCCGACCGAAGGCGCCGAGGTCGCCGCAGGCGATCCAGAAGGCTCTGATCTCCGCGTCGGACAATACTCGGTCGCGCTTCACCGCGCTCGACAGCGGTTTGATGCCCGCCGCCGGGTTCGCATCGATTCGCTCTTCGTCTGTCGCCCAAGAGAAAAATGTCTTCAAATAGGACAGAATCAAACTCGACGTTCTCGGGGCCACCTTGTCGATTTCCCGTATCAGCGCTTTGACGTCTGCACGCCGAATTTCAGCGATTGGCCGCGGGCCCCATTTTGGGATGACGTGCCGTTTGATATCGCCCGTGGCCGCCTCGCCGGTCTTAATGCGGGATAGACACTCCGCTCGATAATCTTCGAAGACGGCGCTGAACGTATTGGCTTGGGCGTTAGCTTCTTCCTTCCGCCGAAGCTCCTCCTCGCAGCGCCGCTGCTCCTCTTTCACCTTGGGGTCGATTCCCTGCCTGATATCTTCACGCCATTCTCGGGCGATTTCTCTGGCCTCCGCGAGCGACGTGATGGGGTAGTCGCCAATACGACGGGGCGCTGGGTTCTTGCTGCCGCCTGGCCAGCGCGCGACCAAGACAAAGGCGCCGATATTATCCTTCGTCGATTTGTCTCCGACGCGAAGGCCGAACTGCGGCACGACGGCGTCCATGTAAATGACGCGCTTCCCCGGTTCGGCGGGCTTGATCGACCGCAAAAACCTGTCCGTGAAGTCTTTCTTGGCGGCCATCCCCCGACCCTCTGACGATTTGTCGTCTGATCGTTTGCCCCGATCGCTGGACAACGGTCGGACAACAAAATTGAGCGATAGTAGTTGTTACGCCCGGTGATCACACGATAGCCGTTTCTGGCTGTATCGCAAGGGACTGCTGGAATTTTTGTTGATTGGTCGAGTGCGCTTGATAGTCGCTGTGACAACGGATTTTGCGATTTGTAATCAGTAGGTCGCGGGTTCGAATCCTGCAACCGGCACCACTTAGAGCTATCAGGCCCTATCAGCAACAATCAAAAACATCGGAATTCTCTGGCATTGCGGGCGCAAACGCGCTCACGGGCTATCGCCCCATATTGCCTAATCTCACACCATAGGTAACATCGGCGGTAAGGTTTGGATTCGCGAGATTAAGCCGTGGCGCTGAATAAGCTCACAGACCGCAAGGCCAAGGCCTTTCACGGCCCTGGCCTGCTTGGCGACGGTGGCGGATTGTTTCTTCAGGTGACGCCTTCGGGCTCGCGTTCATGGATTTTCCGCTTCAAGACGGCCGGCAAGGTTCGCACAATGGGGCTTGGAGCCTGCCACGCCGTGACGCTCGCCGCGGCGCGGGAGAAGGCGGCCGAATGCCGCAAGCAGCGCGCCGACAGTCTCGACCCATTGGAGGAAAGACGCGCAGCCGGCGCCGCCCGAAAGGCGCAAGGCGTCACCTTCAGGGAGGCCGCCGAATCATGCATTGAAACCATGCAGGGTGGCTGGCGCTCGGCCAAAACCCCGTCGATCTGGAAATACACGCTAGCGACATACGCCTATCCCCACTTCGGCGATTTGCCTGTGTCGCTCGTCACACTGGCGCGCGTCGAGGCGGCGCTAAAGCCAATATGGGCCAAGCGCGAGGAAGCCGGCAAACCCGAGACGGCGCGCCGGCTGCGCCGCTTCATAGAGGCGGTTCTAGATTATTCGACCGCGAAAGGGTGGCGCTCGGGAGACAACCCCGCGAAGCTAGACGGCCCATTGCGCTTTCTCATTCCAAAGCTCGAAGAGGCGGCGACGGTCACACATCACGCCGCAATGCCTTATGCGGAAGTGCCTGCGTTCGTCGCGGAATTGGCTGCGCGTGACGATCTATCGTCGATAGCGCTGCACGTTTTGATCTTGACAGCTTGCCGAACAAGCGAGGTGTTGAACGCGAAATGGGACGAGGTCGATTTAGAGAAAGGTGTTTGGACGATTCCCCTTCGCCGCATGAAAACCGCCAAAGCGCATCGGGTTCCCCTCTCCACGGCCGCCATCGCGGCGTTTGAAGCCGCCACGCGCTTTCGGCGCGAAGGCGACGATTGGGTTTTCCCCGGCGCGAGACACGGCGCGCCGCTGTCAAACATGTCCTTGTTGCAACTCTTGCGGCGCATGCGGCGGCAAAACGTCACGGCCCACGGCTTCAGGTCATCCTTCAGGACATGGGCCGAAGAAACGACGCACTACACTCACGACGTGAAAGAGGCGGCGCTCGCACACTATTCGGGCTCGAAAGTCGAACGGGCCTATCAGCGAAGCGATCACTTCGCGAAGCGCAAGCCGCTCATGAATGATTGGTCTGAGTTTTGTGTATCCACTATTGAGTATTAATGGCCAACCGGCAATATAACGGAGGAGCGTATACGTGCCAAAAACTCCAAAATATATTGAGAAACTACATCAGCTCATTCGTAGTGAGCCAACCCCACAACAGATAGAAAATATTGAAAACGAGTTGTACCTTTCAAGCAGCGATCGAGCCGCAGCCATAATGTGGTCTTCTTTTTTGGAGGTAGGACTTGAGCGCTTACTAGCATGTATGCTGCGTAACGATTTAAGTCCAGATGATCGCAAAAATGTTTTCGGATTCGGAGGTGCGTTAAACAGTTTTTCGTCAAAGATCGTCATGGCCTATGCCCTGAAGCTAATTGGCCCGCAAACACGGTTCGATTTTGACCAAATTAAATTTCTCAGAAATGTGTTCGCCCATTCTTGGACTTCAATATCCTTCGAGACCCCCGAAGTTTCCGCGGTTTGCGATCAACTAAAAATGCCGGATACGCCACAGACCTACGTTCCGCAGGCTTACTTGAGCAAGCTTCCAGAAAGTCAGCGAGCAGCAGCTTCTGATATAAACCACCCCAAGACAAGATTTATAACAACGTGTCACACGATTGCATACCGGATGCTAATTGCAAATAGGGGTGTTCGGCCGGGGGATTCTGTTTTTCCTGATGACGAACCTTTACCTTAGCGACTCGTTGATTGGATTGGTAGCTTGGGAGCATGTCTGTCGCGGAAACGTGATGACGACGATGGTGATAAGAAAACACGTGCGCCCTGCTCCGCCCGATCGCCGATCTGCGAAGCCAAAGCGTCCGCGGCACCCGCGCATTTTGCCTGAATGGTGGGCCTCCGGTAAATGCGTTAGAACGAGCCATGTCTTCTGACGGGCCTTATGACGCACGCGCGGTTTGCAACCTCATGCTCGACATGGCGGCCTTGGACGGCATCGCTGTGAGCAATCTCGCCCTTCAGAAATTGCTGTATTTTGCCCATGCCCGTCATCTGGTCGAGACGAAACAGCCTTTGGTGACCGGGTATTTCGAGGCGTGGCAATATGGGCCGGTTCATCCGGCGGCTTATCAAGCGTTCAAGGCGGCTGGTGATGCGCCGATCTTGTTTCGGGCTGCCCGCCGAGAGCCTCTTACGGGGCAAGAATCGATGCTCCCCTCCCCTCAAAGTAGCGCAGTTTCGCATCTGATCCGGTCCGTGATGCTCTCATACGGTCGGTTGACGCCCGGTCGCCTCGTCGAGATATCTCACGCCAAAGGGGCGCCATGGGAATTTGTTGTGAACCAAGCGCGAACACATATGGCGCTAGGGCTCAGGATCGGCGATGATGTGATTAGGGAACGTTTCAAATTCCACAAGATCAGCGTTGGCGCTGAACCAGTGGCAGGAGAGCCGGTTGAAGACACGCCCTTTACCTGATTTGGACTTGGCACGCATCGCGCCGTTGCCGACCGATCAAAAATGGCACGAACTCAAGCTGATGAAACTGGGGTATCCGCCCTACTCATATCAACCAACGCGACGGTCACAGCTCGAAATTCTGAACGTAGACGCCGGGCCACTCGGTATTGTGCCGCGCGCGCCCTGGGCGCAGATCGCCGAAGAGATATCTAAGCGGGCTCGGACTGATGCGGAAAAGATCGCCAATCTGACTGTCGCCCACGCCCTGTATAACTTCGCTGACGATCATTCCATCGCCGGGCGGCGACACGAATTTTTCTCGCTGGCTGTGGGGCTTTCTGGAAAGGTGTCATATTGGGTTCCGGCAGTTATCTCGGTGGACGGCCGACCTACCATCCCTTTCATTGACCCTCGGCGGGGTAAGAAACTCACAAGAGAGGGGCGACGGTTCGCGTTTTCAGTTATGCACGAGCGCATCCGTGCTGCTGATCCCGACTTCTCAGAGGTGGAACTGGCAATCATCCAGTTTGGCACGCACGGGAAAGGGGAGAGCGTCGTGCGGACCCCCAACCTGCATACAGCGACGGGAGTTAAGCTTTTCGATTTCGACACCGTCGACGCGATGGTGCGCGAGACTTACGAAATCTGGCACGCGGTCCTGACCGAACGCGAGGCGGAAGCTCGCCGAAAGGGAACGGGAACCACGGGGCCGCTCGGCGTGTGATCTCGGCTACGGGCTTTCGGCAGGCTCAACCTTCAGGGATTGAGCCGCGGAGACGACGCACTCTCCGAATCACGTCGTCGAGATGGCCTTGGCGCATTCGATCGGGAACGCGGTCGAGGCGGCTTATAGGCGCGGCGACCTGTTCCAAAAGCGGCGGGAATTGATGGCGGATTGGGGCGAGTATTGCGCGGCGGTATAAAGTGCCAAAACGCAAAACGCAGGCCCATCTCTGGCGCCTGCGCTTTTTTTAACGGGGGTCCCTCGGGATTACCCCAACCGCACCCTTTTTCAAGGTAGCGGCCGGCTGGCGTGGATCGCTCCAGTCAGCAAGTGGCAGGGAAAGTATGTCGGAACGTGTCGCCTGTCAAGGGGCGGGTCCAATGAAAGCACGGGCCATATCCCGCACTCCACATAAATCACCCTCCGAAATTGCAGGGATTGAAGGCCTACCCAAAACCACAACCTGCCAAAGTCTGGAAAGAGACACGGTATATATGTGATCACAAATCGCCCACACATCTTTATCTTTGCTGAAAAAAGGATATTTTCCAGCCTCAAATTTATGGTTCATCAATTTTCCATCGTTGTATTCCTTCATACTGACAGGAACAACAGTGCATCTATCTTTGCATGAACTAGAGCGGCCTGAGATCACGATCGCACGACGCTCTTTGACCATTTCTGGTCGTGACAAGTGAGTAAAATCACACATCACAACGCTTCCCGCACGTGGGGCGTATCTTACGATAACTCTTGGATGCGCGTCACGACGCGTCACTACAGCGGGGAAGATTGTATCCAACAAGAATTGCGCGCGTTCCACATGTATTTTCGCGCGGACAATTTTAAATTTTAGATCGGCCTGATCAAAATGAATGTTAAATTTTTCCGTTCCATAACAATTTCTCAGAGCTTCTGCGATTGCTTCCGAAGCAGCCTCTTCGAATCCGCCATCAAAAAGGATATTGGCCACCTTTTCGCGAGAGAACCTAGCGCCTTCGGTTCTAGCTTGTTCAACAATTGACGCGATAGCATCTGACTCGGTGTCAGAAAATCCGTTGCCTTTCAATACCTTGTATATGCGAAAAGCGTGCGGCATTATCGGACATGAACCTCTCGTAAAACGATAATCAACTGAGGTCATAGCGCGGTCCTGGCCGCAAATAAACGCTTCGTGGTTTCATGAACGAACGCGTAGTGCAACATTGGGACAAAGCGAGGCTACACCCTGCCCGGCGTTGTCCCGTTCGATGCGCTGCGGAACGCCGCAGAGATTCCACTTATCCGCTTTTGGCGCGGTCCCGCCGCTTCGTCCGTTCAGCGTGCGGGTCGCGCGACGTGCATCTAATGCCATACTGAATGCCCCGCCGAGGCAAAACTTACTTGGATAAGGCGGCGCGGGCGCGGATAGCGGCCGAGATTGCGGGTTTTTCTCGCCGCATAAAAATCTTCAGGCACTTAAAGGTCGTCTTGCTCGTGATCGCCGCGGCAAGCTTCCCGTGCCAGGCTTCTGCCTCCGTAATCATGGCAACAGCCTCAACGATTTTTTCTCGGACGATGTCCGATGTGACCCTAGGGAAAAGCCCGCCGTTGATCGCGGCGGAATAAGCCTCCAAAAAATTCAAAAATTCAATGAAGGCCTGGTGTTGCTCGTCTTCCGTTGTCGCTCGCAAAAGGGCGTTCTCGTGTTCCTTTGCGTCGCGCAGGAACGCCTGAAGCGACTGAACGTCAGATGTTTTCCGCGATTCCCGGATTTGCCACCAGATCGCGCCAAGGCCAATGACCGCGGCGGCGGCCTGGATGCATTGTCCGGTCGCCGACGCCAAATCTGTTGCGACGCTCACTTCTTCGACGCATCCTGCGGGCTCGAACTCGAACCTTGTGAGCTATTCCCCTGCGATGTGCCCGTGTTGGTGGGCGAGGCGGGAGGTTGTGCCGGTTTGCTCAAAGCTGTTTGGAGATTGCCGGAACTTAGGCCCTTTTGCAGCATGGCAGAGCTCAGACTGCCGTTTTCAATGTGCGGTCCGTTAGATTTTGGATTTGTCATGGTTCCGTTTTGTCCTTCTGGCTGGAAAGCTTGAACCGCCACATTACTCTGGAATAAGCCTTTTCACTTCAGATTCTGCCGAATAGGGTTTGTTATCCCGCTCGAGCTGTCGAACCTCGGCTACAATCTTCTTCGCTCTCTCGATCTTGTCCCGCCGCCATTGCTCAGAAGGAGACGTGGCGGATAGCGCGTCAAATGCGGAAAATAGGTAGTCGCGCTGGTTTGCGCAGCCGTAAAAATATTGATTCAAGATCCATTTCTCGAATGAGAACGACTCAAACACATAATCGTTTTTTGCATTCCAGAATTTAGCCAGACGGATCGTCGGCTTAATGAGATAGCTATTGTTTTTATTAGAATTTTCTAATGTTGAATTGAAGTCGTTGGGGTTTGTCGACTGCCAGTTATTTAGGCCGCTGGGAATGTCATAGCTGCCCCACCCCGTGGAAAGAGCAGGGACAAGATCGAACCTTATATGGTTGAGCTCCAAAACAACCGTCGGGCTCGATTGATAAATTTCTGACCGGCTGTAATAGGTCTCTACAAATCGCTTGAGACGATCAAGGTAGGTCTGCGGCGCATAGCCCCTTTCGGAAAAAACAATCATATAGTCGATGTCTGAATGCGCGTCCATCGCACGCGGTAAGATCGTGCCACGCGTAGAAGAGCCGAACTGGAAGTGCTCGGACACTTTCGAGCTGAAGTGGACGTTCAGGCGGGTTTTTAGGGTCGTTATGGATGTAGAGATGGATGATTTCTCATCGGATGAAAGTACTGCATCACTCGCCCGTTTCTCCAGATAGCTCAGAACCGACATTAAAGGACTCCATGATCAACTGCGTGAGTGGCTTCGCCTTGGGAAATGCCCTTTCTGGCTTTCTCGAAATCGCGGCGCGAGAATTGAAGGCTGGCTTGGTTTAATTCGTTCCGTCGGCTGGTGAAGCTGCTGATGGCCTCTGTTGCAGCCTGAGCGGTTGTCGCTTGCGGCAGCTGGATTTCTCGAAACACACGGGCGTCATTTCGCAAGGAAAGATATTGATCGCCTGAGTTCTTATGAGCACCTGCGATCTTGGAGGGTTTGAGAAAAGTCATGAGCCCCGTCAGCACCGAAACGGTCGTGGCCATAGCGCCCGCCGCAATCGGATAGTCTTTGAAAAACGCCGCCCCGGCCGCTGCACTGAGCACCACAGATGGAAGACCCAACAAATAGTTGTAGCGGTTCCATCTGGCTGCAGCATTGAAATGGGCTTTCCCCGAATGAATGCAATCTTCTTCGATGCGCCTAAATTCAGCGGTGATGGCTTGCAGGGTTGCGGCTAACTTTTGATCTGAATCGTCACCTTCCATAAAAGCCTCCTCCACGCGCCGATTGTTCCGCTCTCGCAGCCCCAACAAAAAACCGGTGGCGTGAGGTGTTAGGGGTGCGGGCCGCTTCTCTCCCTGTCGACGGCCGTAGGTTCAAATCGCGGCGGGCACGGCTCTCCTGAAGGCGAGCTGCCGCTACTGATCGACTCAAGAGGCAGAGTTGGCGCGAAACATGGGGCCGACATGACACGGTTTCAAGGCCCCGCTCTCGTCTGTCGACCGTTAGCACGCCATGCACGGCCAATCAGCCCCCCGAGCGTCAAACAAAAAAAAAGCCTCGCCTGTGAGGGCGAGGCCAACGGGGAGCAGAAAATTGCCGCGTTCAACTTGGCAAGGTTGCTCTGTCTGCGTCCGCCGGTCAACGGCTTGTCTCTAATTCTGTTGACTTTTCCATAACTTAACGGACACGCGGCTCTTGTGCGATCAATCGTCTGTGGCCGCGCGGAACGGAATAACCTTGCCTTCGTCATCCCCGATCGCGGTCTTGATTTCCCGCGCTGCGGCTTGCGCGGCGTCGTTGAACGTCAAATCGGCTTCCCGCTTAAATGCCCCGGCCATCGCCGCACAGGCGCTTTGGAAATGTGTCCGCGCGATATCCGCCAAGTGGTTTGCCTCGCCGTCGTCATCGGCGTCCAGCGCCTTTTCGAGCGCGCGCACCTGGAAGGGCGCGAGCCGATCGTAAATCGCGCAATCAAAAGCCGCGCAAAGCATCCGATCGGCGACAATCCATTCGTCAACGGCAGGCGTAATGCTGGGGCGTTCAACTGCATTGCTCATATGTTGGGCTCCTAACCGTTTGAGAGAAATTCAGGCGGCCCTCGCCGCGGTTTGTGATTGGCGAGCGGCAAGGTCACGCCGGTCGCGTGCGACGCGCCAAGCGTAGGTCAGGCATTCCGACCAACTATCGACACGCGCCGCCGTCGAAAGCTATGAGCGGCGCGCATCACGGTTGCGCGATCGATCGGCGCGACACGTTCGGATGTTTTGCGCATTGCCCCAAGCTCCTTTCCGGCTCACCATTCCGTGACGGCCTGAAGCTTAGCTAGCGTATTCATACAGACGAGTCAAAGCTTTTTTATTTCTTATAACTTGTGCGTGTCTCAGTTCTACATATCACAACATTTGTACAACAAATAATAGAGACAAAAAAGCGCCGCCAACCTTTCGGCCAGCGGCGCTCCCCAACTACTCAGGAGATTTTGCTTGATCCTGGGGGCAGCATGACTGCGCTCGTTTGCAACGCGCCGGGCACTGCCCACAGGTTCATGTCGTCAAGCGCGACATTGGAGTGCGCCCGGCTAACCGCGAAACTTGTGGAGGTCTGGAAATCTTTCAGCGCGCAGATGGCGCGGCGTGCGCATGTATCGAGCGACTTGAATGGCCCCAATGACGACGCCCGAGAGGAAGCACGTCGACGCAAACCACGCGAACGCCGTCAGGATCGCAAGGACGATTTGCGCGGAATGAGGTAAGTCGCCGATCGTCCGGCCGCCGTCTGCATCACGCTTAGACGCCAAGCTGCTGAATAGCGCGTTTTGCGGCGGCGTCTACCGCGGCAACATCCGCTCCGGCTTCATAGAGCGCCTTCACAATATTTGTGCCAAAATGGCTGTGCATCTTGAGTCCGTTGCGAAGCCGGCGCGATTCGACTTTTGCGCGCGCGTCGCCATGTTCTCCACTCAACTCCAAAGCCGCGGCGCGAAGCTCCGCCGCGCGCACGATGATTGCGTGAGCGCGGGCCATGGCTTCGGCAGGGGTGTTGTCAGACATAACGTTAGACTCCTTCAGTGAAATTTCCGCCGGCAGGGCGGCGATTATCGAAATTGATTGGTAAAGCGGTTTGGCTTCGCCATGCATTGCAAGGAACGATCGGGTCGCAGCCGGCCTTAGCGCGCATTCAGGATGCGAGAGAAGCGCCGCAGCATAAGAGGACAAAGGTTCTTGCTCTTGGGGCTCCTGTGACTGCGCTGCTTTCGCCGTCACCAACGGCATGCGATCTTTCTCCCTAGCGATTTCCGCTTTGTCGGATGCCGAAAGTCGCGGCCGGCGCTTAAAGTCAGCATCCGCTTTCTCGCAAGCGGCGCGTTCCGCGTCTAAAATCTTGCGCATCGAACGCGGCATGTTTTCGATCGCAAGGCCGGCTCGCTCAGCTTGTTCGCGCCTGCCTTGCAACATATCGGCGTAGCGAACAATCTCCTGTCCATTGTCCAGGGCGTGATCGAGAAATGCGACGCGCTTTATTATCGCCCCAAGGGCGTGGGCTTCTGTGAGTGGCATAACGCCAATCGAGGGAATGAATGCGGCCTCGATCGGCTCGGCGTCGTCATTGTCGGATAGATGACGAAGGCCGAGCGCATAGGCGGTAATGTCTTCTGTCATCGGCTAAGCTCCGTAAGGCATGTGACGACGTGCGTAAGGACCGGAAGCGCGGACTGCGAATCGTCGCCCATACGGTCCATCGCTGCAGATGGCTTCGGCCTCGCGAATCCATTGCTTGAGCGCGATTGCATCGCCTCTTCCATATGAAACCCAACGCTCATTGAATCGGACTTCAATCGCGTTCTTACCAGCGAGTAGTTGCAGATATGCCGCGCGCGCTTGCGGCAATGCTTTGCAGATGTCTTCGACGCTCGCCAGTGCATCCAGTCCCGACGATGAGGCACAATTCGGATTGTTGGGGGCCATCGTCAGTTTCCTCCCCCGGTGTTCGCGCTCTCATTCGCGCGCCCCTGCGCCACCTGCATCGGATGTCTAATCCCTCGCGCGTTCATGTATGCAATTTCTGCCTGCAAAGCGTCTACGGCCTGTTCAAAGTCGATGCCGCGCTCGCTGTATACTTCCTGCAAACTCTTTGCGCCAAGCGACAGTAGTGTTTCATCCGCTCTCGCTTGTTTGGATTCGTCGGGCTGCACTTTCGCCGGGCCGCTCCATTTCGCGTTACAGATGTCGTCCTTGTGCTCCAAGAAGTCCACGCTCGCCGGCAACTCTATAGCGCCCGAGTTCACAAGCTCCTCAACAAGACACTCATATACTTGTTGCGCGAAGCGAAAGACGACTTGCTCACGACGACGAAGCGTTATCAAATGAGGCAAATATGTCGACATGCGCGACGAAGAAAACGAAACGTTTTCCCAACGCCCCACGGTTTGATGCACATCCGCGCCGAAGGCGCACGCCGCGCGCGCGCCAAGCGCAAAGTCGAATTTATCCCATTCCTCGCCAGCGCGTTTGTCGGCTTGGATGATTTCCGCTTTTTCGTTCGGAAGGAGATGCAGCACTTGAGCGGGCTTCGGCGCGACCGTCTTTCCTCCGCCGTATCTGGCCTCTTTCAAATCCATCCATGCTTCGAAAGAAGGCACAGACGGAAGGTCTGGCGTCGCGTCGACCATATCGCGCACAACCGGGGTCGGCATGTCGCTCGATATGGCGAGGGTCGCCGAAGTCGAAAGCAACTGGCGCGCGATGCTGTATTCAGCAATCGTCTCCCGGTCGTGCGCACTCGCGATTGCGGGCGCAAGCGGGCTCAGGAAGCGCGTCGAGCGTGGGTCGGTCGCGACGCCGGCATGGATGATTTTTGTGCGACCCCACGACGTTCTCACGCTGACAGTTTTGGTTTCTGTCGCGCGGCCATAAGTCTGGCCTAGCGGAATGTCGCGCAGCGCAACGTGAGTCCATCGGCCATCCGTAAAACCTATCCCCTGGAAATAACAGACGCCGTCCTGTTCCTTCGTAAACGTACGATCTATTTGCTCTGGCGCCAGGAGTTGAATGGCCGTCATCGTCCGCTTGCCGGGGCGCTGGCGCCAGGTCAAGGCCGCAACGCCTTCTCCTGCTTTGCAGAAGCTTTCGTAAAAGACTCCCGCTAAAGCGGCAAAGTTGAAACGGCCGGAGTCGTCGCACTCTTGGGGATTGTTCGCCCACTTGCGCCAAGCCTTCTCCAACTTACTGGCGAGACCCCGCGCTTCCTCGGCGGTAATGCCGAGCGCCTCGGCGTCCGGGCGCGCGGACAGCGTGGGGCCGTAAGGTCCGACTGCGACCGTCGTCTGGTTCAATACCAGGGTGGCGAGAAGGTTGTTTGATACACCGATCTCCTGAAGCAGCCTTGCCGCTTCGGTAGCGTCTCGCGCCTGTGGACCACCGTGGAAACTCCACACAGGGCCAAAGAATCCATGACCGATCGCCGAGTTCTGAAAGCTCAAACGCCTTTCGCCCGGATTCGCGATGCTGTCGATTATTCCCGCATTTGCCGGCGAGACATTGAACGAATGAGTGACGGCCGTCGGGAGCGCCCTATTGCCGGCGGCGTCGGGCAGGCGCGCAGTTCCGCCGGACGATGCGCCGTCGCTTTGTGTGATTTTTACCATTGCCGACGACTCCTCAATCATCGCGCCTTCACGTCGACGCCGCGCGCCTTCTCTCGTGAGACATATCCGTTAAGGGTGTTGTGCGCGTGGGTTGCGGCTTCGAGTTCCGCCAAGCGCGCCTTTTTCGGGTCGATCGCGCCGCCTTCAGACAACGGCGCGTTAACGTCAACGCCGCCCTCAGTGTTCATCGCTGCGAAGAACGCGCTCGCGCTCGCCGCCGCAGGCTTTGGCGCGCTTTCGAGCATGGACGCGATTTCTGCCCCGGACAAACTGGTTTCGACCAAGAGGCGCGTCGCAAGCTCAAGGCGCCCGGCGCTTGCGGGGTGCTGTAAGACTTCCTGCATTCGCAGCCGTTCGGTCATGCGAATCACGTTCGCGTCCGCTTCGGAAATGTTGTGGGAATTGTTCGGTTTAAGAGCCATGATTTTTGCTCCTTTCAATGAGCATGAAAATATGAACGCCCCACGTGTTTTTTTGGGGCGGTCGGTTCGGATAATTACGGGATGCGTAAACGGTCGCTATCTACCGCCGATTTAAAGCGGCGAGCCGAGATGCGATGTCGGCGGCCGTTTGCTTTGTATTTTCGCGCGGTGTTTGCGCCTTAGGCGATTGAACGAGACGCCACGCTGCGAGGTTGTATCCGATAAGATCGAATGCTTCATTCGCGCGGCCGGGCGTTTTCACCCATTCGTGAATGGTGCCCTTGCGCGTGTGGCGCACCTCCAAGGTTTCCGCCGTCAATTCTTCGAACCATTCGGGCGGGAGATGCTTGGGGGTGAATATCGCGCCATTCCTCAAGCCGGCGGCCGTGCGCATCTTCAAATTCGACACGCCGAGAATTAGGCCGGTGATCTTACCGCGCAAGCGTGCCGATTTTTTCAGGTCCGGCAGTTCCCAATTGGCGCGCCCCAAAGTGATGTGGCAATTATGGCCTTTGCCTCTTTGGCGCAGAACTGCGCGAAGCACGGATTCAATCAAATAACCGCCGTCGACGAAGCGCACTTGCGCCGCGCGTCTCTCCCCGTTGGCGAATGTGAATGCGCGATCAAACGATTCGTCCAACATCTGGAACGGCGCCGGGCCGGTCGTGTCACCCCACAAATCCTTGCTGTCGAGAATCCAATGCTGCGCGCCGTCCGACGAGTGCCCCACCCATTGAACGACAATCTTGGATTGTTGCACGTCCGCAGCGGCGGTTATCGACTCGATTTCCTTCGGTAAGGGCTCCTTTATTTCAATACTGCGCGACATGATGTCGCCAACTTCAAGCGCGACAGCTTTTCGAGCTTCCCAAGGCAACCCAGCGCACAGACATTGCAGCGTGCGCTGCGCCTCCAAGGTTTTTGCGCCGTCGATAAGCGCCGCCACCTTGGCGATTGAACTAAACTCCGAGTCCAACTCCGCGAGTTGCACGCTGATATGGTCGGGCGGCGCGGCCGGGTTTGTGGGGCGCAAATCGCCATGCGCGATCATATGCAGGCGGCACCCTTCGTCATGAAGCGCGCCGCAACTCTTGCACTTGAGCAAGGCGTCTTGAGGCCGGCCGGACTCGAAAACCACGCGATCTAACGTTAATATGTCTTCTTCGCCACAGTCGGGACATTTGATGAAATGGCGATGTTGCGAACCTGCTAGAAACTCTTGCCAGATGATGCCCTCGGGAAAGAGCGGGCTTGAGGTGAGAATAAGCAATGAGTCGCGCCAAGTATGAAGGCGTCGCCGCAAGAGTGAAACAGGGTTGCCCTCGCCGTTCGAGGTCAACGAAGGCCATCTCGAAACTTCGTCCCCAAGAGCGACGCGGATGGCGCGTCCGGAAAGGTCCTCGGCGCGATAGGCGCTGCAAAACGCCAGTGAGAAATTAGGGCCGGTTATTCCTTGAGCGTTGATGTCGGTGATTTGCTCTTTTAACGCCGGCGAATTGAGAAGGAGAGGCCGCAGATGCTCCTTAAACCAGTTTTCAGCGTCCGATGTCGTGGGGCGCACCGCCGCGAGCGGTCCGCCTTTCATCATCGCGTGCGCGAGCAACACAAGTCCGAGCGTGGTTTTGCCAACTTGCGCTGCGCTGGCAAGCGTCAGCTGCCGAACTTCCGGCGTCACCAAGTCCGCGACCTTGGCCTGGAGCGGCGTAAGCGTCAGTTTGCCCGCCCGTGAATTGGCGACGCGCGGGAGACGCAGCATCGACGCCACCTCGGACGGTTTTAGGTCTGGCGGCGGTTTGACCGCATCAAACATCGCCTGAAAGAGGTCGGAAGCGTCGTCAAATCTCACTGTAAGCGTATCCTAGCGAATAGCGGTCAATGTCGGCGGCAGCGTTTAGGGTCGCGCGGATTTCTCTGTCCAAGATGCGCTGAATTTCATCGGCGCTCTTCGCCCCAATCAACAAATGCGCAACGCGAGCGCCAAAGCTGAGCCATTCGTTTCGGATATGAAGGGCGAACTCGCGCGCGGCATTGTTCGCGGCTTCCCGCGAGATGAGCTTGCCTTCTTCCTTGGCGAGGGCGATTTCCATCTTGCGAATGCGCAGCCGCTCCGCTTCCGAGCGCGCGATCGCCAAGGCTTCAAGATTGCTGTTCGTGGGCGTATCGCTGCCGCGGCCGGCGAGATGATTCCCCGTGGCTTTTGAGGCGTCGACGAAGGCGCTCAATGCGTGGCGGGCTTCTTCGGCGTTATACAGTCGGTGTTGATCGCGCTTCACACCCGCGAGTTGGAGAACGCGGCGGGCGCGGTCGCGGCTGATTCCGGCTTCCTCAGCGAGTTCAGTGATATTCAGGCGCAGCGGCGGATTGCTCACGATTGCTATTTCCTCGCTTTGAAATTGTTGGCGCGCGGCTGCGCGCTCGCGCAGCATTCATATGTATTTTCTATGATGGACTGTGGCGTTCGCCGCTTGGCACTAACCAAAAATCGACGAAAAGATGTCGAAAAATTGAGGGCCGGGGCTGCCCCCGGGTCGACGAAGCCCCGCCGGGAGGACCCATAAACCGCGCACAATGATAGATATCATCTATTGATCGTCGTTCACGCTTGCCATCCGCGCGCCGCCATCTCGCCGTCTGCACAACCGAAAGTTGCTCAGAATGAACGGCCGAGAAAAGCCAAACAGCGTATCTGATGCGCACATTGCAACGTGCGTTCGCACGGCGGTTACGCCAGCAATGCGCAGGCTGATTGCATAGCGCGCCCCGTTGGCCTAAGCCAAGCGCGCAAGCGCAGCGCCAAGCGCAATGCCGATCCTTAAACCAGTCTCGAATGCGTGACGCTCAAGCGCCTCTAGGCCGCTGCGTGCCTGCTCAATACATTGTGGAATCATCGTCCAACTTTTTTCCAACTATCGACAGGCGACAATAGGTGGGCGGGAGATAGAACTGTCAGCGTTCGATCTTGTCCGGCGCCCGCAACACGCGCCTATCGTGTATCTCGCCGCGCGCCGTGACGACGGAAAGATTGAGTCGTATTTCGTCGCCTGGACGAATGTTCGCGCCATGGATCAAATGCCACAACGCGACAGATGCTTGCTGTTGAATCTTCGAAATATAAACTTCATCGGCTTGAGGCGGCGGATGCGTGAAGCTGTCGCCCCGCTCTGAACTTTCCAATGTCATGGTATGAACCTTCGCTCGCCGAACGGCGAAGCGTGTTGAATAAGATGCGCGCGCCGTGTCTCGCGACTGGGTGAACGAGAGACGGCGCGCCATTGGCGGAGCGCGAGAAATGGCGAACGCGCCGCGACGCCAAACACAGAACTGCAGATGCGCGCCGCCGTCGCCGTCTGCGGAAAGCGAACAAGCGGCGCGCACGGCGTCGTGAAGCCCTACGACGCCGATCTAAGAAGGGGGTAGTCTCAACCAGGGTAGCGCGCCGCGAGCGCGAGGACCGTCGTTAAATCCCGTTGCTCTCGCATTGGATCGCGTTCGATCGCCTCAAGCGCCGGTTCGATGGACAACTCACGTTCGGGCTCCGCTGGCGCGTGTCCCAGCATCCGCAAAACATCGGACTCGCGATACATCTCACGCCCGGGCGCGGCGACTGGCGCCGGCAGGAGCCCGCGATTGCGCCAATTGAAAATTGTTTGAACCGTGCGCCCGGCAAGCCGCGCAATGTCGACCTTGTCCAGAAGGCGTTCGCCGTCTAGCGAATATACGGCGTGTTTCGACACGGGATTGCCTTTCGGAATTTTGTGGGGCTACAGCCGCGCCACACAATCGAGGAATACATCTCGGGCTTCTTTCGCCCCGAGCCCCACAAGTGCGCCGGCTTCGGTGAATGTCGCATCGTCAACAAGGATCGCGCCGAGCATTGTGCGTTCACGTTCCGAAAAGAGCGCCGCGATTTTTTGTTGGCGCCTCGCGCGGGCGAGGCGCGCCGCGTGATCGGGCGGAGAAACCGTCGGCGCCGAGCCGCAACGCGCCTCGCCATAAACCGCAGCGCGTTCGAGCATTCGGCCCTGTCCTGTTGGCGTAGCGTCGGCGAGCGTTTCGGCAAGCGCACATGCCTTGTCGAATTGTTCGACACGTAGCGCTTGCTCTGCAAGCCGAATCCACTCGATTGGCGACATCGCGCGATCGCCGTAGCTCTCCTTGGCGGGGCGCCGCAATGCGTCGATTTCCTCTAGCGACCATTTCGGCCGATGGCCTGGCACGTTTTCGATTGGCTCGGGAAATCTGCCAGCTTTGCGCCGAAGCCGAATCGACTCAGAGGTAACGCCAAGCCGCTCGGCGGCTTGCGTCTGCGTCAACAATCGCATCGTGAAAACCATCAAACAAAAGCAAGGCGAGTTCCGCCATCTGAACGTCAGATAGATCAGCTTGGGGTTTCTGTCAAGCGGATATTTGAATATTTTTTGCGAATATTCTATTCGACTGGTTATCTCACAACATTGCAAGGTTATGCTTGCACGTTGCAAGGTGTTTGTAGGTAGTTATTACTTTTCGGGTTTTGACGGCTTTGTGTTGTGATCGGCGCTCGGGGCGGCGGCGAGGCGTACTGCGTAAGTGGTTGGGGCGGGGTTTTTGACCCCCTTATTGCCGTTCGAGCCGGATCGGAAATGCCGAGGTTATGACGCCAGTGGTCCCAGGCGGAGCAGTCGTCGACTGATCGATCAGCGCAATCACAGACCCACCGCCAGTCGACGAGTAACGGTATAGAGCGCAAGGCCGCCGCAGCCCTTGGGCGCGGCTTGGTTGCTCCCGATGGCTTGGGTCGCCCCCTGAGGCTTCCGGGGCTGTGATCGGCGCTCGGCGGCGGCGGCACGTCCAAGGTCCTGGCAGTCGCGGCGGCGAGCGCCCGGCGTTTCAATGTCCGGCGGGGCGACTCCTTTCTCCCGGCTATGAGCGCGGCTTGTGAATGCCCCATTCCTTCTCTTGCCGCGATAGACTTTATGCTCGCTCACCTGATCATTCGCCCGCTCTGCTCGCTCACCCTCCCCCTCCAGGGAGGGGAAGGGGTGAGCAAGCGAGCAAGAATGGGCCTTTTGCCCGGTGAGCAAGCGAGCGAGCAAAGGCGTTTATTATATAAATCAATGATATACAAGATTCGTCTGCTCGGTCTTGCTCGCTTTTTGCTCGATGTTCGCTCGCTCCTTTTTACCCCTTGATTTGGGGCGAGCGAGCAAACACAAGCTTAGCCTTATTCTGGCGCCTTCGAACGCTCAAAGGCGGACCTTTGAAAGTGTGTTTTCGGCGCGGACCTTTCGGGGTAGCCGGGAAAAAGAAAGCCCGCCGATCGGGGCGGGCGTTTCGATTTTGATTTTGACGGCGGGCGGCGTCGGATCACAAGTGGGCGTCATCTTCCTCCGGCACGGCTTCGAAAGTCCGCTTCGCGGCCGTCTCCGCCTCTGCCAGCTTTTGGCGTCCGGCGTCCGTCAGAACGCGCTTTCCGTCCATGAGCGCTAGCAAGCCCTGCTCCTTTAATTTAGAGAGACGCCGCTGCGCGGCCGGTCTGCTCACGCCCATCGTTTGGCTCAACACATCCTGCGTCGCCTCGGGCGCGCGGCTGATAGCGTGAAGCCATCGGGCGTCAACTGACAGGGCGTCGCGTTCCTCTCTCGCCCTGGCGCTCGCCGCGGCTTCATTGTCCATGATTCGAGCAACCGGCAACCACCTGCGCCGGCCCTTGGCGTCAAGCAATGAAGACTCGAAACCCGAGATATCGAGCGAGATGGGGCTGAAGGTAGAACCCCGAAATTTGCCTTGATAATGCAACGTGGCGACATTGCTGCTTTGCGGCTTCCAAAGCGTGTAGTTGCCATCCACGTAATTGAGCAGCGCGCCGCCGCCATACGGGACTAATTTGTCCTTGTCGGCGCCCTTGACCGGGTGCGCCGCCATGATGACGCTCGGGCGGCCTTCAAGCAGGGTGATCGGGTGAATGCCTTGGGCGAATTTCTTGACTTGATCGTTTGAGTTCGAGTCGTCCCCCTGAAAAGCCGCCTGCAAAGTGTCGATGATTGCGAGGGCATATGGGCCGCTCCGCTCAGCGTTCTTGCACAACGCCTTTGGATCGCGGAGCACGTCGAGAATGTTAAAGTTTGCGTTGATGGCGCCGAGTTCGATTCTATGCGCTTCCGCGGCGGCCATCAATTTCACACGGAAATCGTCCGGGTTCTCAAATGAGCAATAGAGCACCCGGCCTTGCGGCGTTTCTCTCCCAAACACGTCATCGCGACCCGCCGCGACCGCGAGCGCTAGCGACGCCAGCATAGTCGTCTTGCCCGCCCCGGTAGGCGCGGTCATTGTGTAGAGTTTGGCGCGCTCGATAACGCCGTCCAACAAGAATTCGACAGGTGTGTATTCCGCACAAAACTCAATCAGGGATTTGACGCCAGCCTTTTTGGGCGACGCGGATTGATCCGCGCCATCTTCACCTTCAATCGCAGTGAACGCGCTACCATCTGACGGCGCGTGTTGGGCGTAATAATTCATCTGCGCCTTCGCAAACTCGCGGGCTATATCGCGTGTGTCGTATCGGCCTTTCTGCGCTTCCGCTGGGCGCTTGCGTTTCTCGGGATCAAACGTCCCCGCCCCTTCGAACTCGCTAAGGAACGCCGCATACTGAGCGGCCGTCAGTTCGCCAGGAAAGGCCATCGCAAGATGATTTGCGAGCGCCATCCGAGCCGCAGAATGGTCGCCGTCTACATCGGACTCCCATGCTGCGCGCAAACGCGCGTTCTCGCTAAGGGCCGCCTCAAAATCAAGATCACCAATGGGGGTTACGATTTCATCGAATGATGGAATCGGAGCGCCGTCGACTTCTGCGCGCAGCTTCGCAATCTCGATGTCGTCAACATCTGTCGTCGCCTTGCTGCGGTTCGCGCCGACCCATTCGCGCAACACTTGCGGGACTAAGGGAATCGACTTCGAAGCGTAAGCCGTCGCGAGGTCTGCCGTTCCCTCAATCGCTGCATACTCGCGACCATCGGTCAGCAAAGTGTTGGGGGCGACCGTCTGCCCGCCTGCGGCGCGAAGGTCTATGCCTGCGATCCTCTTTCCGTCGTCAGATTTCCAGCGCTTCAAACCCGCTGCCGTTCGCGTCGGCGACGCCGCGTCGTCTGCAAAGTAAATGTGCCACCCCCCACTTTGCGTTTTTACCTGAGGACATTGCGAGAGGTCGATATCGTTTTCCTCGCAAAACTCGCGAAACCATTCGACGGCTTCGGCGCCATCGCAATCGATGACGAAGAGTCCGCTTGGCCCGGTCGAGATAGACCAACCATAAGGCGTGCGCCATGGATCGATCGCTTCGCCGATTTTCTTGAGTCCAAAGCGATTGTTGGTCGCGCCGATATACGCTGGCTCGCGGCCGTCATGCTCCTTTCGGAAATCCGCGACGACAGCGGCGCGCTGTTCGTCCGTCAACTCCGAGTTGAGTTGCGTCCATGCGCTCGCGATCGGTCTTTTCTTTTTGTCCGGGGTGACGTGAACAGGAAATATGGCAAGGCCCGCATCAACAAGCCGGCGGCCATTGTCGTGGTTCCCACGGACAATCTTGTGTTCCGGTTTATGATTGCCGGAAGGCGTTACGGCGTCCGAATTATCTGTCAAGACCGGCTTGACTATGATGTTTGTATCCAATATATGAAACCCCGATTATTGCTACAGGACTTCGCCCGGCCGCGCCCCACGCGTTGCCGGGCTTTTTCGTTGGCGCTCACGCCGGCTTCACTTCCGCCGTTTTTGCCGCTCGTAAGCGCACGTGCATCGCCTCAATTTCCGACCTCGCTATGTCTGCAAAGTTCGGATCGTCGCTTGTGATGATTTCCTCTGCGAACGCCAGTTCGCGGGGCTCACTTCCGGGCGGTCCGAAGTCTAGCCGCAACACGCCATCGGCGTCCGGCTTCACGCTCGGCCAGCCGGCCTTGCGAAACTCCGAACGTTGGCGCTTCGCCAACCATTCTGCGAATTTGAAAGCAGAGTTCCGCCGCCAATTCTGCCCGAACCCTTCAGCATCGATAATTATTTCAGACGTTACCGGCGGCCCGACGTGAACAGGCTCGGGCGCTTCGCCCGGACGGACGCGCCATGCGACCACAGGGTGAAACGTTGGCGTGAGCAGGCCATCTTGCGGCTTTATCTCGACCACAGCCCAGCCGGTCGCCGCGCCGACAATCGTTTCGGCCGGCGGAGAGTCGAGGTCGGCAAGACTCGCGAGAAACCAACTCTCGCGCGTCGGCTCCCGGAAACGGACAAAATGACCTTGCGCCTCGCGTTCGGTCGCGACGCTCTTGATTGAGTCGCGTGGAAACATCCGCGCGTCGCCGTGTTCGGAAGTTAATTTTATGAATTGCGTCATAGGTAAATCTCCCCGCCCGCACGTTCGTAAATCACGAAGAAAGAAGGCAGGTTTCGCGTCGCGCCTTGCGCCGCGCGAAGGTGTCGGTCGTGATGCGTTCGCGAGCGAACTTCGGCGACGGTCCTAAACAGACCGCTCGCCGATTCGTCGTATCCCGGCGAAAGCAAAGCGTCGCGCCACGCGAGCGCAAAGCCCAAGTCGTCGAGTTCCATAAGTTCGATGCGCCGCTTTTCGGTTTGAAAGTCGAGAATTACAGCCATCAGGCGACTCCACGATCGCGCGCCAGGATTTCTCGCGTCGGCGGCTCCGGTCGGTTTTGACGCCACGCGCGCAAGTCGCGCAGCGCGGCTGCGAGCGCGTCGGCGGCAGCAACCGGATAAGTATCGGGCAGAAGGCGGAGCGCCTTGCTGAGCACGCGCGGGACGCCGTGACGAAGCGACGCGACGAAGCTGATAAGCCGTGGTGATTCGTAGGCGTCGAGAACGACGTCGCCGTTCAGAATGGCGAGGATTCTTTCGACGCGCGCGACCCTCTCGGCGTGCTGTTCCAGCATGTGTTGCGCAAACGCGTGGACATTGACGTTTCCGCCGATGCTAGAAAATCCGTCCATCTCAGCCGCCCCGGCGTCCAAAACGAGTGTTCGCGGCGGTGACATGAGCGCGCTCCTGTGGGCGTCTGATAACGGCTCGGCGCCGCGAGCGGCGACAAGAGCGGCTTCAAATCGTGCATGAGAGTTCATCGGCCGGCCTCCTGCGAGGTGGCGGCAGCGGCGCCCTTGAAACATTCGACGGCGCTGCGTCGCCAGCGCGGCACGCCGGGCACGCGAGCTGGCGGCGGGAGCCGCCCTTCCCGTTTCCATCTGTGAAAAGTCGGCGCGCTCACGCCAAGTTCGGCGGCGAAAGTCTGCCCTGTCACCAGTGGGTCGGCCGGCTGCGGCCGAGCACAGATATGCGTCATCTTCAGCACCCATTCGTCACCTCGCCCGCGCGTAGCGGTCGCGAGGAAGATTGTCGGATTGGACGGGAAGAGTGCTGACGCGAAAAAGCGCCAGACGCCCTTAGCGTCCGGTTATCTTTTTTCGCAGTGCCCGTGATAGGCGAAAGCTCGACAATTGTCAAGCCGTGTTGTCTGCAATCAGGCTCGCTCACGCCAAAAGATAGGCTAACGGTAAGGTCGAACTGTCTGACTGCTACACGCTACCAACTTGTATTCCAATGATTTTTGTCGGTTAGATTCTATGCCTGCAACCGGCACCATAAATTCAAATAGTTATGAAGAACGCACACATTTCCAAAGCAAGTGTTTTAAAAATTAGAAGCTGATTAGAAGCGATGGGTCGCGGGGTTTGGATATCAACAGATTGATCTGCTGCCAAACGGTCCAAGAAACGCCCTTCATTTTCCGATCGATTGAGGTCTCGCGAACCCCACTCGATTGTTTAAATTAGCCATAAAATCAAACCAGAGCGTCCGCTCTCGCATCCGCCAGCTGAAGCGCATGACGCGCTATGATCTGTTCCTCGTTGGTCGGAATGACAAACACCCGCACTGAAGACTTCGCGGAGGAAATGACTTCCTTCTGCTGCTCATTCGCGTGGCGATCGAGCTCGACGCCGAGCCATTCCATGCCTTCGAGCACCCGCTCGCGCACCCGCCACGCGTTTTCACCGATGCCGCCGCAAAAAACGATAGCGTCAATTCCCTGCAGAACAGCCGTTAGTCCGCCGAGTTCGCGCCGAATGCGAAACACAAAATATTCGATCGCTTCTCGCGCTTCGGAGGCATCCGAAGCTTCAAGTTGACGCATGTCGTGAGAGATCCCGGATAGGCCTTTCAGACCCGACTCCTTATA
This sequence comes from Methylocystis rosea, assembly GCF_003855495.1. Taxonomy (NCBI): domain Bacteria; kingdom Pseudomonadati; phylum Pseudomonadota; class Alphaproteobacteria; order Hyphomicrobiales; family Methylocystaceae; genus Methylocystis; species Methylocystis rosea. Next base: position 1,241,833 of record NZ_CP034086.1, on the reverse strand, counting down.
GAGGAGGTTCGATATCTCCTCGGCTCCCAGCTTTTTCTCCTGCATCAAATAGAGAACGACGCCCGGGTCGAGTTGGCCGCAACGTGTGCCCATTGGGAGCCCGTCGAGCGCCGTGAACCCCATAGAACTCGCCACCGATCGGCCGTTCTGCATCGCGCACATCGACGCACCGTTCCCCAGATGTGCGACCACCACCCGTCCTTTGGCGTGAGTCGGCGAGACCTTCCTGAGCCTTGTCGACACATACTCGTAAGACAATCCATGAAAGCCGTAGCGTCGAACCCCTTCAGCATAATATTGCCGCGGTAGCGCGAAAACGTCATTGACGAAGGGGTGACTGCGGTGAAACGCCGTATCGAAACACGCCACTTGAATAGATTCAGGCCAAGCGTCACGCGCAGCTTTGATCCCGGCGATGTTGTGGGGCTCATGCAGGGGAGCAAGCGGGACGAGCTTCTCGAGCCGATCGATCACCTCGCCGGTAATGATCACCGGGGCGTCGTAATGGACGCCGCCATGAACGACACGGTGGCCCACCGCGTCTATGTTCGCGCTGGGAAATGCTTCGTCCTGCCAGGAGAGGATTCGCCTCAAAGCTTCCTCATGGAAAGCCGCGCCATCCGTCTGCGACCAGACGTCGTCGTAAAGCGTTGCCCCAGAGTTATCTCGCACTCTTATCCGCCGCTCTTCTCCCGTCATCTCCGCGAGGCCCAGGGCGAGGGGCGACGCCTCGCCGTCCTCCGCCGCATACAAAGCGAATTTGATCGACGAGGAGCCGGCGTTCAAGGTGACGACATGGCGTCTCACTGTGCGGCTTCCCGCAGGGCTTCTTCCGCTTCGACTGCGCTTTGGCCCGTCGCTAGCCAATGGGCATAGAGGCTCGCAACGGCGCAGGAGAACAGACGGGATTGTTCGTCATCCGCGCGACTCGTCAATAGGATCGGAACCTTTGCGCCGATGATCAGGCCGGCGCCTTCGGCCTGAGCCGCATAGGTCAGCTCTTTCGCCAATATGTTGCCCGATTCGAGGTTGGGAACGACGAGAATATCCGCCCTACCGGCAACCAGCGAATGGATGCCTTTGCTGCGAGCGGCGGTGAGGCTGAGGGCGTTGTCCATCGCCAACGGCCCGTCGACGTCGCCGCCCCGGATTTGATTGCGCTCAGCCATTTTCGACAAAGCCGCCGCATCAAGAGTCGACTGAATTTTTGGATTGACCGTCTCGACAGCGGAGAGAACGCCGACCTTTGGGCGATCGATCCCGAGGGCGATGCCGAGATCGATCGCATTCTGAACGATGTCGACCTTTTCTTCGAGCGTCGGAGCGATATTCACTGCTGCATCAGTGACGAGCACAAGCTGTTTCAGCGTCGGCGCATCCATGATGAAGACGTGGCTGATGCGGCGGCCAACGCGCAAGCCGCCCTGCGATTTCACCACATGTTTCAGCAACTCGTCGGTGTGAAGATGCCCTTTCATCACTGCAGCCACCGCGCCTTGATGCACAAGTTCGACGGCTCGCGCCGCAGCAGCATCATGACTGCAGGCGTTCTCGATGGCGATGCCCGTAAGATCCGCGCCGCAAGACGCGGCGACGCTACGAATTTTCTTTTCGTCGCCGATGAGGATTGGCACGATCAGCTTTTCGCGGGCGCCGGCGAGCGCGCCGAGCAACGCATTTTCCTCCTCCGGAGCGACGACGGCCGTTGGCAGAGCCGCCAGCGAAGCGCAGGCGGCAAGCAGCCGATCCATATGCACATGGCGCTGCAGCGTCAGTCCAGGGAGCGCCTCTTCATCGATTGTCTGCCGGATGGTCGGGGCGAGCACCTCGGCCATACCGTCGACAACGAGTTCGGAACCACGATGGACCTGGGTGCGCAGCATAACGGTCGAGGGCGGTCGCAATTCCTCCACTCGCACCGAGACGAGGAGCGAGTCGCCGATATGGGCTCTGACGTTGAACCGAAGGGTCTGCGACAGATAGCTCGTTCCGGCGCCCGGCAGTAAATTGCCGAGAACTGCGGAAAAAAGCGAACCGACCCACATTGCGGGGGCCACCGCTTCCGAACCTCGATCATTTTTCTCGTCCGGAAGGTGGGCGGGATTGAGGTTGCCGCTGGCGTGGGCAAACACGATGAAGTCCTCGGGCGCGACGACTCTGGCGATCGACGCTTCCTGCCCCACCGCTAATTCATTGAAGAGCTTGTTCGAGCGCATATCTCTAACTCTTGCTTCAAGCTTGCAGGGACTTTTCTCGCGGCTCAACAAGCGCTTGCGTTTGCAGCGTCTCGCGCAGAACAGCGATTAGCCTTGCCGTCGCTTCGGCCATCTCCAATGGATCGCCGGCGATTTCTTCAACGAGCGCGATCGCGCGCTGGCGTTCTTCCAATGTCGGCAACATCTTGGGCAACACCGCAATCGCGGCGTCGGGCTCGAAGTCGATGATGAGCGTCTGCTCATGAATTATGGCTGAGCGGAGTTCGTCCCCGAGGCTCTTGAACGGCTCCGTCGATCGGAGGACGAGGTTGGATCGCTCAAGCCTGCTTTGGCGCACCGCGCCGCGCGAGCGGGCCATCAGGATCAGCATGCGGACGACCGCCTCGGCGAAGCCACCCTGATCAATTTTTGCGAGCGCAGCCTCCACCTCTGGCAATTCGCGCAGCGTTTCGCCAAGCTTGGCGTCCGTTTCGGGCGTGTATCCTTCATTCATCCGCATCAGGAACGGGTTTGCATAGAGGCTGATAAACATCAGTTCCTTGGCGGCGGCGCCGACGTCGCTCCAGAACTTCAATGTTTGCTCGATCAAGCCGGCGGCCAACGCCTCGCTCTTCAGGAAGGGGTTGGACGGATCCGCGGGCTTGCGCTCTTTGCGCACCGTCTCGGCGAAAGTCCCGATCGGCGCCACCGCCGGATTCTTGTCCGATAACAGGTAGCGGCGCGCGCGGAGCGGATGCGACCATACCAATGCGTCCGCGAGGGCCGGCGAAGCCAGCGCCTTGACGTAGGGACGCGCTCCGAACTCGTATGCATTGACCCAGAATTCCGACAAACGCGCGACCAACGCAAAAGACTTCTCGTCGCCAGCGCCATCATCCAGCGCGCGGATATCGGCGACGCCCCTTTCTTCGCAGGACATGACGTAGTAGGCGCTCGTGCCTTCACCAGTCTTTTTCTCGATGCGCATCTCATAAAGGCCGGGCGCCAGGGATTCGATCATCTCCAACGTCGTGACGATTCTGTCGTGCTGTTTTTGTGCGACTTTGGCCGATACAAAAATGCCCAGATGGCCGACGTCCTCGTGGACCATGTAGACGATCCGCTGGCCGCGCGCCCGTATTTCGCGCTCGTCGCCATAGACCACCGGAATCCAGTTCAAGGCCTGCTGCGGCGGCGTGATGTCGTCGCCTTGGCTGGCGAACACAATGATGGGAGCTTTGATTTTCCTTAAGTCTACTGGGGCGCGCCCGCCGAGGAATGCCTGACTGCCTTGAAGCTTGTTGCCGATAAACAGATTTTCGACGATCCAGCGGATCTCGGCCTCGTTCATGAAATAGAAGGTCGACCACCACCGTTCGAACCCCTTGAAACGCGGCCCTTCGGTGTCCGCTTTTGCGAACACGTCGTAATATTTTGACCACCAGGTGTTGTGCGGGTTCATCAACTCGAAGTTGAGGACCAGATGCGCGCCATCGAAAACGCCATTGCCAATGTCCGACGTGATCACAGCCGGCAGCGCGCCGAACGCAAGGCCTCCTGAATAGCGGAGCGGATTCTTTCCCCGCACGCCCGCCCAGTAACTGAGAGGCGCGCCGGACGCGACCACTGGGCCAGTCAGATCGGGATTGGACGCGGCAAGCAGCATTGCCGCCCAGCCGCCCTGGCAATTGCCGATGATCACCGGCCGAGGCGCGACGGGATGACGTTTGGCGATCTCGCGCACGAAAGCGCCTTCGGCCATGCAAACATCGGCCAAGGTCTGACCGGGCTGAGGCTTGGGAAGGAAGATCACGAAATAGACAGGATGGCCATGCGCAAGAGCGACGCCGACCTGACTATCGGACTTGAAGCCTCCGATCCCTGCTCCGTGGCCCGCGCGCGGATCGATGATCATATAGGGACGCAACGTCGGGTCGGTCTGGACGCCTTCGGGCGGCTGGATTTGCACAAGCAAGTAATTCGTCGGGCGCTCGAGCGTGCGGCCGTCGATCACGACGTTAAAGTCGTAAACCAGGACGAGCCGCTCGCCGCCCTCCATTTGCTCAACGGCGAAATTCCCGACTTCCCGCATGATGTCGAGAAACAAGATCCAGCGTTGGCCGGCGTCGGTCACATATTCTGCGAACTTCCCAGGCAGATCTCCTGACTGCGACAGTTCGCGGCTTATGATCTGCCATTCGCCAAGGTGTGTGCGCGAGGCGTCGCCATAGCTGGAGGCGATCTTCTCGAAATGACTGCCGCTCAGTTCGACGAGAGATTGAGCCAGCTCCGCCAACTTCGATAGGTCGCCATTGAGGAGAGCTCCTTTTTGCGCAGCGCCCGATTTGTCATCCACGTCGAAGGAGGCCAAATTTCTAGGCGAGACGTTCAACATGGCAGGCTCTCCAAAAGGATCGCTCGGCAGCGATGCGGCAGCGGTGTCGACCACGGGGCGGACGCGTGCGCCTCAGGCGGCCACGCGCTCAGGCGAAACGATCGGCATTGTCGGCGTATCGCCGTCGAGCAACAGCTTGGCTCCCGTGCTTGCGACGACCGTGTCCACGCTTACGCCGGGCGCCCGCTCCCGCAATACCAGCCCCTCGTCTGTAGGCTCGATCACCGCCAGTTCGGTGACGATGAGGCTGATGCGCCGCGCCGCCGTGGGCGGAAGCGTTAGAGCCTCGACGATTTTTGGTTGCCCCTTGGCCGTGTGTTGCATGGCGACGATGACGCGCTTCGCGCCGGCGACGAGGTCCATTGCGCCGCCCATGCCTGGGACGAGTTTGCCGGGCGCCATCCAGTTCGCGAGACGGCCGCTTGAATCGACTTGCAGGCCGCCGAGAACGGTCATGTCCAGATGTCCGCCCCGGATCAGCGCAAAACTGATCGCGCTGTCAAATGCGGCGGCTCCGGGGAGAGCGGAAATGTATCCGCCCCCGGCGTCTGTGAGGTAAGGATCCTCCAGACCATCCGGCGGCGGCTCGCCAAAGCCGATAATGCCGTTTTCGCTCTGAAACGCCACCGAGATTCCCGAGGGCACGTAGCACGCAACGAGCGTGGGCAGACCGATGCCCAAATTTACCAGGGTGCGGTCACGCAATTCGAGAGCGACCCGACGCGCGATGACCTCTTTAGCGTCCATCACTGCGGCCTCCTCACGAGATGATGCACGAGCACGCCAGGCGTGCGCACGGCGTCCGGCGGGATCACGCCGACCGGAACGATCTCTTCGGGCTCGGCAATGACGCAGTCAGCGGCGAAGGCCATCACCGGATTGAAGTTCGCCGCCGTCAGCCGGTAGGTAAGATTGCCGAAATGATCCGCCTCATGCGCACGCAGCAGCGCGAAATCGGCGCGCAACGGCATCTCGAGCAGAAAGCTCTCGCCGTCGATTTCCAACACCTGCTTGCCTTCTGATACGACGGTTCCGACGCCTGTTCGCGTCAATACGCCGCCAAGCCCGCTGCCGCCGGCGCGAATTCGCTCAGCGAGGGTTCCCTGCGGGACAAGCTCGACTTCAATTTCGCCCGAAATCATTTTCTTCTGCGTAATCGGGTTCGTCCCGATGTGTGACGCTTTGATGTGTGCGACGCATCCGGCCTCGATGAGCTTGCCGACGCCTCTTCCTGGCGAGGCGGTGTCGTTGCAGATCAGAGTCAGCCCCCGCGCGCCGCGCGCCACTAAAGCGTCGATCACACGATCCGGAGAGCCGACGCCCAAGAAACCGCCGAACATGACGCTGGCGCCGTCAGGGATCATCGCCGCCGCCCTTTCAGCCGAAATGCCGTCTTGCATTATGTGCTCCTCAGGCGACGTTGTGCAGGCCAGCGTCCACATAGATCGTGTCGCCAGTCATTCCGGACGCGCCGCCTCCAACGAGGAAGGCGACGACGCGCCCAACTTCGGCGATGTCGACGAGTCGATGCGCGGGGCTGCGTGCGACAGCCGCGTCGACGAGTTCGTCGAACTGCGCGATGCCGCTGGCGGCGCGCGTCTTCAGCGGACCGGGCGAGACCGCGTAGACGCGGATGTCCTTGTCGCCGAGTTCCGCGGCTAGATAACGCACCGTCGCCTGCAACGCGGCTTTGACGGGACCCATGATGTTGTAGTGGTTGACGACCTTGTCGGCGCCATAATAGCTCATCGTCAGTATCGCCCCGCCTTCCGTCATCAGCGGCTCGGCGAGACGCGCCATTTCGATGAATGAATAGCAGGAGATTTGCATCGCTTGCTGAAAGCCTTGGAGCGAACAGTCGATCACCCGTCCATGAAGATCGTCGCGCGGCGCAAACGCGATGGAGTGAATAACAAAGTCCAGCCGTCCCCATTCAGTGCGAATCTGGTCGAAAGCGGCCTTAAGCTCTCCGGGATGCTCGACATTGAGAGGCATGATCAAGCTCGCCTGAATTTGTTCGGCGAGCGGACGAACATAGCGTTCGGACTTCTCGTTTGCGTAAGTCACCGCCAGTTCGGCGCCAAAGGCGCGCAGCTTAGACGCGCATCCAAAGGCGATGCTATTCTCGTTCGCGACGCCGACGACAAGACCTCGTTTGCCGCGCAACATGTCTCCGATGCGGCTTTCGGGATTCCAAACCTTGGGTAGCGGGTCAGTGAGTAGAGCGACATCGTTCATAATGGCGCCTCGCATGAGAATGGAGTGTCGCGACGGCGTTTTACCGCGTTCTTGATCTCGCGGGCTGTGCTGGATCGCGGCTGCTGATCTTTTCAACGATCCCCGTCGATACGGTTCAAGTTAGGCCGCGTAAATGACGTGGCCGTGAACTTTGCCCGAGAGACGAAATTTAAAGGCTTTGAACGCTGAGCGAAGATCAAACGCGATAGGTTTGCTATTCCGCGGCGCTTTCGATCGACTCCTCATCCTTCGTCAAACGCTGCGGGGCTGAAGCTCGCAGCGCCTCGCCGCGGCCTGAAAGGCTCGGATTGTCCAGGAAATACTCTTGCGCGCTGAAGCGTCCTTCGCCTTCCGGCGGCGTCATGCGCCGGCTCGAACCGTCCTCAAGAACGCGCCAACTTTGAACATTGTCGAGGAAATTGGCGAGCAGCACCTGTTCCAGAATCTGTTCGTGCAGCGTCTCGTTCGTGATCGGGAACAGCGTTTCGACACGCCGGTCGAGATTGCGCGGCATCAGGTCAGCCGAAGAAATATAGACCGCCGCCTCTTTATGAGGCAGACCGTGGCCGTCGCCAAAAGCGTAGATGCGTGAATGTTCGAGAAACCGTCCGACGATCGATTTCACGCGGATGTTCTCAGATAGGGCCTTCACGCCGGGCCTTAGACAACAGATGCCCCTGACGACGAGTTCGATGGCGACCCCCGCGGCGCTCGCTTGATAAAGCGCGTCGATGATCTCCGGATCGGCGAGGGAATTGCACTTCGCCCAAATCGCGGCGGGCCGCCCGGCGGCCGCATGTTCCGCTTCGCGTTGAATATGTTCGAGCAGCCGCTGCTTCGCTGTGATCGGCGTCACGAACATCCGCTCGAGAGGCGCCAGAACGCCCGAGCCGGTGATGTAATGAAAGATCCGCGCGACATCGCGCCCGATCGCCGGATTGGCGGTGAAGGCGGAGAGATCCGTATAGATGCGCGCCGTGACCGGATGATAATTGCCCGTGCCGACGTGGCAATAAGTCGTGACCGCGCCATGCTCTTCTTCGCGAACGACCATGCAGAGCTTGGCGTGAGTCTTTAGTTCGGGGAATCCGAAGACCACCTGAGCGCCGGCGCGCTCCAAGGTGCGCGCCCAGCGAATATTGGCTTCTTCGTCAAAACGCGCTTTGAGCTCGATGAGCGCGGTCACCGATTTGCCGTTCTCAGCCGCCTCGATGAGCGCATGAACGATCGGGCTGTCCGACGAGGTCCGATAGAGCGTCTGCTTGATCGACACGACCCTGGGGTCGCGCGCCGCCTGCTGGAGGAAAGTCACGACGACGTCGAAGGACTCGTAAGGATGATGAACGACGATGTCCTTCGCGTGGATCGCTACGAAACAGTCTCCGTCGAATTCGCTGACGCGTTCGGGATGGCGCGGCGAAAAAGCTGGAAACTTCAGCTCCGGTCGGTCGACGCCGACGATCTGCGAAAGACTGCTCAAACCTAGTTTTTCGCTTTGAACGATCATCCCCCTTGGCGAAACATCGACCTGCGACGCGACAAAATCGCGCAGCGCCAAGGGCATGGACGAATTGACTTCAAGACGTATGACGCAGCCTCGCCGGCGTTCTTTGATGGCCGCCTCGAATTCGCGGATGAGATCCTCCGCTTCCTCCGCGAATTCGATGTCGAGATCGCGAACGACTCGGAACAGGCCGAGCGCGCCGATCACGCAACCGGGAAACAGCCGGTCGAGAAATTGTGCGATGACGTCCTCAATGCGCGCGAAACGCAGTGCGTCATTCGGACCGTCGTCGAGGCGTACGAATCGCGTCAGCGTTCCCGGAATGCGCACGAGACCCGTGAGGTCGCGCCCATCGTTCTCCCGAACCAGTTGCGCAGCTAGGGACAATTCCAGATTGGGGATGAAGGGAAAGGGGTGCGACGGGTCGATCGCGATGGGCGTCACCACGGGAAAAATGTGGCTATTGAAGTGAGCGTCGAGCCGGTCAAGATCCGCGCTCGTCCAATCGGCGCGCTCCAGCAGCGTGACGCCGACGCCTTCGAGTTGCTCGCGCAACAATCGCCAGGTCATTTCCTGGTCGCGGCTCATTTTATCGGTCGACTCGAAAATGCGGGCGAGCAGCTCGGACGGCGTCAGACCATCCATTCCCGGCGTCTGGCCGCGCTCAATTTGCTCGATGACACCTGACACTCGGACCATGAAAAATTCGTCGAGATTGCTCGCCGAGATCGCCAAAAACCTCAGCCGCTCGAGCAGCGGATGAGATTCGTTGGACGCCTCTTCGAGAACGCGTCGATTGAAGGCAAGCCAGGACAATTCGCGATTGACAAAACGCCCTGGATCATTCGACGTTGTCGCGTCGAAGGCGCGAGCTGCCAGCCGAGGGCGTGCGGCCCCTGACCGTTTGGCTGCAGTTGTCGAAGTCACTCTACCACTCGGAAATCTGAGCCCCTGCTGAGGCGGTCTGCCTAAAGCAGCATGTGTCCGTGACAGTGCGGCAACAACGCTGGAAAAAGCGGCTCTCGCCAAGCCTCTCGCAGGCCAAGTCATTAGGACGTTTAAGAAGCGCCTTATGCCAGACGCGCTACAGGGTCAGCGCGTACTGCACTGATCCGAGGGTTGTCGAGTTCCCGGCGGTGACGAGATGTGTTTCCCCGGAAAAATGTTGACCGTAATGGGGTTGCTGTTCAGCACGACCGCCCTTGCGCAAGAGGCGGGCGGCAGCGGCGGAGTTCCAGACGTATCGCCGACGCCAACCAAGCAAAAGGCGCCGCCGGCTCCGCTTGGCGTATTCGGCTCCGATATCGCCGCGGTCGGCAAATTTTCGGTGGGGTTTTCCGGCGTCTTCACGGGGCTCGCCAATTCAAGAATCGGGACAAAAATCGTATCGCCGGAATATATTGTTTCGACCACGCCATGGTTTTTCGACCCCAGGAAACCCGTCCGGCTGGTCCCCTCGAGCGTCTTCGCGACCATCCAGTCAATCTCCTTCAGTTACGGCGTGGCGGAAAATTTCGGGATCGTCCTGGCGGCGGGCGCAGTGGAAAAAAGAGTCGCCGCGCTGACCTACGCCGCGCCGAGCGGAACGCGTTTTCTCGGTCAAAGCTACGCCACGGTCGCGGGCGTCACGGATCTCGAAGCCGCAGCGGTCTTACGCATCTATCGCGACGAGGTTCATCGCGTTCTCATCTCGCTTGGACTGACGTTTCCGACAGGGAGCAATGAATCCCAGTTCAGGCTGCTTCTCAGCGACGGCGCCTATGGGACAGTGCGCGCCTTCTATTCGATGCAGCCCGGCACGGGGACCTATGATTTTCTTCCCGGCTTCACCTATGGCGGCGTGATCGGACCCTACTCATGGGGAATCGCCTATCGCGGACGCTGGCCCTTGGCGTCAAATCCGGAGGGCTACCGTTACGGCGATCTTCACGACCTCCACGGCTGGATCGGATATTCATGGATCCCGGAATTGACGACGACGCTGCGCGTGACCGGCACGACCCGAGGCCCTATTCGCGGGTTCGATCCGAAAATCGACGGCAAATCGCAGTCGGCCAACCCCTTCTTTTACGGCGGGCAGCGCGTCGAGCTTTATGGCGGGGCGACGATCGCCGGAAGCCTTCTCGGATTGGATCGGGCCACTTTCGCAATTGAGGCGGGCATGCCGATTTATCAAAATCTCAATGGCCCTCAATTGTTTCGAAACTGGCAGGCGATTGTGGCCGTGCGCATCAGCCTGTGAGCAACAGACTGCTGCGAAGACGAATGTCGGCTGCAAATTCGACAGTCGCCTCCGCTTGCTTTCTCTTTGTCGACCGCGCCGGCCTTCTAATGCGCTGTCCAGCCGCCGTCCATGGCCAGAATTGCTCCCGTGATTGATTGAGCGTCCTCGGAAGCAAGAAAGACGGCGAGCGCGGCGACCTGTTCCGACGTGACAAACTCCTTGGTCGGCTGAGCCTTAAGAAGAACGTCGTGGATAACTTGTTCGCGAGTCATGTTCCGCGCCGCCATTGTCTCTGGAATTTGATGCTCGACGAGCGGCGTCCAGACATAGCCCGGCGCGATGGCGTTGACGGTGATGTGGTCGCGCGCAAATTCGAGAGCGGCGGTTTTGGTCAAGCCGGCGACGCCATGCTTCGCGGCGACATAAGCGGATTTGAAAGGAGACGCGATGGTCGCATGAGCGGAAGCGGTGTTTATGATCCGCCCCCACTGGCGGGTTTTCATTCCAGGCGCAGCAGCTCGGATCGCATGAAACGCTGATGACAGGTTGATGGCGATGATCGCGTCCCACTTCGCAATCGGAAAATGCTCGATAGGCTCGACGTGCTGGATCCCGGCGTTGTTGACAAGAACGTCGACCGAACCAAAGGCGCGTTCAGCCTCGGCGATCATCTGCGCAATCTGCGCCGGCGCAGACATGTCCGCCGGAGAGTAGAGCGCCTTGACGGCGAACTCCTCCTCAATGCCCTTGCGTTTGTATTCGATTTCGTCGGCCATGCCGAAGCCGTTGATGACGACGTTCGCGCCTTTTTCGGCATAGGCGCGCACAATCGCCAGTCCGATGCCGCTCGTCGAGCCGGTCACAACCGCTGTCTTGCCTTGGAGCATAATCTTCCTCCGCCGCCCGCCTCCGTCAATGCAGCGGCTGACCGATCATCGATATTCGCGCCTTCCGACAAATGCGCAAAGGCAATGTGACAGTTAAGCAAATTTGGATTCTAAGATGCGTCGCTGAACCAAGACTTTCGGTGAAGCGATTGAGACAATTACGAATTTCATTCGCCTGTAATCGAGACAGGACGCCGAGGGTCTTCAATTCCCGCGCCAGTCGCAGACCCGGTTGCCGATAGAGTGGGACAGCTAATTTTGAAGGAAGGCGGTTCATGATGTCTCGCGCCAAGCGGTCGCGCTCGCTATCCGCCGTCCCAGTGGGCCGGAGTCACCGGTTTGTCACTTAGGGCCGCAACAATGAAATTTGCGAACGAGGGGTTTTACAGCCTTTTGGAGCAGAACGTGGCTTTCCGCGAAGGGCGCAGTCTCTGTGTCGTCAGGGCCGAAGATCAAGCATGTGACTTGAATCTGTAGTCGAGCCCCCGGAGTTCGGAATGGCTATTGGAACGCCAATCCGCACCGCCTCTACGACTGCTGCGTTGGCCCTTCGTCCCCCTGCAGGAGAACTTGGGCGATGACGCCGCTTTTCAGTCTACAGAACGCTCCAAAACGCTCAGTCGAGGATCAGAAAGTCGCTGCGACAGCGCAGCAGCGCGTCATGACCGGCTATGCTCGGCGAATGGAGAAGATGGCGAGCGACCACGGCCGGCGCCTAGAGCAGCTGTGGGAAGAGGCGAAGGCGATACAGACCGAATTGAGTAAGCGCCGAGAGGCGGGCGATCTTTATCGAGCCGCGTATGATTACGCCGTCGACGCCGGGCGACGGACTGTGCTGACGCTAGATACGCTTCGCGAGAGGGGAAACAACGACATCGCTCACGAAGCCGCCGGCATGCCCCCTGCTCTCATCTATGACAACGAGGTGGTCGTAGACGGCCGCAATCTGCCGCGGCCGGTGAATTACCTCCTCTTGAGGATCATTCCTCCCAAGGGCGTCGAAAGCTTGAACTGGAAGCGCCCCTATCTGATCATTGACCCGCGGGCCGGCCACGGCGCCGGAATCGGCGGCTTCAAGTCTGATAGCCAGGTCGGCGTCGCCCTCCGCGACGGCCATCCGGTCTATTTTTTGGTCTTTCGTCCCCATCCCGAGCCGAACCAAACGCTCGCTGACGTCATGCGAGCCGAGGCGGCGTTTGTGAGCGAAATACGTCGGCGCCACCCTGAAGCCCCCAAGCCGATTATCGTAGGCAATTGTCAGGGCGGCTGGGCGACGATGATCCTTGCGGCCGCAAATCCGGACATCATCGGACCATTGGTCATCAATGGCGCGCCGCTGGCCTTCTGGTCGGGCAGGATCGGCGAGAACCCGATGCGCTACCTTGGCGGGCTTTTTGGAGGAACCTTGCCTACCTTAGTTCTCGCAGACTTGGGATATGGAGAATTCGACGGCGCGCATCTTGTTACTAATTTCGAAATGCTCAATCCTGGCCGCAACTATTTCAGCAAATATTACGACCTCTTTGCAAATATCGATCGTGATCGCGCCACATTTCTGGAATTCGAGCGCTGGTGGGGCGGATTGCATTTCATGAATGAGCCCGAAATCCGGTGGATCGTCGAACAGCTTTTCATAGGAAATCGTCTCTCGCGCGGAGAGGCGCGAATCGAGCGAGGGCGCCAGCTCGACATTAAGGCGATCAGATCGCCAATCATTGTTTTCACCAGCCGGGGCGACAACATCACTCCTCCCCAGCAGGCGCTCAACTGGATCGTCGACACCTATGCGGACGAGCATGAGATTAAGATTCGCGGCCAGCGCATCATCTACATGGTGCACGAGACCACCGGACATCTTGGCATTTTCGTCTCCTCCACGATCGCCAAAAAGGAGCACTCGGAAGTCGCCTCCACGATGAAAACCATCGAGGCTCTGTCCCCCGGCCTCTATGAGATGAAGATCGACGAGCAGATTGGCGAAGGATTGGATGCGCATTTCCTCGTGAGCTTCGAGGAGCGCACGATTAGCGACGTGCTCGCGTTTGATGACGAAGACCGTTCTGAAGAAATTGGCTTTGCTGCCGTTGCGCGCCTATCCGAATTGAGCGTCGAGCTTTATGATCTCTTCTTGCGTCCGTTCGTGCAAACGATGGTGACGCCGTTTACCGCTAAAATGATCAAGTCGACGCATCCCGCCCGGGCTCAGCGCCTCATTTTCACCGATCAAAATCCCCTAATGCAGCCGGTTTGTGAAATTGCAGCGCGCATTTCGAAGAATCGCGAACCTTTGGATCCGAGCCATCCGTTCCTCGCACTTGAGCGGTGGTGGGCCTCGAGCGTGTTGCAGACCATAGATGTTATGCGCGACTTCCGCGACGCGGCCTATGAAGCGATCTTTCTTTCGACCTACGGCTCACCCTTGATGACTTGGATCGGCGCTCCCCATGCTTTCGAGCGGACGCGCAAGGATCCGAAGGATCTTCGATGGCTGCCCGAGGTGCAAGCCATTCTAGTGGGCATTGATCGCGGAGGCTTCGAGGAAGCCGTCATCCGGATGCTGATTCTTCTTGCCGAGGCGCGTGGCTCCGTCCGCCGCGATCGGCTCCAACGATCGGCGCACGTTCTAACCAACGACGAGCCTTTCGCCTCGCTTGGGACGGAGCGCCGCGCCGCGCTCATCCGAGAGCAATCAATCATCGCCGAGTTCGAACCCGATCGCGCCATAGAGACACTGCCGGATCTCATACCCGAACGCCGACGCCAGGAGGCGATAGACGTTGTGGAATACATAGCGGGCTCCGTAGACGATATGGAGCCTTACACGGTCCGCACGCTTCAGCGCTTCCGCGCCGCGCTTGGTCTTCCGCGAATCGCACTTTCTGTCGCAACTCGAGATCCGCTCATTGCATCCATCACCACGCCCGCGTCCTAACTTGTCTCGTAGCGAGAGATAGCGAAGACGCGGTCGTCAAGCTGATGCGCTTTTTAACCGCGAAGCCTTTCATCTCACGAAGTTAAAAAAGTCTGGCGCCGCAGCGCAACGGGAAGCCACTCTGCGCGTTCCGAGAGCTCCGCTGATGCTTCCTTGTCATATTTACATGCTTTTTGCCCCGGAGGCCCTCAGCAGACTGCAGGCGCCCGAGGGAATAAGGCTTCCGAAATGCGTAAGTACGTTCTTGAGATTGTGGAACTGGGACATGCAAAATCGGCGGCTGAGATCGTATTGCTGCCGGAAGGCCAAGCCATTTGGCCTTCCGTCGAAGCCCTAGCTCTTCGTATGGCCAGCTCGGAGGGAGCCTTTATTCAGGTGAGTGATCCTAACGGAGCGACTCTTATTCGAGCAGGAATCTCGACTGCCTTGGCTTCGATCGAGAAGTGCCCGTGCTCAGAATGCATCCTCAAGAGAGAGCTACGACATCTTATCGTGACGGGCCGCGGCAGCGTTTATGGGTCGGAGCTGGTTGTCGATTGTCGCATGAGCAGCGCAGCTCTCGCTGCCTGACCCTCTCTGGCGGCGCACCGCCGGCCGGGCGTAGAGCTTCTGCGCAGGCGTCGCGCCATCCGATCTGCTTTTCTCAGCGCGCTGGATTGGAGCGGGCGATGGGAATCGAACCCACGACATTCAGCTTGGGAAGCCCGCATAAGCCGCTGATCTAACTACCTCTCGTTTCCCTCCTGCAACAGGAGGCGAAATTGAAAGTAGGTAAAAAGCAAACCGCCGCGCAGGGGGTCGGATCCCAGCGCGGCGGCAAAACAGAGGTGAAAGCAGCGAACTTTCGGGATTCAGACTACGTCCGCGACGGCCTTTGTGCAATCGCAAAATCGGGCTGTCCACACGCTAGCTTGATCGAGTCGCGTGCCACTGAAAGACCTCCGGCAGATTGGCCGAAGGTCTCTTCCGGATCACGATCACGCAGCGTCACGGTGATTTCAAACTTGCATCACGAAAGTTTGATCGCCGATCGCGGCGCTGGTTCCGCGCCCGACACAGAACTGTCGCCGCCAGTTACCATATTTGATCCACGGCTATTGCCGAGCCGCGCCACGCTCGCGCGGAAGTGGCCCGCGCTGAAGATCAACCGATTTACCGGCCGATGGCGCGATGACGCCAGCGGCGCTTTTGGGGCGGACGTCGCGTCGCTGCTCACCTTCCTTGGGGAGGGCGCGTGATGAACGCTTTCGCCCCAAAAGAGCAATCGCCGCAGTTTGGCGCTTGCGATGCAAAGTCGCGGACGTTCGCCAGCGAGGCGGCGGCCGCCCTCTATATCGTCATCGGCGCCGCAGCCGGGTCCGACGATCTTGACCGGCTCGTCAGCCAGGTGTGGCAAGGCGTCGTGCATGGCGCGATCGACGAGGGCGACGCCGACTTTCTGCAGTCCTTCGCCGAGCGCCGGCGACCGCTCGCTTGCGGGAGACGCGGCGTAGGTGGACGCGGGGTCGCGAAGCTCGTCAGCCGCTTCGTGCCGCGCCAGCGCGCCAGGTCGCACGATCACCAAGCGTCGCGCGAGCGTCGGCGCACGCTCGGCGGCTCGGCCGTCATGCCGCCGAATCTCCGCTGCCACTACACCGAAGGGCAGCGCGCGGTGTTGTGCATCCTCGCCGGCGAGGTGAAGCACCACGGCCTCTGTGATCTGGCGATCGACAAGATAGCCGCGCTCGCCGGGGTCTCTCGCACGACCGTGCAGACGACTCTGCATGAGGCGCGAAGGCTTGGGCACATCAAAGTGACCGAGCGCCCGCAGCCAGGCCGGAAGAACCTCACCAACATCGTGCATATCGCGTCGGCCGAATGGCTGATGTGGATCAAGCGCGGGCCGGCGGCTCATCGCCCGTTAAGGACAGGGTCCAATCCGTTTGCAGAAAAAAATTTGCGTCTCGATGAAACTTCGGTGAGCCCGACCAAGAGCACACATTTAAAAAATAGGTCTGGCGAAAAAGAGCAGTGGAGAGGTTCAGGGCCTCCTGAAACAAGGTGGAGGAGGCGAGCATGATGCTCTCACAACCATCAGAGGCAGCTAGGGCGGCGGAAGCATGGGAGCGTTTTTCAGCTGCGTGGCCGTTCGATCCTGTTCCATACCGACGCGCAGCTGCGGAGGCGGCCTTCGCCGAGCTGACACTTGAAGAGCGCGAAGCGGCGATCCGCTGCGCGCGCACCTTCGTGAAGGCATGGCGAGCGGGCGGGCGTAGTGGCTTGCCAGATGCGCGAAGCTGGATCAGGGCGAAGGGTTGGGAAGAGCTCAAACGAACGCCGGCCAACAGGCCTGTTGAGCCCGATCGCCCACCAAGCGGATCATGGTGGAAGCCGAAGGCCGATCGCCTGCCGGATGGGTCATGGTGGCTTCATCCCGACTCGCCGCAGCTTAGAGCTTGGCACGGCCACGAACGCCGAACGCTAGGGCGCGCGTCTCGTGGACTCTGTCGCCCGAGCGAGTGGCCACCGGGCTGCGCAAATTTGTCGGCCTGCGAAGTCCATCCTCGCGCGGGTCCTTCCTAGGCCCCCTCTGCCTGCGGGGTGCCACACCCCGGGATTCCGGCAGTCACAGTCGACTTGAAAGCGTGAAGTTCACGTGAATTTACAAGGGTGTAAGGGCGAAAATGGGCGAGAAGATCGTGTCGAAGTCAGATTTCGCGGGGGCGTGCAACGTCACGCCGAGCTGCGTGGCGAATTGGATCTCTCGCGGCAAGATCAGCGGCGACGCCTTGGTCGGTGAGGGCCGCGGCGCGCGGATCAAATTTGATGTCGCGATGGCTCAACTCAAGGAACGCCTGGATCCAAGTCAGCGATTCGGGCTCAATGGCATCTCGACGAAGCTCGACGACGCGCCGGCGACGCCACATGGCCCTTCCCCGCCACCGTCATCCGCTCGGCCTCCGGCGCAGCCCTTTGATCCGTCGGTCGAAGACCAAATCAAGCGGGAGAAGCTCCTCCAGGCGCAGCTCGCAACTTCGCGAGCGAAGGAGCAGGACCGCCTATCGCGCGGAGTCTACATCCTCGCCGCCGAGGCCCGCGACGAAACCAAACGCGCTGCAGCGCAGCTCGTCGCCTCATTTGAGGGCCGCGTCCCCGACCTCGCTGCGGCGATCGCCGCGAAGTGGCAGCTTCCGGCCCGCGACGTGACGCATCTGCTGCGCGCCGAAATCCGCAAGATCCGCGCTCGGCTCGCCGCAGAATTCGCCGAGCTTGCCGCCGCTGAGCCGGAATTTATCGACGACGACCTGGACGACGACAATCTCGGAAGGAAAAATTGAATGGAATAACGACGACCGCACGACCCCGCGTCTCGCGGGTGATATGGTGGGATAATCGATTGTAAGTCGTTTCGAAGAAAGGTAATTTACGGTGCTCGCCCTTGTCGCTGAGCGTATTGCGATATCTGAAGTATTAGGAGGCTGGCCTTATGCAATTTCAAGTCACGATCGACTGTAGCACCGCAGCGCTTAGCGGGGATTCAATCTCGCGCAACCAGGAACTCGCCAATATTCTAATCGCCGCCGCCGCGGATTTGTTGGACCAAGGCTTGGCGCCTGGCGACAAACTGCCTTTGCGTGACCGCAATGGCGACTCTGTTGGAATAGCTCAGCTGATCAAACAACCTGACGTGATCGCTTTCAGTGCGCCCCTAAAGCAGGACGTGGGAGGCGGCGCTGAACGTCTACGCCTGAGAGGCGGCCAAGCGCGGCCCTTGCGTCGCGAGCTTTTAATGTCCAGACGCTGACGATCGCGGCCTTAACAGCGCGGGCGTCGCTCAGAGGCTCGCGGGCTGATACATTCTCCCCGGCCTTGGCGCGCGCGATGAGAGACTTGCGCTCTTCGTCTGCGGCCTTCGCCAGCGCGTCGAGTTCGACGCCTTTGTCGAGGCTTTTGCCGACGACGTCGCCAGCTTTGCCGCCGCTGAGCCGGAATTTATCGACGCCGACCTGGACGACGACAAGACCGACGAATCGCGTTAGGGAAAAATTGAATGACAACAGTAGCCAAAGGCGACGCGCCGCGCCATGCGCTGCCGCGAATCGTCGAGTCTCCGCCGACCTCATGACCAAAATGAGGGATGGACGAGGAATTCACTTTTCCATGCTGTCCGAAAATAGCACCGTTAACTTATCGACTTGAATATTAGGTTTACCAGTGAATGTTACCCAAGAATTGTAAGTAAGAGTTTGTGCGGTCTCTCGCACAAAGTCCCTTTCATCGACACCCTTATATTTTATTTCATAACGCAGCACGCCTACAAACGTTGGATCATGCGCTGAATCAGACTTAATCGGCTTAATGTCATTTGCCATCGATGAAAGCAATCTTTGAGTCGCACGTGGGTGAATGTATCCCGAAAATTCTTCTCTATCTTTGTTGACTTCGACCCCGTTTATGTTTCCAAATAGCTTTGCTGTGTAGAACAAAAGTGTGTCTGTATTATTGCGGATATCGAACGTCATGCGGCCAAAGGTGTAATTGTTAGTGATTTTATGGTGTATTTCCATCGTTCCGGTTACGTAAATCAAACTCCCGATAGCGATGGAGCTGCTAACGGGCAGTAAAAAATACCAAGCGAGGCACAAAAAGAAGCCAACCCCAAAAAAAACCATGCCTGTAGCCGCGAGCATTTTTTGTCTAGCCCCAATGTGATGCGCCCATAATGTCGCGAAACCTATTGCCGAGAAAGCAATCAGGCCCCATCCAATTTCCGTATGCTGAGGGGCTATCATAATTGCCCCCGTTCCCAGCAGCCCAAATAGACCGAGGAAGATGCCGATTTTTCCTTCGACGCTAATTGCCATGAAGCCCTTCTTGCATTGGTAATTCCGACCAGCCTTAAAGCAAGTCGTTCCTTTTCTTGAGCCCCACGCCAGACCGTCGCCGTTCAATGAAGTTCAACGCTGAGCCGCTCTATAAGGATAAGTCTTTATCGCTAGTTGGCTGTAGCTCTAATGCCGACCAATCGGGTGCAGTGCCAAGCGACAAAAAACTTCTGAGCAACTGACGATAGATAAGCGAGCTTCGAAGCAGATTCTCTTCGAGTTCTTTTTGCTCATGGGCTTTAAGGGCGCCTCCATGCACGATGCCGTTGCGAAAGCCCCCGAGCTGGGAAACTACGCGCCGCGTCTCCTTGCGTTGCTCTAACGTTCCCCCTAACATTTGAGCGGTTCTTACAGCGATCCTCCAGTTCACAGGCGAATTGTCGCCTTTCCCGCCGCTTACAGCAGTTTCAAAAGCGAGAACAAGATCCAGGGCGCGATCTCCAGCATTGCGTCGGCATTGGCTCAAGACAAATCTTTCCATTGAGCGCAAAAGCTTGCTGCGCACGTCGGGCACAAGATCCCGCAACAAATCGGCTTCTCTCTTCAATGAAACCGTATCGACAGTGACAAGCTGCGTGATACTCGGCACGACTTCCGGGAGGAACCATGAGAAAGACCCAACGCGTTCGCCCAGTTCAAGATCCGGATCTTCGTATTCGAACCACGCCCCTACGGCCAACGGTTGACCAGCTACGGCGGCTTGCAGAAAATAAAGTGGAGCTCTTAAGTCCTCTTCAAGTTTTTCTATACACCGCATTGCCTCTTCTAGATTACCGACATACGGAAAATTAGTCACTGTCCTCACTAGCGCCGCGCCCGGCCGGCCGAAGAAGCCTGTAGAGTACCAAGCATGAAGAGGCCAAGGGATTGCTCTACCGACAAGCCACCGTTTCACTTCGCTATCGGGCAAATGATCAAAGGGTAGAAGCATCAATCCCGGTGCGATCTCTACCTCCTCTTCGATAGAAAGGCCCCAGATCGCGGCCACGAAACGGAAATTGGCAGAACGAGTCTCCAAGAGGCGAGTGAGCCAGTCTGCTGCCTCAAAATTGGAAGTTCGAACGGCGCGGAGGAAAATTCGCAGAGAAAGAGGTTCAGCGTAGAGGCCTATTCCAGAGTTTCGGCTGAATAGCGACGTACCCTCAACGCGTTTAAATGATTCGCAGTCATTAATAGCAGCGACGACCGGAGCTAAGACGCTGGCGTCGGGAGGAGATTCGGTCAGTAGAGTCCTCGAGCTTCTCCATTCGTTCCAGATTATCAGACTTGCCTCAAGCCCGGCAATAAGTCGATCGCGATCGGATGCGGTGTTTTCTACTTTCCCGGTCACCACTCAAATACCTTCTATCCCTTATCTGCCGCACGCGGGACCGCCGCCGTTCTCTTCGGTGAACTCGCCTCAGGTCTATTCATCGTTTTCGGCGCTCAGATCCTCGATGGGGATGGTCGGCGCGGATTGCTCCGTCTCACGAAGGCGAACGCCGGGACCGCCGCCATTTCGCTCGATGAATTCCACGCCGGCCGCCTCGAGCGCGCGGCGAAGCGCGTCCTTGGTCACTTCACGCGGATCGCGTGCGCTTCGCTCGAAGTCGACGATCGTTCGCAGTCCGACCTTGGAGGCATCAGCCAGCT
Organism: Methylocystis rosea; assembly: GCF_003855495.1. Classification (NCBI taxonomy): domain Bacteria; kingdom Pseudomonadati; phylum Pseudomonadota; class Alphaproteobacteria; order Hyphomicrobiales; family Methylocystaceae; genus Methylocystis; species Methylocystis rosea. The sequence goes on along the minus strand of NZ_CP034086.1, from coordinate 1,220,961 downwards.
GCTCCCGGGACCAGTCGATTAGAGCTCGAGCAGCTCGGCATTGCGCCTGAGTTAGCATAAAAAGATCCCTGTTGCACTTTTAATGTTGACATAGTTTGTGCCATATCGCACTTTCTATGCGCACTATAGCAAGCGCCCTCAAGCACCGCAACGCCGAGACCCTATCTCGGCGAATGCTCCCGTCTTGCCTGGAGAAAGCCTATGCCCTTTGAGATCGCCGACGCCGCCCCTCTCTTCGTTGAATATCGCCCTGACATGCGCCGGCGCATTGCCGCCGCTGTCGACGCGCTGGTCGCGCTGCTCGATCAAATCGATGGGGACGGAGATTTCGAAGATGCCGACCCGCCCGAAGACGACGCGCCGGCAGAGGACGTGGGCGACAACGAGCCGAGCCTCGGCGCGCCTGGCACCTTCTACTTTCCGGACCAGGCGCACTGGGCGCAAGGCGCTGGCGACGATCGGGAGGACGATAGCGATCTGCTCGAAGATGACGGCTCCGGCGAATCGGCGCTCGGCGCGACGACGGCCGTCAATCAGCAACACGCCTGGGCTGCGCCTCGCGTGACCGATGCGATCGTCGAAGACGAGCCTTCACTCGGCTGGACAGGTCACGGGCGCGGCCATCCTGAAATGGCGCTGCGCGGCTATGACGATGAGCGCGAGCAAAATATCGGCGCCGACGATCGCGAACACGACGACGCGGAGAGATCGGGCTGCGGCGACATGGACGGCGTCATGGAGCAGCACGGTTTCGGCGTGCAGTTCGCGGAATGACCGCGCCCGATCATACCGCGACTCGTCGCCTTTGGGTTCGTATCGTGCGCGTTGGCTTGGCGCTGTGGGTTATGCGCGTCGCGCATGCTCTCGACACGCTTGCCGAACGGCTGCTTCCCGAGGATTTACGACGAAGGCTCTAGGTTTTGCGTTTCGGCGGCTCGGGCGCTGGGCGAAGGATATGCCGCAACGTCTGTGTTGACACAGACGTGAACTTATCATAACCTCTGTTGCGTCACAGGGGATGGAATCTCGGTGGACGACGACTACCTCTCACGTTTGGACAAGGCGAGTTGGACGACCGCGCAACTCGTGGCCGGCGCCGACATCACTTACGACGCCTTCACAAACTACATGCGAAGCGATCTCCTTTTCGCGTCGAAGTCAGCGGGACGGGGGAAAGCGCGCGCTTTCCCTCTCATCGATGTTTATCAAATCGCCTTACTGGCGCGACTATCGAAGTTGACCGGAAAACTGGCATGGAGCGCAGGTGCCCTCAACTACGCAATTCTTGTTGATGCCGAGATTCAATGGCTCGGGCCAGACTTCTTAGATGGACGCCCTCGAAAAGATCAGCGTTCGATTCAGGATGTCCACTCTGACAGGCTCGCCGAAGTTGCCACGTCCATTTACGCTGCTCCCCTACCATACCACCATCGAGATACTCTTCAGCCGTATTTCATTTTTGCGCAGGAGAGGGATTTAGCGCGTGGCCGCACAATTATCGAATGTGGCCAAAAAGGCGCAATTGGTGTTCTGGATTCAACCGATGCAGGCGGTGTTTACATCAACATGACCGCCACATTGCGAGACGTGGATCGACGTCTGATCGGGGTCTCATGCAATGAGTAAATTTGCAGGCAATATCCCCCTCCAACCTTTCTTCAGGAGCGCTGAAATGAGCCAGGTTGCCGCCGGCAACGCGGATCATCGACAAGACGACGCATCTCGCGAACCGGAAACCCCCGGCCCGCTTCCGCGAGGCGATCGTTCCCGTTTGCTGCCCGAGCGCTCTCGCTGCAAGTATTTCGCGATCAAAACTCAGTGCGCAGAGGCCAACGCAATCGCGCGCGATTTGGCCGCGCGGGCGAATGACCTGCGAGAAAAAATCCAAAGCAAAACCGCTCTTCGAAACAACTTCCTGAACGGCGCGCATGACGGTCTGTCGCACAGCGAAAGGGAGCCTTACGCCGTTGAGCTCGAAGCGGAGATACGAGAGCTTGTCGAAGCGCGCAACAGGCTGGAGGAGCGCACCGTCGCGCACGCCGAGCGCCGCAACGTGTTGGCCGCTCTCGATCGCCGATTGACGGAATTTCTCGCGAGCCTCTCGGCTGCGCCTGCCGCGGCCGCGCCACTCGACCTAAAACTTTCGGCCGATAAGTTCGATACGGAACTCGCGAAGACGCGCGCTCAGATACGCGATCTCCTCGAGCGCATCGCGCAAGTCGAACGCGCGCCTCATCCGTCCGGCGTCGTGAAGGCGCGCGCCCGTGCGAAGATCGAAGCGCTCGCGGCGCACCCCAATGTCCGCGTCGCCGTCGAACATGGAGAAGACTTTCGTTTCCCCACCATCGTCGAAAAGACTGGCGCGGCGATCGACGTCGGAGGTTTGCTGTGCTGGTTGCTTAAGGATCGGCTCATCGCCGCCGTCGAGCGTGAGATCGACGAAGTCGCCGACGACTCCAGAGCGCTCGACGCTACCACGCGAAAGAGGATGCGCACGGATCTCGCTGCGGAACTCTTCGCCGCCGAGTCTCGGGAGGAAGCGATCATCTCAGCCGCAGAGGCGGTCGGACGGACCTTCGATCGTCGCGCCGATGGCGACGTGCGCGCGGTTCTCGGATTGGCGGCTGCGCGGCCATGAAGCACAACCTCGCCCGTATCGCGCTCCAGGCTTTTAATGAGCCGCTGTTGATGCATCCGCGCAAAGCGATGGTCATTAGCTCGGTGATTTCCGAGCACATGACGGGCGTCGCGCCGCTCGTCGACGTGGAAAACGCGAGAGCAGAAGCCCAGTTCGAGCGTGAGACGCATTCGCAGATGCTCGATCGCTTCGACGGCGAGCCGCGCGGACCTCGCGTCAAGAACGCTTACGGCGACAGCTATATTCAAACGCGCTATCGCTTTCGCAAAGGCGTGGCGCTGATCACCGTCGAGGGCTCGCTCGTCAATCGCGGCGCCTATATCGGCGCGGCGTCGGGGCTGACTTCCTACGAAGGCGTGACGGCGCAATTTGCTGCCGCCGCCGCCGACCCGGATGTCAAAACGATCATGCTCGATCTCGATAGCCCCGGCGGCGAAGCGGGCGGCGCATTCGAGCTCGCAGATTTCGTTCATGCGGTCGCGCAGGAAAAGCCTGTCGTCGCCATCGTGAACGCGCTTGCGGCGTCAGCGGCCTATGCGATGGCGTCCGGCGCATCGCGCATCATCACCACGCCTTCCGGCGTCTCCGGCTCGATCGGCGTCGTCGTTCTCCATCTCGATCAGTCGAAACGGCTAGAAAAGATGGGCGTCGTGCCGACGCTCATTTATGCGGGCGGCCACAAAGTCGACGGCAATCCTTTCGAGCCATTGCCGGAAGACACGCGCGCTGATCTCCAGGCTGAAGTCGATCAGCTCTACGCGATGTTCGTCGCGACGGTGGCGCGCGGCCGCAGCAACCTCACCGAAGATGCGATCCGCGCCACGGAAGCGCGGACCTGTCTCGGCGCTGAAGCCGTAGAGATCGGACTTGCCGACGACGTTGGGACGTTTGTCGACATTGCCGAAGAACTTCAAAGCAGCGGCATGGGCCGCAAATTTATGAAAGGAGCGACTATGTCGCAAGCTGATCTCAAGCGTTCGCCGAGCGTCGCCAGCGGCGGGGAGCCGCGCCTTGAAACGACGCCGCAAGAACTTTCTGGGGCGGTCCTCGCGCTCTTCCCCGACAGCAAGCGGGCGCAGGCGTTCGGCGAAGCGCTCAGCAAGGGCGCATCGATCGCGCTGGCGGCCGATCTCGCCAAAATGATCGACGACGGTCAGTCGACAAAGATGTCGCCGCTTCAAATGGCGATGGCGCAACAGCGCCGCGCCGATCTCGGCCCAGGTGGCGGTCCGGCTCCGCATCAAGCGGCGGCCAAGGATGACCTCTGGGCGCACGCCATCGCCACCGTCAATCGAGAATTCGGCCGCGCCTAGAGCGCGGCGTCATTCGCTAACAGACTATCGCAGGAAAGGTTCTCCTATGATCACGATGGACGTTTTTAACGAGGACGCCTTTTCCGCGACCTCGCTGACTGCTGCAGTCGACAAGCTCGACCATGTGCCGCGCCTGCTGGGCTCGATCCCCGGACTGTTCGAGATGGACCCGGTTCGCACCGAAGATATTTGGATCGAAGAGCGCGCGACCGGCGCAGTCGTTTTGCAGACCTCGCCGCGCGGCGGCGTGCCGCATTATACGAGCGGCGACCAGCGCGCCGCGCGTTCGTTCAAGACGGTGCGACTCGCCGACGTTTCGGTGATCCAAGCTTCCGCGCTTTTTGCCGTTCGCGAATTTGGGTCAGAGACTGAGGTAAAACAACTCGCAACCGAAGTTGCGCGTCGCCAGTTTAAGCTCAAACGGAATTTGGGTCTGACACTGGAGAATTTGCGCATGGGCGCGGTGCTCGGCCATGTGAAAGACGCCGACGGCTCGACGATCTATGATTGGGCGACGGAATTCGGCCAGTCGATCCCGGCCGAGGTGGACTTTGATCTTGACAACGGCTCGCCTGCGAGTGGCGCGGTGCGCAAGAAATGCAACGAGGTCTCTCGCTCCATTCTCAAGGGCCTCAAGGGCGTCGGCGAGCCGCAGCGTATCGTCGGCCTGTGTGGTGACGCGTTCTGGGACGATCTGACGAGCCATCCGGAGATCATCGCCACCTATCAGAACCGCTCCGACCAGTCGGGCGCGTGGCTGCGCAACGGTCTCGGCGGCGTCTATTCGACCTTTAATTACGGGAACGTCGATTTCATCAACTATCGCGGCACCGACGATGGAACGACGCTGTCGGTCGGGACCGATAAGTGTAAATTCTTCCCCGTCGGTGCCGGCATTTTCCGCTGGGCGATGTCCCCGGGCGAGAGCTTCGAAGATCTCGGGCAGCTCGGGAAAGAGTTTTATTCGCGCATCGTCGTCGACAAGGATCGCGGCGCTTGGGCCAACGTCGAGGTCTATTCCTATCCGTTGCCGGTCTGCACCATGCCGCAGGCGCTGCACCAGGCGCGCCGCACCTGATTAACTCATCGCAGGCGCGGGAAAAAACCCGCGTCGTCGCAATCGGGGAGGTCTCATGAGGGCTTCAGCGGCCAGTCCAAAAACGGGAATGGAGATCGGACTCCCCGGCGCGCGTCGCGTTGAAAAGCCGTCAATCTCCTATGGCCGCAACCCCGTGCGCCTCGACCGCGGATGTAGCGGCGGGGCGCACGGGAAACTCTAAACGGACATGAGCGATGACGGTTGCGGAAAGTTCCAGATCGGCAAGGGACGGCGAGCGGCGCGCACGCGTGCGGACGCAAGGGCTTTTCCCTTCCGAATGTGAGATTGCGCGCCGTCTTTCTCAGACGGCCGTGGAATGGGCTGCAAAGGCCGTGATCCTCGAGCGCGACGGGCTTCCTCGCATCGATCCGCTCATGGGCGGTCGGTATTGGCCGGCCGTCGAAGCCTACTGGCGTCGCCGCTACGGCCTGCATAGCATCGAGCCGTCTCAACCAGACGGGAAGGAAAACCTCGATGCGCTATGAGTTCCCTGGCCTCAAGCGAAGGCTGAATAAAGACGGTCGCGCGCGGCTCTATTGGGTTGCGCGTGCTGACCTGGCCAAGGCCGGCTACAAGCCGAAAACGGTTCCCCTGCACTACGACTGGCGGGACCTCGAACAGCATCAGCTGATCTCGTCGGCGTGCATGAAGTTCCAAGCGGAGATGCTCGAATGGGCATCCGGACGCAAGGATACGGCACCGCCATTTGACGGCACGGTCAAGGGCCTCTCGCGCCAATATCAGCGCGACGAAGCTAGCCCATATGGGCGGCTGAAGTGGAACACACAGCGCACTTACGACCATGTGCTCGAAACAATCGAAAATGCGTTCGGAGATCGCGCGCTTTCCTGCATCGGCTTGAAGGATTTCCGCAGATGGTATGATGCGGCGCGCAAGCCCAAGACCTCTGGCGGCAGAGAACGCATCCGCAAGGCGCACGGGGTCATTTCGATGCTGCGCCGGCTCGTCTCCTACGGCGTCGCTGCCGAACTTCCGGAATGTGCGCGGCTCGCCTCTATCCTTCGCGAGACCTCGTTCGAACAGCCGGCGCAGCGCCGCGTGCGGCTTATGCTGGAGCACGTGGAAGCATTCATTCCCGTTGCGATCAAGCGCGGGCGTCTGTCGCTCGCGCTCGGCACGGCTTTCCAATTCGAGACGACGCTGCGCCAGCGCGACGTGATCGGCGAATGGGAGCCGCTCAAAGACGGCGATGAACCCTCGGGTATTGTGCTGCGCGGCCGGCGCTGGGTGAACGGCCTGACGTGGTCGGATATTTCGAAAGACTTCGAAATCTACAAGGTCACGACGAAGACGGGCGCGATCGCGGCGCATGACCTGAAGCTCTGCCCTCTCGTCATGAAGGTCATCGGAATGATCCCGGCAGATAAGCGCATCGGGCCGCTCATAATCGACGAAGAGGCCGGCCGGCCCTATGCCGAGCATGCATATTCGCGTGAGTGGCGCGTCATCGCCGACGCGGCGGGCGTGCCTCGCGCCGTCTGGAACATGGACGCTCGCGCCGGCGGCATTTCCGAGGGCGACGAGGCCGGCGCCGATCTCGACGACATCAGGGCGCAGGCGGCGCATTCGCAGGCCTCGACGACGATTCGATATGTGCGCGGGACGATCGGCAAATCCCGCCGCGTCGCGCAACTGCGCTCCGCGCATCGTGCGGAACGCAAACCGAACGGCTAATGGGGAACGTCTTGGGGAACGCGGGGAACGTGTAGATCAGCGGTAGGGCGTTAAACGATTGTCAATGCTCGCGAAATTGGAGCGGGCGATGGGAATCGAACCCACGACATTCAGCTTGGGAAGCTGACGTTCTACCTCTGAACTACGCCCGCGCGCTCCCTTGTGTAACGCGGCCGGGCGCCGGTTTCAACGGCGCGGCTTCAGTGCTGGCTAGAGGCCAGAAGGGCTTCCTCATCCTGAGGAGCGCCGGAGGCGCGTCTCGAAGGACGAGGAAAGCCCTTAGGGCGCAAATTTTACCTCACCCTCGTGCTTCGAGACGGCTCCTTTGGAGCCTCCTCAGCATTAGGGTGAGGTAAAAGCGTTCCTCCCCGCATCACTTCACATTCGGATTCCTTACGTCGCGCTTGTCCTTCTCGATTTCCTTCAGCTTTGCGCGAATCGGCCCGTAAGGCCCGTATTTGTGCTGCTCTTCGGAGAAGCCGTCGGCATAGGGGCCGTAAGGCGCGTCGATCGGCTTTTTCAAAAGGTCGGGAAAATCCTTGTCTAACCCCGCGCGCTGCGGCCTCGGTTTCGAGATCATCAGCGCCGCGACGTCCCAGGCCTCTTCCGGCGAGAGCCGCGGATGCAGATAATCGACGCCGTCCGGCATGTTGGAATGGATGAAGTTCGCCGCCGTGATCAGCCGCGCCATGCCGGCGCCGTCGTTGAAACTGTCCGAGCCCCAGAGCGGCGGAAAGGCGTAGCCGGCGCCCAGCCCCGGCAGGCTGTTCTGCACGCCGGCGCCGTCGACGTTGTGGCAGCCGATGCAGCGCGCTTGATAGATGTCGCGCCCGCGCGCGGGATCCGCGGCGCGATCGAGTTCCGGCATCGTCCCCGCGCCGAGTCCCGAGAGCTTCTCGCCCTTGCGCACGCCAGACGACAGAAACTGAATATAGGCGACGATGGCGCGCATCGGCGGGGATGACGCCGGCAGCGGGCGGCCGTTCATGCTGCGCGTCATGCAGGAATTGATGCGCTCCTGCAGCGTGATCTGCGCGCCGATGCGCGCGCTATAAGCGGGGAAATCCTCGGCCAATCCGAAAATCGGCAGACCGAATTTCTTCACGCCGGCGTCGAGATGACAGTTGCCGCAGGCGAGATTGTTCCCAGCGTAACGCTGCGCGGGGTCGGGCATGTCCGGACCGATATGGGAATAGGTCGCGGTGATGAGATCGCGCCCGTGGCGGATCAGCCGGCTATGCGCGTCGTAAGGCAGCGCGTCGACTTGCGGAACCGACCAGAACTTCGCGCTCGACGCGCCGATCTCTTCAGCGGCCACGGACGTCGCGAGCGAGAGCGCGAAGAGCGCGGCTAAAAGAAATGCCTTACGCATGAATTCGCTCCGCTTTGACGTCCAAGTTCAGAAACCGGCTATTTGCTGACCGTCGCCTCGGGAAACTTCCACTTGCCGTTCAGCGCTTCCGCGCGCGGCCTGTAGAGGCGGACGGTGTAATTCCACCCCGGCATAATGCGGAGATAGTTCGGCGCGTTGGGATCGCCGCCGAAATGAATCGTGACTTTCCCATCCTTGTCCTTGCGTGCGGTGATATTATTCACCGAGATCGCGTTTTCCGGCGCTTCGTAGAAGCCTTTTGCGTTGTAGACGGTGACCGACCAGAAGCCCTCGACCGGCACGTCTCCGACGTTCAGCGTATACGGCGTCTTCCCATCGTTCTCTTTCGGGGTGACGCTGAGATAGAGCGCGTCCTGTTCGCGATTGCCGCCCCAGCCCGCCGCTGTCGTGATGAGATGGCGAACCGGATCGACCTCCTTCTCGTCGCCAAAGGCGCGGCGGCTGTCGCCGACGAAGGGCGTGAGAGCCAGCAGCGCGTCATGCAGCTTCTCGCGCTGGGCCTGATCCCAATCCGGCAGCTGGAGCTTGCCGGGGTTGGCCTGGATGACTTTGATCTCGTCCTGCGCCTTGTGGCCGGCAGCAATGTCCGCCGGATCATTGGGATCCATGAAGGTGCGAACGATGACCACGGCGTATCGCGTGCCGATCTTGTCGCGGGTGAGTTTGTAGCGGCCTGGCTTGTAGGCGACGAGCTTGATATAATGATCCTCGTTGATGACGACGAGCGATTGATAGCGCTTGCCTACGTCAGGCAGAACGATCGTCACCGGCGAGGTCAGGTCGAATACGCCGCTGCTATAGGGCGTATCGCGATTGAGGCGAATGACGGCTTGCTTGTCGACCGGCATCGGTCCGCGTTCGCTGCAGAGCTTCGCGAAGCAGCCGGCGTCCGCCCTCGACTGCATGTAATAGTCGGTTTCCGCCCGCTTGAAATTATCGACCGTAACGCGCTCCGCGGCGAGCGCGGGCGCGCAGGCCATTACGAGCGCGGCGAAGAGCGACGCCATCGAAATCTGCATCTCAGACACCTGCCTAAATTTTCGCGGCTCTACGGTCAGTCCGCCATGAAATGTTTCGAGAGCTTGAGCCCCTGCCCCTGGTAGTTCGATACCCCGCTTTGGCCGTAAAGCGCCTTTGGGGTTTCGGCCATGCGTTCATAGACCAGGCGGCCGATGAACTGGCCGTCTTCGAGGATGAAGGGCACTTCGCGCGAGCGCACTTCGAGAACGGCGCGGGCGCCCGGCCGGCCGTCGGGCCCGGCGCCGAAGCCGGGATCAAAGAAGCCCGCGTAATGCACCCGGAACTCGCCGATGGCCGCGTCCATCGGCGCCATTTCGGCGGCGAGATCGGGCGGAATGGCGAGGCGCTCTTGCGAGGCGAGGATGTAGAAATCGCCTGGATCGAGAATCAGCCGGCCGTCACGCGCCGGCAAACGCTCCCAATAGTCGTCGATCCGATAGGCGGCGATGCGATCGACGTCGATCACGTCGGTGTGCTTCTGCGCGCGATAGCCGATGATTCCCCCGAACGCGTCGGCGTCGAGCGCAACCCGCAGCACGACGCCGTCGCGCAAATTGAGCGGTCCGTCGACGAGCGGCGATGTGCGATGCAGTTCGGCGAGCGCCGCGTCGCCCAGCGTCCCGCCCTGCGTTTCGCTCTGCGCATAAGTGCGAAAACGCAGTTGGTTCAACCGCGTGCCGGTGCGAACGCGCACCGAAAAGCTGCGCGGCGACACTTCGGCATAAAGCGGACCGTGATATCCGGGGGCGACCTCATCGAAGCGGTCGCCGCGATCCGTGATCAGCCGCGTGAAAATATCGAGTCGCCCGGTAGAGCTTTTCGGATTGGCGGCGCCGAGGACGGCGTCGCCGAGCGCCAAGCTTTCCAAAAGCGGCACGACATAGAAGCAACCGCGCTCCAGCACGGCGCCGTCGCCTTCAAGCGACATCTCGTCATATTTGAGCGCGCCGAGGAGCTCGTCGACGCTGCGCCGCTTTCCCGGCAGAAAACTGGCGCGCACGCGATAGGCCTTGGGGCCGAGCCGCAGATCGAGGCTGGCCGGCTGAATCTGCCCATGCGTCAAGGGCGCGGCGAGACGGATCTGACCGGCGTCGGCCATCGCCTGGATCTGCCGGCTGGAAAGCACGCCGCGGCCAGCCGCGACTTGAGTTGAATTCGCCCGATCTTCGAAGGGCGCGGCGGGCGCGTTCATTCTGTCCTAGCCGTCTTTCGCGAAATTGGCGGGAGCTTACCCTACAAATCGAAAAGCCGAAAAGCTTGGCGCTCATTCGTTCGAATGACGCGTCCTATGCGTGAGGCGCGCAATATCGTTCAAACGGGCCTCGATTGCCGTGCATCTCTATATTGCAGGAGGGACATTATGCGCGATTACGTAATGCTTTGGAACGCAGTCGCTCTGGAGATGAATCGCCGCGATCACACGGGCAGGATGAACGCTAAGAACAATCGCGGCCCCACGGCGAGCTCCCGCGCGCTGGCGATCATTCACCTAGCGATGCATGACGCGTTTTTCGGTCTGACCGGCCGCCCGCCGATAAGCTCGGCGCTCGCCGGTCTGTCCGGCCCAATCAACCCGTATTCGAATGTCGCGCCTCACGCTCCGCAGCCGTGGAGCGCCGACAATGAAGGCGCCGCCGTTTCTGGAGCCGCGGCCGCGACAATGACCGCGCTTTACCCCGATTTCCGCACGCTTGTCGACGACATGTTGCGGGGATTCCAGTTCGGCGCCGGCAATCCCGCTTTCGACTTCGGCTTCAAGGTCGGCGCGGCGATCGTGGATTCCCGCAAGAGCGATGGTTCGTCAGATTCGGGCGGGGTCGATCCTATCGACGCCTATTGGCGGCATCGCGAAGATCCCACGGATTTCACTCAGGGGCTGCTCGGCCCGAGATGGGGCGCCGTCAAGCTCTTCTCAGCGGCGGCGATCCCACCCCAGAACGCGCACCCCGCGCCGCGCTCTGCCGCATATAATAACGCGCATGACGAAGTCCGCGTTAAGGGAAGCAAAAATCCGACATCCGGCACGCCAGGCGTCACTTTCAGCCAGCGCTCGCCCTTCGAGACGATCGTCGGCTTTTACTGGGCCTACGACGGCGCTTCGCAGATCGGCACGCCTCCGCGGCTCTACAACCAAATCGTGCGCGACATCATCGCGCGCAACGTAACGGGATCGGATCGCGCGGCCGCATCGGCGCGGCTATTGGCGTTGATTAACGTCGCGATGGGCGACGCAGGCATAGCCGCCTGGTACTGGAAGTATCGCTATCAGCTGTGGCGGCCGATCCTCGGCATACGCGAATACGATAATAGCTTCTGGCACAACAGAGACATTGTTTCCTATCACCTTCATCGGCGTTGTGATCCCTGGTGGCTTCCGCTCGGCGCGCCCCGAACCAATGAGCCCGGAAAGCGCAGTTTCACGCCGCCATTCCCGGCCTATCCTTCCGGGCATGCGACGTTCGGCGCGGCCTGCTTCGAAATGACCCGAAGGTTTTTTGGCGTGGCCCCGACCGCGGCCGACACCCTCGCTTTCAACTTTGTATCCGACGAGCTCGACGGACGCGCCATTCACGAAGATGGCTCGTATCGCGCGCTTCACCGCCGCCACTATGACTCGCTGCTGCAAGCGATGTTCGACAACTCGGTGAGCCGCGTCTTCCTGGGCGTTCACTGGCGCTTCGACGGCATTGACGAAAGCGTCGCGAACCCGAGCGACATTCTCGCGGATTCGTCCAACGTAGGCGGCGTCCCAATTGGACGGGCGATCGCAAAGAACATCTTCGAGAACCGGCTGACGAAGAGCGCCGCAGCGCCGGGCGTGGTGACGCCGATCAATCTGCCGCCGGTTCCTTAGCGCGGCAAAAACAAAAGGGCGGCGCTCGCGGCGCTGCCAGCCTCAATCAAGGCCGGCCGGGCTGTCTGTTGACAGAGTCCGGCCGATCGGCAATTTTGCAGACCACGTGGTTATTTGAGCCGGCCGGCTTGCCGCCACGAAAAACAACGCGCTAAAAGGCCGGGTCTCCCTAAGGAAGCCCCGCTTTTTGCGTAGCAGCGCCGTTCGGCGCGCATCAAGCGAATGGCGCGCCTTGCGCCGAGGGAGAACGAATGTCCGCCGACGCCCCGCCCCGCAGGCCGCTCAAACCCGCGACGCAACTCGTGCATGGCGGGACGCAGCGCTCTTCCTTCGGAGAATTGTCGGAGGCCCTCTACCTCACGCAGAGCTTCGCCTATCCGACGATGGAGGCGGCCGAGGCGCGCTTTAAAGGCGACGAGCCGGGCTTCATCTATTCGCGCTTTTCCAACCCGACCGTGGCGATGTTCGAGCAGCGCATGTGCCTTCTGGAGGGTACGGAAGCGGCCCGCGCCACGGCGAGCGGCATGGCGGCGGTGACTGCGAGCCTGCTCGCGCAGCTCAAAGCGGGCGACCATGTGGTTTCGGCGCGCGCGCTGTTCGGCTCCTGCCTCTATGTCGTCGAGGACCTCCTGCCGCGATTGGGAATCGCTTCGACGCTCGTCGACGGCGTCGACCTCGAACAATGGAAGGCGGCCGTCCGGCCTGAGACGAAGCTCTTCTTCCTGGAAAGCCCGACCAATCCCGGGCTGGAGGTCTATGACCTCAAGGCGATCGCCGACATTGCGCATGAGGCCGGCGCGAAGCTCGTGGTCGACAACGTCTTCGCCACGCCGCTCTTGCAAAAGCCCTTCGATTTCGGCGCCGACGTCGTCGTCTATTCCGCGACCAAGCACATCGATGGGCAGGGCCGATGTCTTGGCGGGGTGATTTTGGCCTCGCAGGCGCTGATCGAAGAGAGCGTCCACAATTTCCTGCGCCAGACCGGTCCGGCGATGTCGCCGTTCAACGCCTGGGTGATGCTGAAGGGCCTCGAGACCTTGCCGCTGCGCGTCGCGCAGCAGACCGCGAGCGCGGCCAAAATCGCCGACTTTCTGGCCGAAGAGAAGGCCGTCGGCCGCGTGCTTTATCCGTTCCGCGCCGATCACCCGCAGGCCGATCTGGCGCGACGTCAGATGTCGGGCGGCGGCACGCTGGTGAGCTTTAGTATGGCGGGCGGCAAGGCTGCGGCGTTCAGACTCGCCAATGCGCTGGAAGTGGTCAAGATTTCGAACAATCTCGGCGACGCTAAGAGCCTCATCACCCACCCGGCGACGACGACCCATCAGCGGCTGACGCCGGAAGCGCGCGCGTCTCTCGGCATCGGCGACGGGCTGCTGCGCCTGTCGGTCGGCCTCGAGGACGCCGACGACCTCGTCGACGATCTCGCGCGCGGGCTGTGGGCCGCCGCGCGCGCCTGAGCTTTACGGCTAGAGCGCTTCCCGATCACATGGAATCATGTGATCGATAAGGAATCGCTCAAAATCAAAACGTTAGAGCAGGTTCTCATCGAAAAAGTCTGTCAACTTTTTCGGAACCTGCTCTAGGCGCCGGGCCGCCTCTTGCGGCGGGCGGGGATTTTTGCCTCCTGCATCGCGCATTCGGCGATGAAATAGGACGCGGCGAGTATGGCGCAAAGCGTCTCAAGCACGACGCCCATGATCAATTCGTTCATCAGCATGCCCTTTGAAAAGCAATCGGCGGAATGGTGAAAGTCGAAGCGGCGGCCCGCGGCGGCGGCGGGAGAAGAGAGTTTACGCCGACGCAGGCCGTTTCGCGACGCAGCGTTAGGCCTCCGGCGGCGCGCGCGGGCGGTGAGCTGGGCTGGGACGGGGCGTCGGCGCGACGCAGTCCGCCACCGTCCGCGCGAGCATGAAGCTCGGGACGGGCGTCGCGCCGATCGGGCCGGGCCGCGCCGGAAGAGGCGCAAGACCGCTGCAAAACGCCTGACAGAGGATACAGGCGGAGCGATCGTCTTTGGGGCCCAGCCGCCCCGCAAGCGCGCCGGGTTGGGAGGCCCCCGGCGCGAAACAGATAAAGAGTTGAGCGAAGAGACGCCCCCCGACGCCAGACTCGGCGACGCCACGCGCGAGCGGCGCGACGGCAAAGAGCGACGCCGCCGAGAACAGCAGTGTCGCGCCAAGCCGCGCACGCGCGTGACGCAGCGAAGCGAGCCTGAGCGCCGACGGGGACATCGGTCAGATCGCGTCGGTCAAAGGCCGCGAGAATCTCGCGCGGCGTTCGAGGTCGATGAGGCGAATGACGCGCTGGTCATTGCCGCGCCACAGGGGCGTCGCCGGCACGATGGCGGCGAGCGCCGCCATGCCCGGCGCATGACACGGCTGCGCGCGCTCTCGTTCATTCAAAGATTCGAGCGTCGCGCCGGCGACGAGGCTTTCCCTCGCGCTCGGCTTGCGTTTACGAAACATGCGCTTACTCCCGTCCCGCCGCTTGACGCGGCATTGTCCTTAAGCTGCGCCGATGCTGTGCGCGGTCCCGGAATCCGGGCGGGAGCGCAAAGCGGCGCGGCAGCGTGCGAAGGATCAGGAGTTGGCGGGAGGCGCTCGCGCCTGTCTTGAATAATCCTGCAGGCGGGTCGGCAGGGCGCAGTCCGCCACCGTCCAATCAAGCGCTGTCCATTGGACGGGCGCCTTGCCGAGATGAATGACGCGCGCGGCAAGCGGCGCAACGCCATCGCAATGGTTTTGACAAAACAGACAGACGTCCCGGTGGCCCTTTGCGTGGCCCGGAGCCTGCGATCGATCGCTCGAGGCGACGTCGGTAAAGCAAAATTCGCTGACGGCGTCGCCCGCGCCCATCCGCGACGCGACCTGCGCCGCGGCAGGCGCGAAGGCCTGAACGGTCAGCGCGAGCGCGAACAGCAGAACTGTCAGCCAGTTACGACGCATAAAGTCTTGAGCCCTGGAATCGGCGCGCATGCGGAATTCACATGCGCGCGCTGATGTAAGCAAAAAGCGAAGGCCACGACAAGTTAATCTTGGGGCGACCGCCTCGCCGCGGCAAAGCGTCTCAGCAGGACGATCGCAACTTGGAACGCCCAAGTGTCGAACGCCCAAGTAGCGAACGCCCAAGCGTCACCTGACCGCCGCCGTGCCTCCGGAACCACCCCGGTCGATCGTTACGCCCGATCCGTCCGGGCCGCCGAAGTCATAGTTGAGCGCGATAAAGAAGGTGCGCTGCGGATAGGGGTTCGGATTCACATAGGCTTTCCAACGGCCGATGTTGTTCACGCCCACGGACAGCCACCAATTCGGCTCGAGCCGGTATCTCGCCTTCATATCGAAAACGAGGATTTCACTGTCCACGTTGCCGTAATTATTGTGGTTGAAGTCGGTGTTCGCAAAGGTGACGAACGCCGGGGACGAGTAGCGCGCGCCAAGGGCGAAGGACATGTCGGGATTGGGGCTGTAGCTCGCGACGCCGCGGAAACGAATTCTGGGGACGCGAGGGAACTGGTTGCCGGCAAAGAGAATGCTGTCGAGATTGCGGCTCGAGAGATTGCTCTGAATTTTTGCGTCGGTGAAGGTCAGGCCGCCCTCGAAATCCAGTCCCGGAACCAGAATGTCCTTCATATGCGCCGCCGCCTCGATGCCGCGAAACCGTACCTTGTCGAGATTGGCGTTTTGCGAGATCTGCGTGCCGAAAATGGAGAGCGTGGTCTGGCTGGCGATGGCGTTCCAGCGATCGTCGAGAAACAGGCTGATGCGCGGATTGAAGAGCCCGATCGCGCCGCCGAACGCGTCGATCTTCCGATACTCGCCGGTCAGATCGTAACAGGTGCATATTTCAGGCTGCAAATTTGGATTGTTGATGAGCACCGAACTTGGGCTCGACAGGGATTGGAACAATTCGTTGACTGTCGGAAAGCGATAGGCGCGCGCGATCGAGCCGCGCAAAGAGAGTTCCGGCGTGAAAAAATATTCGAGCGCCGCCTTCGGCGAGAAAGCGCCCTTATAGGAATCCGGGAAATAGGTGATGTTCGCGGCTCTAAGCGGCAGGCCGACGATTGCCTGGCCCGTCGGGTTCGACGCGTTGCCAAACCCGCCGGTCGCGTTCATCCCGCCAAAGGCGCGCCACCACTCGCCGCGTGCGCCGGCGGTGAATTTCCAATCCGGCAGAGGCCTCCAGACTTCCTGAACATAGACGCCTTTCGTTTCGGTTTTGCCGAAGTTCTGCGCCTGAATCCCGAGATAATAATTGTTCGGCCAGGACACGGTGCTGGTCTGCTTGGTGGCCAGCGAATAAAGATCGCCATGGGCGCCGAACGACACTTCATGCTTGCCGAGGATGTCGTAGGGCGGGCGCCAAATGAAGCGCGCGTCGCCGGTGCGCCAGAACGTTCCGCCATTATTGGTGTTCAGCCCGCGCGGATCGACATTATAGGCGGTTCCGGCATTATTGACGCGCGGTCCATAGGATTGCGCATTGTTGGTGAAATCGCGAAGGAAGTTGAATGAGGTCGCCGACAAATCGAAATCGAAGACCCCGCCGGTGTCCTGTCTGAGTTCGAGCGCCTGCATCAGGTGGTTTGCGGCGCCGTGCCCGGGATTGACGCCGCCGGGCGTGACGGAATAGGGGCCAAGCTGCACGCGCCCGCTCTGGGTGTTGTAGATCGGCACGCCGTTCCTGTCGTTAATGAAGCTTTCCACGGTGGTGTTGTTGTTCAGCGTCCAGAAGCCAACCTGATATTTGGCGCGCAGAAGCGGCAAGATGTCATAAGAGACTTTAACCTTCGCCAAGTCTGTTTGAACATAATCGGCGCCTGCGGCTCCTGTAATGATGCGCGGACGACCCTGTTGGTCGAAGTCCTGGTAGCCCCCAGAGAACGCCGAACCTGTGCCCGGCGTCAAAAAGAGGCCGGGGAATGTTTGCGCCTGTCCTTGATTGTCCAGGTGTTCGTAGCCGACCCAGTAACGGAAGTCGTTGATGCGATCGCCGACTAGGATATTTGTCACGCCGCCGAGATTGAGTTCTTTTCTGCCATAGAGGCTGAACGGCTGCACCGCCACGGTGCCCATCGCGTGGACCTCGAATTCGTCCGGCATCCGCGTCGTCATCGTCAGCACGCCGCCGATCGAATTGCCCGGATAAAGCGCCGAGAACGGCCCGTACATCACATCGACGCGTGAAATTTCGGCCGGGGAAACCATGCCCCAGCGCGGCGCGAAGTTGAAGCTGTTGCCGAGCAGATTCGAGAGCAGCACATTGTCGGCATAGACAAGCACCAACGCGCTCTGAATGGTGCCCGTGGTGCGTGTCGAGACGATTGCGTTGCGATCGCCAATATAGCGCTCGCGAATGAGAATTGACGGCATATATCTGAACGCGTCGGAAGAGGTCATGATATTTGTGGTTTTTTGAATCTCTTTGCGCGTCCTGCTCTCGACGACCGCCGGAATGTTCGCCGGCAAGGTGCGGCTGAAAGGCGCTGGCGTTGGCTCCGCGTAACGATCCGCCAAAGCGGGCCCCGGCACAGGCGCCGCGGTGGTGACGCGTCCCTGCCCGCCGACGGGTCTGCCGACAGGACCCGGCCGCACGGGGCTGCGGGCCCCGCCGACGCTGATGGTGGGAAGCGCCTGCTGCGCATCCGCGACCGACGGGGCGAGTAGGCTGAGTACGGCGAAAGAGGCTCCTCCGAGGAGGCGAGAACGACGGATCATGACGGTGTTCCTTGACGCCGACGTCAGTCGGCATAGGGAGAGCGGCCGCAACGTTGAACGCAACGCGCACGCGGACCAGTGACGTGGAGGCTGCTTCGAGCAGCGGCGAGAACCGGACGTCGCGCTCTTGCGCGCCAGCGGCCTCAGGCGTGTGAGAAGGGCGGCGCCCGTGCGCTGTGCGCGCGCGACGATCGTTCGGAGAGCGATCGCACCGCGTATGTGGGCGCGTCGATCAGCGCATATTCGCCCCGCGCGACGACATAGTCCGAGGCCGCCGAAACCCAGGCCGGCGGGGGCTCGCCGCATAAGAGGCAGGATTGGCAGTTGTGCCGATGGCCAAGCTGATCGTGAGGCGCGGACTGTTCGCCTGCGCGCACCTGCTGGCAATGAGCTGCAATCGTCTCTTCGGGAGAGATCGAAGCGGCGCGCGCCAGCCCGGCTCCGCCGGCGACGGTCTGGACGACCATGGCCAGGATAAGCAGTAGCGTGCGAAGCGTCGTGAGCCGCATTTTGATTCCGGTCAAAACTGACAACCCACTATTTACAATTCACTGCATCGCGGATAGTCGCGGCGCGACGAAATGAGTCCGAAAAGCCGTTGGTGTGGCCATTGGGCCACAGTCTGTGATCGTTCGCGCGCCGATCGGCGCCCAATCAAAAACATTTCACTTTGTCGGCGCCCGTTCTAATCTTGCATCCATGTACATCTCCATCACCAGAGACATTCAGGTCACGGCGCTTCCCGACTTCCTGCCGGATCGCTCAGACCCCGACCAGGATCGCTACTTCTGGTCCTATACGATCGAGATCGCCAATCTTGGGCGCGTTCGAGTGCAGCTTTTATCGCGCCACTGGATCGTCATCGACGCCAACGGCCGGCGCGAGGAAGTGCGCGGACCGGGCGTCGTCGGCGAACAGCCGGTGCTCGAGCCTGGGGAGACGTTTCGTTATGCCTCAGGTTGTCCGCTTGGCACGCCTTCCGGGATGATGCAGGGCAGCTATCGGATGATCACCGACGCCGGGGAAACCTTCGACGTCGAAGTGCCCGCGTTCTCGCTCGACAGTCCGCTGTCGCGTCCGACGCTGAATTAGGCGGCGAGATGGACCGCCTGGAAGACGCGATCGATATGCTCTCCCGATTGGTCGCCTTCGACACGGTGAGCTCCAAATCCAATCTGCCGCTGATCGATTTCGTCGAAGCGTACCTGCGCGAACAGGACGTGCGCTTCGTGCGCGCGCCGAACGCCTCCGGCGACAAGGCCGCCCTCTTCATCACGATCGGCCCCGACGCTGACGGCGGCGTGCTGCTGTCCGGCCACACAGACGTCGTGCCGGTCGCCGGGCAAGCCTGGAGCGGCGATCCGTTCACGCTGCGGCGCGACGCGACGCGACTCTACGGGCGCGGCGCTGTGGACATGAAGGGGTTCGACGCCGCTTGCCTCGCGATGATCCCGGAATTCAAGGCGGCGCGGCTGTCTCGCCCGATCCACATCCTTTTGAGTTATGACGAGGAGACCACCTGTCTTGGTCCTCTCGACGTCATCGCGCGCTTCGGGACGGACCTGCCACTCCCCTCAGCCGTGATTGTCGGCGAACCGACGTCGATGGAGGTCGCCGACGCGCATAAGAGCGTCGCCACCTATGTGACGCGCGTGCGGGGCTTCGAGATCCATTCGGCGAATCTGCATCGCGGCGTCAGCGCCGTGCATGTCGCCTGCAAGCTCGTGTGCGAGTTGGAGCGCCTTGGCGAAGAGCTGCGCGCGGCAGGCGATCCGAGCGGGCGCTTCGATCCGCCCTTCTCGACCATTCACGTCGGCGTGATTCACGGCGGAACGGCGCGCAATATCGTCGCCAAGGACTGCGAATTCCAGTGGGAGTTCCGAGCGTTGCCGGGCGCGCCGCCGAATTTCGCCTACGACCGGCTGGAAGCCTATTGCGAGGCGTTAAGACGAACGACTTTCGTCGGCTTTCCAGACGCCGGCGTCGAGACCACGATTGAGAATCAGGTGCCGGGGCTCGCGCCGCAGCCGGGCTCCGAGGCGGAGACCCTGGCGCTGCGGCTCGCCCGGCGCAACGGGACGATCGCCGTCCCCTATGCAACTGAAGCCGGTCAGTTTCAGCGCGCGGGCGTGGCCGCCGTCGTCTGCGGCCCTGGTCGCATCGACCAGGCGCACCAGCCCGACGAATATATCGACATCGCCGAACTGGCAGCCTGTCTTGAGTTCCTGCGCGGCCTAGCGCAGCAACTTCGCCCATAAGGATCCTGCGTTAGCCGCAGACCCACATCCAGGCCTGGCGGTAGGGATGCCAGCGCCAGCAACGGCCCACGCCGTAATCCCACCAGCGTCCGCGCCACCAATGTCCGCCTCCATGGCGACCGCCCCATCCGCCGCCGCCGCCGCCCCAGCCGCCATGGTGACCGCCGCCGCCCCAGCCGCCATGGGGACCATGGCCACCGCCGCCCCATTTGCCGCCGCCGCCCTGGCCACCGCCGCCCCATTTGCCGCCGCCGCCCTGGCCGCCACCGCCCCATTTTCCGCCGCCGCCCTGGCCGCCGCCGCCCCATCCGCCGCCTTGGCCGCCGCCGTCCATACCGCCGCCTTGGCCGCCTCCTCCTTGTCCGCCGCCCCAGCCGCCGCCACCTTTACCGCCGCCGGCACCCCCACCTTGGCCGCCGCCGCCGCCTTGGCCGCCGCCGCCGCCTTGGCCGCCGCCCCAGCCGCCGCCAGCGGCGCCGGCCGCAACGGGCATCGCCAGCGCGCCGATGAGCGCCGCGACCAGAGAAATATTCTTGAAAGCTGACATTGGCTCCACCTTCCATTGAATGGCTCAGCGCGGATCCGCGGATCGGCGAAAAGCTTGGACTGAGGCATGGCCCCATAGCTATGTGGCGTCGCTACTATAATTTGCGAGCGCTCCGAATCCGACGCCGCAAGTGAGCGGCTTCGTGAAAGCGCCTTAGGACGCTTTGAAGTCACTATGCTCTCCTACGACGAAGGGCGGTGCGTGGCCGCACATCGCGTTGTTCGCGCTTATGCGTGCGCATCGCGTGAAGTCGGCCGCGCGCCATTGCTTTCGTGAAGTGAGCGGCTATAGTCCGCGCCCATTCCGGCGCTTGGAAAATAATCCGCGCCGGGCTCCGAGCCCTTAAAGAGATTTTCGCGATGAAGCTGATCCCGGACGCTTTGGCCCAAGCCCAGACGCCCTCACCGCCTGCCGCCGAGTCTCCTGC